>JBGVJM010000085.1:0-3734 GCA_045129415.1 Eubacteriales bacterium
AATATCATACATTCGGGCTTCATTGCGATAATACCCGCGATAGCTATTCTTTGCTTTTGACCGCCCGAAAGTCTGTGCGGCTCGTGCTTTGCATATTGCGTCATTCCCACGGTTGCAAGCGCTTCGTCAACGCGACGGCGAATTTCCTCCCTCGGTCGTCCGAGATTTTCAGGACCAAACGCAACGTCCTCCTCAACTATGGTAGCAACAAGCTGATTATCGGGATTCTGAAATACCATTCCGATCTTTTTGCGAAGCTCATAGACGTCGTCCTCGCTCATATCGGGTGAGGTTATCTCCTTGCCGTCCACAATTATAGTTCCCTCAAAGCCCTCATAATCGTCAATTACAAGGTTCAAAAGCTTGGCAAGGGTGGACTTTCCCGAGCCGTTATGACCGACTATTGCAACGTATTCGCCCTTTTCAATACTAAGCGACACGTCGCGAAGCACGGTCAATGGCTTTTCGTCGTCTCTATACGAAAAGTTCAAGTTTTTTATCTCAATATAAGACACTTCAAATGCCTCCGTTAGTAATTTGATTTATTTGTCGGCTACCCAGCGCGAGCTTGCTCCACAGGGCAAATAAGCTCCCGTTTGAGTGACCTTCAATCCAAGCTCGCCTGCCTCGATTTTGCCACCGTAACGTCTTTTAACCTTAAGGTCAAGAATGTAGCTCATGGTAAGCGGAGAAAGTCCGGTTGTATAGGAATTTATAAGGAAGAACAGGGGCTCGTCCGACAGCACCTTGGATACAAGGTCTACGAACTCGTCAATACTGTCCTCAAGCTTCCACACCTCGCCCGAGGGACCTCTACCGTATGAGGGGGGATCCATGATTATTCCGTCGTATCGGTTGCCGCGTCTTATCTCGCGCTCAACAAACTTCTTGCAGTCGTCAACGATATAGCGAATAGGCGCATCGGCAAGACCCGAAAGCTGAGCATTTTCTTTTGCCATTGCAACCATTCCCTTTGAGGCATCAACGTGAACCACCTGCGCTCCCGCCTTTGCTGCGGCAACAGTTGCGCCGCCCGTATAGGCAAAGAGGTTGAGCACCTTTATCGGTCTGTCCGCCTTCTTTATCAGCTCGGAGAACCAATCCCAGTTTGCCGCCTGCTCGGGAAACAGTCCCGTGTGCTTAAAGCCCATGGGCTTTAAGCGGAACTTCAATCCAAGGTGATCGTATGATATATCCCACGATTCAGGCGTTTTTTGCTTTACCCAGCCACCGCCTCCGTTTTGTGAACGGCGATACACCGCATCGGCGCGATTCCACAAAGCGTGTCTTGCAACGTCACGCCAGATTATTTGCGGATCGGGTCTTACAAGTATATATTTGCCCCAACGTTCAAGACGCTCTCCGTCCGACGTATCAAGCAATTCATAGTCTTTCCAATTTTCACTGCACCACATATTATTCTCCATTACTGTCGCATTGCGACGTCATTATTTTAATTGTCAGCTCTCAAAGCTCTTGTTGTAATATTGCGACAGGCGCGAGCAACCGCTATGCGCGTGGCACACGGCAATGGCAAGCGCATCCGCCGTATCGTCGGGCTTGGGCGGCGCAGGCAATTTCAAAAGCGAGGTCACCATTGTTATAACCTGCTTTTTGTCCGCCTTGCCGTATCCGACGACCGCCATTTTGACCTGAAGCGGCGTATATTCGGCTATTTCAACACCCGAAACACGAGCCGAGAGCAATATTATTCCTCTTGCCTCCGCAACGACGATCGCCGTTTTGGCATTGGTATTGAAGAACAACTCCTCTATCGCCATCTGGTCGGGCTTGTACTTTTCAATTATTTCAAGCATTCCCTTGTAAATGCGCTCAAGCCTGTCCACAACGGGCATTCCCGCAGGAGTTTGGATCGAGCCATATCCTAAGGTTTTGAACTTTGAGCCCGAATATTCCACAACTCCCCATCCGACTATCGCGTATCCGGGGTCTATACCAAGTATTATCATATTTTACCTCAACTATTGGGGGATATTTCCTGAAATGCGCAAAGTACCCCATTATCAAATTATTATAACATATTTTAAGAACATTGTCAAATACTATTTATAAATAATATTTTATAAAAAATGGCAAAAATCCGTTTACAAATTTGGCACTATATGGTATAATTATTGTGTATATGTTTATTTTGCTTGGAGGACGACGTGCAAATACTGAAAATTGATGTGGGCGACATACTTACAATGAAAAAGCCTCATCCCTGCAAATGCGATACATTTAAGGTCTTGCGAGTGGGAAGCGACGTTCGTATACAATGCACGGGCTGCTCACGTGATCTCACGCTTGACCGCGTTAAGCTTGAAAAGTCAATCAAAAGCATTTCAAAGCAACAATAAACCTTGTCATCTCGTCTTATCGTTACCTAAAGGAAGGATCATAATGAACAACGAAACACAAAATCAAACCGTTGAAGCAAAAAAATTCAACTCTCCCCTTGCCCTTAATGCCAAAAAAGGATTTGCGGGATTTTTATCAAGACTTACGTCAATTAAAAACGAGTATGGCTATCTTTTGATGGCGGCGGCAATACCCGCAATACTCTTTTTCCTTATCTATCTCGTGCGCGGACTTTATCCGTTCGGACAAGGAACCGTGCTGGTGCTTGACTTGAACGGTCAGTACGTATACTTCTTTGAGGGGCTTAAAAATGCCGTGCTTGAGGGTGATTCTCTCCTCTACACGTGGTCGCGAGCCCTGGGCGGTGAATTCTTGGGAATGTATGCTTACTACCTTGCAAGCCCGCTTTCCTACCTAATCTGCCTCTTCCCCGACAACAGAACGCAGGAATTTCTCCTTATACTGTTCATGATAAAGGCTGCCCTTTGCGGCTTGACTATGGGCTTCTACCTCCACAAGCATTCCGTAAAGAGAAACAAGCTTGCCGTTGTGGCATTCTCAATTCTTTACGCTATGTCGGCTTACTGTGTAGTTCACCAGAATAACACGATGTGGATAGATGCAGTAATGTGGTTGCCTCTTGTAGCTTACGGTATCGAGCAGCTTATAAAATACGGAAAGTACAAGGTGTTCGTTATTTTCCTTGCGCTTACCCTTGCAAGTAACTTCTATATCGGTTACATGGTTTGCATATTCGTATTCCTTTACTATTTCTTCTATCTCTTCGCGTATAAGGATAACGGAATCAACAATCCCCGCGGCGAGAAGGCGCATTTCGGCAAATCTCTCGTTCGCATCGGATTCTTCTCGCTCATAGCCATCGGAATCGCGGCAGTTATCGTTCTCGGCGCTTACTACTCACTGCAATTCGGTAAAAACGAGTTTACCGATCCTTCATGGGATATAAAGCTGAGATTTGATTTCTACGACCTTTTGTTCAAGCTTCTTCCCTCGTCATACGATACGGTAAGAATTGACGGTCTTCCCTTCGTTTACTGCGGACTCCTGACCGTAATTCTCGCACCCCTGTTCTTCTGCTCAAAGAGATTTACAGTTCGCGAAAAGGTCGTCAGCGGAATTTTCCTGCTCATATTCGTCTTAAGCTTCATGATCTCTTGCGTTGACCTTGTATGGCACGGCTTCCAGAAGCCTCAGTGGCTCAACAATCGTTACAGCTTTATGTTCTGCTTCTTCCTCATCTTCCTTGCTTTCCGAGCATTTGAAGCTATTGAGGAGATATCGCTCAAAAATCTTGCGGTCGTTGGCGGATTTATTTTCATGTTCGTTGCGGTCTTGCAAAAGTTTGCCGAGGA
>JBGVJM010000086.1:0-3423 GCA_045129415.1 Eubacteriales bacterium
TGACATGGACACCATTGCCGATCTTGGACTTTTGAAGTTTGACTTTTTGGCACTCCGTTATCTTACGATAATAAATGACGCGCAAATGCAAATTCAGGAATTAGATCCTGATTTTGACATAGAAAAAATACCGCTTGACGATAAGGCGACCTACGATCTCATTTCAAGAGGTGACACCCTCGGCATTTTCCAGCTTGAAAGTGACGGAATGCGCCAGGTGCTTCAAAATCTTCGTCCTGAGAGCATTGATGATATTTTGTCCGTGCTTGCGCTTTACCGTCCCGGTCCGATGGACTCAATACCGAGATTTATTGAGTGCAGACACGATAAATCCAAGATAAAATACGATCTTCCCGAGCTTGAACCCATACTCCGCTCCACCTACGGCTGTACCGTATATCAGGAGCAGGTAATGAGCATTTTCAGAACTGTTGCCGGCTACACCTATGGACATGCCGACATCGTTCGTCGCGCCATGTCAAAGAAAAAGGCATCCGTTTTGGAATCCGAAAGAGAATCCTTCATTGAAGGTGCTAAAAACAATGGAATTGATGCCGATAAGGCGGAAAAGCTGTTTGACGATATGGCGAGCTTTGCAAACTACGCGTTTAACAAGGCTCATGCCGCCGCTTATTCGGTTATATCGTACCGAACCGCTTACCTTAAAACTCATTACACGGGAGAATATATGTCAGCACTCCTGACAAGCGTACTCGGTAATCAGGTAAAGGTTGCGGAATACGTTGCCGAGTGTGCAAATTTTGGAATCTCCGTACTGCCGCCCGACATTAACGTTAGCCGTGTAAACTTCAGCATGGATAGAGAAAACGGCAACATTCGTTACGGTATGCTGGCACTCAAAAACGTTGGAAAGAATTTTCTTGAAGCTATCCTTCGAGAGCGTGCCAACGGTGGACGCTTTGCTTCATTTGACAGCTTTGTAGAAAGAATGAGTACCGTAAGCGACCTTAACAAGCGTCAAGTAGAAACGCTTATAAAGTGTGGAGCATTTGACGGTCTTGGACTCTATCGCTCACAAATACTGTCCGTTTACGAGGTCATCATTGACAACGTGATGCAAAAGAACCGCAACAATCCCGCAGGACAAATGGATATGTTCTCCTTTGCCGACGTAACGGCTCCGTCCTTCAACTATCCCGACAAGCCCGATCTTTCCTTGCGCGAAAAGCTTATGATGGAAAAGGAAGCCTCGGGAATGTACTTCTCGGGACATATGCTTGATAACTACGAGAAAAATATGAGTGACCTTGATTACGTCAGCATATCCGAGCTTGAAGGTAAGGACGATCGCGGAAAGCTCTTGTATTCCGAAAGAGACAGGGTAAAGCTTTGCGGAATTATTACGTCCGTTTCGGTAAAGACCACGAGAAACCAGGAGCAAATGGCGTTCTTCCAGCTTGAAGATAAATATGCGAGCTGTGAGTGTATCGTTTTCTCAAAGAAATATGCCGAGCTGTATCCCGAGATATTCGTTGACAATGCTGTTCATATAGAGGGAACGGTATCAATTAAGGACGATGACGCGCCCAAGATACTTGTAAACTCTATTGTTTCGCTTACCGAAAACGAGAAATACGAAAAAAGGCGCGAGCAAAAGCAAGCTCCCGCACCTCAAAGTGCTTTAAGTACAACCATGGCAACGAACGACATTCAACCCGCCATGAACGATGCCTTAAATATGTATCTTTCAATATATCAGGCAAGCAATGCGCCGAGCGTTGAGCACAAAGTGTCGGCTTCCACGACTTCAAAGCCTCAGGTAACACCTCAGCCTAAAACTGCCCCCGCGGCAACTAAAATCTATATTAAAGTGCCCAATATGAGCAGTGACGTTATGCGCAAAGTTAGAAACATCGTGGATATCTTCAACGAGGGAAGTATGAGAGTAATTTTCTATGATTCCTCAACAAAGAAATATTCCGAATATAGCGAAAAGCTCAACTACTCCGCATACGTTCACAAGCAGATCTCCGCAATCGTTGGAGATGATAACGTTGTCACAAAATAAAAAATCCCCCCGTATTGTACGGGGGGTATTTGTTGTCATTATACGTTAAGAGTTTTGCGGTAATTTGCTATTCTTGTATCTGCCTCGGTTGCATTATCGGCAATAACGAGGAAGTATACCTTAACCTTGGGCTCGGTGCCGGAGGGACGTACAATTACAACGTCGTCGTTTGCAAGCTTGAACACAAGCATATTGGTCTTGGGCAAGCCCGTGGGAGTCTTTTCGCCCGTTGCAACGTTTGTAAAGGTCTCCGCCTGATAATCACCGAAGGTTACAACGTCAACGCCGCCAAGCGTCTTGGGTATATCGTTTCTCATGGAGTCAAGCAGGGCAGCCATCTTTTGGGGTCCGTCCACCCCCTCCATATAAAGCTCAACGTTAAACTCGCGGCAGAAGCCATACTTTTCAAACAAACCCTCAAGCGCATCGCAAAGCGTCATGCCCTTAGCGTAGTAATAAGCTGTCATCTCGCAAATAAGCATTGCGGCAACGACGGCATCCTTGTCGCGAGCATACGTGCCCTTAAGATAGCCGTAGCTTTCTTCAAATCCAAATAGGAATGAGCCCTCGCCCATAGCCTCGTGATTCTTAATGACCTCACCAATGAACTTAAAGCCGGTAAGCACGTTGAACATTTCAACGTTATGAGCCTTACAAATCTTGGTAACAAGCTCGGTTGAAACAATGGACTTGACCGCATAGGGAAGAGGCGGCATTGTATTGGTCTCCTCGTAGGCAGTTATGATGTAATCCATCAAAAGCGCGCCCATCTGATTGCCCGTGATGGTGTGGAATTTTCCGTCCTTGCCCTTTGCCATAACGCCAACGCGGTCAGCGTCGGGGTCGGTTGCGATAACAAGGCTGCTTCCAACATTTTCGGCAATGGCAATTCCAAGCTCAAAGACCTCTGCATATTCGGGATTAGGCTTTGAGACAGTGGGGAAGTTGCCATCAATCTTGAACTGCTCGTCAACCTTGTATAAATGCTTCAAGCCTGTTCTCTTAAGTATCTCGGGAACAAGGCGGTGTCCCGTACCGTGAAGAGGAGTATAGACGATTTTAAGCTCATCGGCAACCTTGGCAACGGCATCGGGATTGACTACCTGCTCCTGCACCTTTGCAAGATACTTTTCGTCCATTTCAGCACCGAGTATCTTGATTTTGCCCGCCTTTACTGCCTCGTCAAAGTCAATGCGCTTTACGTCCTTGAATATATCAGTCTTGCATATTTCTTCGTAAACGGTATTCGCATGCTCGGGAGGGAGCTGTGCACCGTCTTCCCAATATGCCTTATATCCGTTATACTGCTTGGGATTGTGAGATGCCGTTATATTGATACCCGCAACGCATCCTAACTCACGGAGAGCAAAGGAAAGCTCGGGCGTGGGGCGAAG
>JBGVJM010000087.1:0-4761 GCA_045129415.1 Eubacteriales bacterium
GCAAAGCAGGTGGTGTAATCCCAGATGTACAGACGGTCGCAAATCTTTCCCCAATCGCGCAGATTGGTTATAAAGTTGGTCTTGGTTCCGTCGGGCTTTGCAAGGCAACGCGTCTCGTCGTCACAGACCTCAAACGGATGCGCAAAGCAGGCCTCAATGGAGCAAAGACGCACGCACACGTTCTTTCGGTTGCGCACGGTCTTTGGGGCAGGCCGCGAATAACGGTATGCCAGCGTATCAAAGATGACGTTGGGGAATTCGTCCTCAAGCGCCTCGGCAATGCGGTTGACAAAGCGCAACAGCGTTCCTGCGGGGCTTCCCTCCTCCTCGTCCATACGGCGGCAGTTCTCGCACTGGCAGTTCTCTCTCCAGTCGTTCTGCGAGATCGAGATCAGTCGCGCCTCAGGACATTCGCGCAAACGCTTGCGGACCGCCTCCACACAGATCTCATAGACCTCGGGATTGGTCAGGCAAAGCTGATTTCTGCCCTTATCCGTGGTTTTGCGTTCACCGTTTACAAGCGCAAAATACTCGGGATGGCTCTCGCCGTACTCCTCGGGGGAGATCATTTTATCAAAGGTATGCACAAACCACGCATACGGCATATAGCCGCCCATGCGCTTGGGGATGTTGTGGTTTCCGCCGTTGAAACGGCATTTTACCGAGAAGCGAGGGCTTTGCACCGCGTCGGCATAGTTGTGCGCACGGTATTCAAAGGCAGGCTTCTTGCAAATGTCGTAATCCTCACGGATCTCAAGTGCGGGAATGGTGGGGATCTTCTCACAGTTGTGCGTAAAGAAACGGCAACCAAGGCTTTCCAGAAATTCGTAAACGCCGTAGATGACACCGCGGTTACCGCCTGCAATACAGAGCCGATCTCCGTCGGATACCACGCGGAATCCATCCTCACCGAGGTCGGATACGTCAACACCCGAAGCCTCGCCAATATAAATGCCCGCTACAGGCTCTTTTGCCTCCTCAATTTGGAAGGAAGCTGCAGTGATGCGATCCAGATAGTAGCGCATCTCCTTTGCGGCATACAGGGCGGTGGACTCCTTGTCGGCAAGCTGACCGGCACTCAGATAGATAGCAACCTTAGGACTTCTGTTTTCAACCAATAACATCGGAAGGACCCTCCTTAATTTTTCGTTTTTTAAATTATACCATATAAAAAAGAAATGTCAATAGAAAAAAGGGAATTAAAGAAATCAATCCTCAACTCTCTCTCCGAGAATGTTGCGGTATTTCTGATAGAAGCTTTCAAAGTATCCGCCGTCAAGCGCCTCTCTTATCTTTCTCGTAAGGTTGTTGTAGAAATAGAGATTGTGTACAACGGCAAGTCTCATTCCAAGCGATTCCTTTGCCTTGATGAGATGGCGTATATAAGAACGGCTGTAATTTCGGCACGCGGGACAGTCGCACGACATAGATATCGGGCGCGGATCCTTTGCGTACTTTTCGTTGCAGATGTTCATCTTGCCTTCCCAAGTAAAGAGGTTGCCGTGACGCGCGTTTCTTGACGGCATTACGCAGTCAAAGAAATCAACTCCAAGGTGGACCGCTTCAAGTATGTTGCAGGGTGTTCCTACTCCCATAAGGTATCTGGGCTTATCCTTTGGCATAAAGGGCTCTACCGCGTCAATTATGCGGTACATCTCCTCGGTTTCCTCGCCAACCGCAAGACCGCCTATGGCATAGCCCTCGCAGTTTATCTCGGAAATTCTCTGCATGTGCTCAATACGAAGATCCTCATAAGTACCGCCTTGATTTATTCCAAAGAGCATTTGGTGGGGATTGATCGTTTCGGGCAAGGAATTGAGCCTATCCATCTCGGTTCGGCATCTTTCAAGCCAACGAGTTGTTCGGTCAATGGAGTTTCTGACGTACTTATAGGGCGCGGGATTTTCTATGCACTCGTCAAACGCCATTGCGATGGTTGATGCAAGGTTTGACTGTATCTGCATACTCTCCTCAGGACCCATAAATATGCGCTTTCCGTCAACGTGTGACTGAAATCTTACTCCCTCCTCGGTTATCTTACGCAGCTGCGCCAAAGAAAAGACCTGAAATCCGCCCGAGTCGGTGAGTATGGGCTTTTTCCAATTCATGAACTTGTGAAGTCCGCCCATTTCGTATATGAGCTTATCGCCGGGACGAATGTGCAAATGGTAGGTATTTGAAAGCTCTACCTGACAGTCGATCTCCTCAAGCTCTACGGTTGAAACACCGCCCTTTATTGCGGCGCACGTTCCAACGTTCATAAACACAGGAGTTTGTATATCTCCGTGTACTGTATGGAGAACGCCTCTGCGCGCTCTTCCATCCTGTGCTAAAAGTTCAAACATAACTTTGCTCCTTTTCCGCCATGCGCTGACCAAAGCGCCGCGGTAATTTTTATTGATTTTATCTCTCACACTCCGCGACAGATAAATTTTAACTTTTTCAAAATCCCGTGTCAAGCCATTATTGCCAACAGGTAGATTTTTGCGGTTAAAGCGTTAACTTTACCCCGTCAAAATGACGCTGTGGGCTCAGGTGCGCTCAAACTGACGGTCCATGTTCTTTTTTGACATCTCCATCGCCACGGGACGTCCGTGTGGGCAAAACGTAATATCGGGTATCTCCATAAGCTTATCGACCACCCACTTCTGATACTCGGGCGGATATTCTCTTCCCGCCTTGATCGCCGCCTTGCAGGATGCCTGATAAAGCGCCTTTTCAAACACGAGATTCTTTGTTATGTTAACGTTACCCGTTCCGTTCTTTATTCTATCGGCAACCGTCATAAACATATCGGCAACGGCTTCCTGCTCTATTCCCTGCGGGATCGCATCCACCAATACCGTGTTGCGAGACGTGGTAAACTCAAAGCCTACCGCCTCAAGCTCTCCGCGATACTCCTCAATAGCGGAAATTTCGTCACTCATCAGCATTATTTCTATCGGGAGCATAAGCATTTGCGACGAAACGCCACCCGAATACAAATTTTTCTTAAGCTGCTCAAAAATAATGCGCTCATGTGCGGCATGCTTGTCTATCATAAGCAGCTTTTCGCCAACCTCAACTATTACGTAGGAGTTGAAAGCCTCACCTATTATCCTGTAATGGGGCTTGACAAGTGTTTCCTGCTCGGGCTCGGGCTCGGGCTTTACGGTAGCTTCTACGGGCTTTGGCGGCTCGGTCGCTTTTTCATTACCTTGCGCTTGCTTTTTTGTAAGCTCATCATAAAGCGCTCGCTCCTCGTCGTTTTTGCACATGAATTCACGCACGTATTGCTCGGGAGTGATAAGCGGCTCGGACGGCTGTTTTTTGTTTTCGGGAACCGATGCTTTTAGAGGCTTTTCGGTTATTACCGTTATTTCGGCGCGAGGCGGAATGCCTATCATCGCTCTGTATTCGTCCGCAGTTACGCGAGACTTTTCCGCGGCACTTTGCTGCGCAGGCTTTTGCTCAACCTTTACAGGTATTGGCGTATCTATTGCAATTTGTCTTGCTTTAAGAGATGCCTCTCTCTCCACCGGTGCAAATGCCTGACTCATTCTCACACTCGCCGCACTCATTTCGGGACGGGTGGTATTTTGCTCCAATGCCTGCTTTACAGCGTAATAAACTGCTTCAAAGACCGGCTTTTCGTTTGAAAACTTCACCTCAAGCTTTGCAGGATGAACGTTTACGTCCACTCTTGCGGGATTTAACGACAAGAACAGCACGCAAACGGGAAATTTCTCGCTTGGCATATACGAGCTATACGCCTGCTCTATAGCGGCGGAAGCCGTTCTACTCTTGATAAATCTTTTATTGATGTAGAAATTTTCGTAGTTTCTGTTGCTCTTTACGTTGTCCGACCTTCCTATGTAGCCGCTTACCGTTATTCCGTCGTACTCGCCCTTTACTTCTATGAGCTTATTGGCGAATTCTCTTCCGAACACGGCATATATCGCGCTCTTCAACTGACCGTCGCCCGCGGTTTCGAGCTTAATTTGTCCGTCGGTTATAAGCTTAAAGGCTATCTCGGGGTGAGACAACGCTATGCGCTCCACGTTGGCACAAACCGCAGTTGTTTCGGTAACGTCGCGCTTCAAGAATTTTCTTCTTGCGGGAACGTTTGCAAAAAGGTCCTCGGCAATTATAGTAGTTCCATCCGAGCAGCCTCGCTCCGTTATGTCAACGACCTCTCCGCAGCTTGCGGTAAGCTCGGTACCCATATCGGCATCCCTCGTCTTTGATATAATGCGAAGCTCGGATACAGCGGATATTGCCGCCAATGCTTCACCGCGGAAGCCAAGCGTACAAATTCCGTCCAGATCCTCGGCATTTCTTATCTTACTCGTTGCGTGTCGCTTTATTGCCAGAGGCAGATCCTCGGGCTCCATTCCGCATCCGTCATCCGATATGCGCATAAACGTAATACCGCCGTTTTGTATTTCAACGGTGATACGGTGCGCTCCCGCGTCTATTGAGTTTTCTATCATTTCCTTTATAGCCGACGCAGGTCTGTCAACGACCTCGCCTGCCGCTATTAAGTTGGCAACCTCAAAGGATAAGACGTTTATCTTTGCCATAGGTTCTCCTCCTCTCCATCAAATTTTGGGACTTTTAACCCAATCTCTTTTTCCACTCAAACACAAGCGTCATACATTCGTAGGGCGACAAGGTGTTTATATCGGTATTCTTAATTTCTTCTATTACCTGCTCCGAAATACAGTCCTCAAAGCTGATAAGAGTTTCGTCCTTGACCTCGGTCTTCGCCTCTTTATCGGT
>JBGVJM010000088.1:0-2534 GCA_045129415.1 Eubacteriales bacterium
TCGATCCACCGACTTGCTTCGCAAGTCCCGGAGGGTTCAGTAATCCCCGAGCGCAGGCCATAAAAAAAGCCGAGGCACAAGCCTCGGCTTTTTTTATGGGGTGAGCGAAGGGGATTGAACCCTCCTCCTCCAGGGCCACAACCTGGCGCTCTAGCCAAATGAGCTACGCCCACCATCCCGTGGCGTGCCTTGAGGGACTCGAACCCCCGACCTACTGCTTAGAAGGCAGTTGCTCTATCCAGCTGAGCTAAAGGCACAGGTGCCGCATAAGACGTTTGCCAAACACGACTAAAAATAAATGGAGCGAGTGATGGGAATCGAACCCACGCGACCAGCTTGGAAGGCTGGGATTCTACCATTGAACTACACTCGCATATTTGTATTTAAGTTAAAATTGCGCTGTCTTTTTTCAACCGCCTATATATCATACCACAACACTTTTTATTTGTCAAGACTTTTTTTATAAAAAAATAAGAAAATTTATTTTTTGTAAAAAAGCCGCAAAAGTGAGCTTTTTTAGTGCCTTTTTATATGAAAAATTTTGAAAAATCCCTTGATACTAATTAAAGAATATAGTATAATATAGTATAGTGGGATAGAATGTACAATTTTAAGAAGGGAGTGCGGAGAAATGGCGAGCTGGATGATGCCCGATAAAGTGTTTGAGCATTATTACGATATTGAGCCTCGGTACCTTTTGTCGCTGGGCATTAAGGCACTGATCATAGATATCGACAACACGTTAGCTCCCTACGAGCAGGACGTGCCCGACGAGCGTATCGTTTCGTGGCTTGATTCATTGGCTGAGAACGGAATTTCCGCTTCCTTTGTTTCCAACAACGAGTGGGAGCGTATACAGCTTTTCAACAAGGATTTGGGACTTCCCGCATACGCCAAGAGTGGCAAGCCCTTTGCCAAAAATCTTAGACGGGCAATGGAAAGAATGGGTAGTGACGTCACGAACACGGCAATGCTTGGCGACCAGCTTCTTACCGACGTTTGCGCGGGCAAGCATATAGGTCTTCGCGCATTTTTAGTGCCTCCCATTAAAGATAGAACAAGCGTGTTCTTCCGCTTCAAGCGTGCGCTTGAGGTGGGAACCGTCAAAAAGTACGCCGCCAAAAGCAAGGATCTAGCAGGCTGCGAATTCTGGCTTGGCAGAAAATACAAAAAGACAAATTGAATTCAGAGGAAAATATATGAACAGAGCAACTTTTGGACCGGGTGGAAACGGCGACATTTTCTATGCCGAGGGCGGTAAATCCACCATTCAGGCACCCGGATTTGTAAAAAGATACGGCCTTGACGCCTACGAGTTTGAGGCGGGCAGGGGAATAGGTGCCGGCGAGGAGACCTTGCGCAAAATAGGAGAAAAGGCGAGAGAGCACGGTGTTCTTATGTCGCTTCACACGCCTTACTATATATCTCTCTCGGGTGTTGATCCCGAAAAGCGACTTAAAAGCGTTGAATATATAAAGCAATCGCTTTGGGCAGCGGAGCTGCTCGGCGCGGACACTATCGTTATACATAGCGGAAGCACGGCAAAGATCAGTCGCGAGGAGGCTATGAGACTTTCATGCGATACCTTGGAAAAGGTTATCGAGGCGGTTGGTGACACAAGTGTCAAGCTTGGAATTGAGACCATGGGTAAGATAAATCAGCTTGGAAATCTTGACGAGGTAATTGAGCAATGCCAGGTTGACAAGCATTACGTTCCCGTTGTCGACTTCGGTCATCTCAATGCGCGTGAGCGCGGCGGTTATTTCGTCACAGTTGACGACTACCGCAGAGTTTTTGACAAGATAGCCACGGGAGTTTCGGACGAGGCGGCAAAAAATCTTCATTGCCACTTCTCCAAGATAGAGTACACCGACGCGGGCGAGAAAAGACACCTCACCTTTGCGGACGACGTATTCGGTCCCTCTTACGAGCCGCTTATCGAGGCAATAATCAAAGAGGGTGTTACACCGAGAATTATTTGCGAATCGGACGGCACACAGCCCGAGGACGCAAAGGCTATGAAGGATCTTTACGAAAGGATGTTACAAAAATGACAAGACTTGATAGATTTAAGGCAAAAATGACCGATGAAGGCTTTGACGCGGCGGTTATTTCCTCCGTTATAAACCAGAGATATCTTACGGGATTTGACTATACGGACGGTTACGTTGTAATAACCAAGAATAAGTCCTACGTGCTCGCCGATTTCCGCTATATCGAGGCGGCGAGAGCTACCGTGGACGCGTCACAGTTTGATATAGTTATGCCCGAGGGCTCTATGCTTTCCTGTGTTGCAGGCATTCTTGACGGCAACGATTGCAAGACCGTGGCTTTTGAGGACGTTACCTTGTCGGTATCCGACCTTGAAAGAATGAAAAAGGTATTTGTGGGCAAGGAGCTTGGCGCGGGAGCGTCCAAGATCGCCGACGGACTCCGTCTATACAAGGATGAGCAAGAGATAGAAAAAATGAAGAGAGCGCAGGCTATAACCGACGCGGGCTTTGAGCATATGTTAAAGGTGATTTCGCCCGATA
>JBGVJM010000089.1:0-3559 GCA_045129415.1 Eubacteriales bacterium
TACGTCACGGTTATCAACGTAAGGCATAGCGGTTCTGTCAAGGAAATACGCTCCGTCGGAATAGAAGCAGAAGAAGGAATTCTCACAAGGAGTAAGAACTCTCGTCTTGGGCGTTTCGGGAACTGCTATGTTAGACCACCAATACATGTACTTATCCTTATCGGAGGTATTTTCAATAGTCATCTTCATAACCAGCGCATGATCCTTAAGAGTAGCCTCGATAACGTAAACTACCTCTCTGATTCGCTCGAACTCAAACATTCTGAGCACTTCATCGCCATTCTCGTTATAAGCCTTCTGAGCAAAGAGCGTTGAACAGGTAAGAGGATTATGTCCCTTAATACCTACGTTCCACTCAACACCGCCGGAGAACCAAGCATTGCGAAGCGCAAGGTTTGCGGGCTGGAAAACGTCGTTCTTATAGAGCAGCTCCTTGTCCATTTTCTTGTCGTAAAGAGACCAAAGTCTTCCTCCAAGCTCGGGGAGAAATACTGCGCGGATATACTCGTTTTCAAGTATTGCGGCATTAAACGCACGAACCTTTCTCTCACGGTTATATCCATCCGTGATAGTGTAGGGAAGAAGAGTGGAAACCATGCCCTGACCGATATATTTGCGGTCCTGCTCAGTTATACGATCACTGAGAGTAATGGGAGCACGGATATAACTATTAACGTGTATGTCGGGCAAACAGCTGTCCACACCGAGATCCGCGGAAGGAATTTCATACTTCTCGAATAATAGCTTAGTCATGTGATACCTCCTTGATTTTGGTATACTGTATTTATTTAATCTGCACAGACAGAGTAAATCAAAGATTAACTGGAACTTAACGCTCAAACAAATAATAACACAAGATATTTTTTGAGTCAAATCAGATCGGAATATAAATGTACAATAAATTTACTTTATGTTATCAAAACTTTTCGGAATATAGGTTTTATAGGCTTGATATTACAAGCAAATTGTGATATAATATCAAGGTAATATGCAAAACATAATTTTGTCTGACAACATTCAAGTTATTGTAGCATATTTTTACATGCTTGTCAACAAATATAAATAAATTTATATATAAAATAAAATATGATAAGCCTTTTATCAAAAGGGAAAAAATAAATGCCGGTCAATTTGCTGAACGCAGGTTGACCATAATAAAAATTACATACATTCGGTTGAATGTATGTAATGCAAATGAGTCTTATAAAAGGGTAATATCGGCTTAAACGCCTCCCGAAATCAAATTATACAAAATCAAAATTTTGTATAATTTAGGGGAGCTAAAAAGGCATATTTTGCTGTTTTTCGCGGTTTTTTATAGCTTTGCCTTAAATACACCATTCACGGATGCTTGATTTGAGCGTTCCTTACTTATCAGGATATCAATGCGTCATCGCGCATTATCTTTTGCTTATATTTATTTTTAGTTGCTTCTCCTCCGCGCAGATGTCTTTCCTTTTTGTTTTTTTCAAGAACACTTTTCACATCTAAATACAACGACTTGTTCACGTGACGCAGCGTTTGCGTTACATCCTTATGTACTGTGCTTTTGCTTATCCCGTATCTTGTGGCTGCCATACGTACAGTTGTATTATTTTCAACTATATACAATCCAAGCACCACGCATCTTTCCTTACCGGATGACAAATACATCATAAAAGTACCTCTTCAAAATTACTTTGCTCATTACTTAATAATATGTTGTAAATTCATCACATATTAGCCTTATCAACAAATATTTACAAAGGATGCTTAATATGACCGATTTATTTTCTTGTTCCGAATTTGATATTTTTGAAGGAATGACCTCAATATCTGCCGTTATCAATTCTATTCGCGAAGGTATTTCTGATAGACGTATCATCAAGATTATTTATGATCGAAGCCGCGCATCAGCTAAGGCTCGCGAGCTTAAGTTTTTGAAGGCAGTTTCGGGCGAGCTTGGATTTTCCCTTGAGGACGTTTCGGCTGATGATATTTCAAGCTTAGCTTCAGGTGAGACTCACGGCGGCATCGTTGCGATCTGCACAAAGACGACCACACAGCCCTTAACCGATGATTTTATAGAAGGCGGCGACTTTTTCGTGCTTTTACAAGGCATTGAGGACCCCTATAACTTTGGATATTGCATCCGTTCTTTATATGCTGCGGGTGTTGATGGCATACTTTTGCCTGAACGAAATTGGCTCGAGTATTCGGGCGTTGTAGCAAAAAGCTCGGCGGGCACCTCGGAATTATCGAACGTTCGTTCGTGCGAGCCCGTAGAGGCTATAAAAGCCTTTAAAAACAAGGGTTTTGAGGTGGTTTGTGCCGAGATCAAGAACTCGGTTTCTATATATGAACACGATTTTAATAATCCTGTTTTATTGGTGCTTGGCGGCGAGAAAAGAGGCCTTTCAAGAAGCGTTCTTGACCTTGCGGATGCAAACGTTCGCATAGATTACGGACGCAAATTTATGGGTTCTCTGCCATCCGCGGCAGCAATTTCGGTCATTTCCTTTGAAATTGCGCACCAAAAAGGTAAACTTTGATAATATAATCGGAGAAAACTATGACTGTAAACTGTTTATGGGAACATAACGGCAACGACACATTGCTTTATGCGATAGATTTTGTCGGCGCATATACCCGTGGCGAAAGCCTTGAAATAGCAAAGGCAAAGATGCCCGATGAGATTGTATCTTACCTCAAATGGTCAGGCGAAGGCGTAACCGACAACATAGAAATAATTATTGCCCAAGAAAAAGACTCCAATCTTGCAATCAAGGATGCCGACTCAGACGTGCTTTTTGAGAGTGAAAAATCACCTCTGACGGCAGATGAATATGAGAAACTAAAAGCACTTTCATTGAGATCTGCAAAAGATTTTCTTACCTTGTATGAGTCTATCCCCGATAAGAGTGCCACAGCCATAGCTGAACGAAAAACATTTTACGGGCAAGTTCCTCGCACTGCTGATGAAATGTACGAGCATACAAAGAATGTAAACGAGTATTATTTTGCGGAGATATCGGTTGATGCCGATAACGGCGGCACTATATACGAATGCCGCAGGCGTGGATTTGAAGCACTTGAAGCAAAGCTTGATTTTCTTAAAAATGATGTTACTGAAGGTAGCTACGGAGAGGATTGGTCACTCCGCAAAGTCCTCCGTCGTTTTATTTGGCACGACCGTATCCACGCAAGAGCGATGTATCGAATGGCAGTAAAAGTTTTTGGTGCAAAGAACGTAGCAAATCCATTTTATTTTTAAGCCGAAGGGAGATTGTATGGATTTTATAGAGCTTGCAAAAATAGAAAACGAAAGTGAACGTGTAAACAGAACCTATGATATATTCAACGAGGATGCAAGGCTCAATCATTCCAAAGCCGCACGGGTTGAATTTTTAACAACCGTTCGTTACATAGAAAAATATTTGAAAGTTGGCGACAAAATTCTCGACGTCGGTGCAGGTGCAGGTGAATACAGCCTCTACTTTGCCCGTAAGGGTTATGAAGTGTCGGCTCTTGAGCTTGCCGATGCCAATATTGCCGCTTTCAAAAAGAAGCTCACGCCCGA
>JBGVJM010000090.1:0-17105 GCA_045129415.1 Eubacteriales bacterium
AGTTGTTACCACCGAGGGCTTTAATACGCTTGCATCGCTTCAAATGGCTTTACAGTTTGGCGATAAAGAGGTAAAGTGCGGCGACCAGAGCAACAAGGAGCTTTACGGAAAGCCCCTGATAAACAAGGCGCTCTGCCTGCCTCAGACCATAGGCTCTACCACGGGCGGTCTTGTGCTTTATTGCGCATGCTCAATGAAGAAGAACCCCGCTTGTATGCTTTTTGCAAATCACATTGACTCTTTGGCGGCAGCAGGCGCAGTGCTTGCGGACGTTTGGGTAGACGGTGTGACCATGCCCGTTATCGACTCGCTCGGCGACGAATTTTTGAATTACGTCAAGGACGGAATGAAGATAACCGTTAAAGCGGGCGGAATCGTTGAAGTGGAATAATCGATTTTGGAAATAAAAGCCTTGATGCATTGCGCATCAAGGCTTTTTGCTATGGGAGGGGACTTCGCTTGCCCTAATCGTAGGGCGGGGGCTTGCTCCCGCCGCGAATTAAACGTGTATAACGGTACAAATGAAAAGTAGGGAGGGGATTTGAGCCTCCTGGTCTTGCCAAATTTTCTGCGGAAAATTTGTCTGCGGTCACCTCGCGGCTCTGACAGTCCACCGGACTGTCATTCACTACCGCTTCGGCCGTTCGCTTCGCTCTCTACCTCCGAGTTATTCGCCCTTCGGGCTCATAACCCTACGCCAACGAGGGTTAAGTCGCGCTCGGCAACCAACGAAAAAAGGACATCTTTTGATGTCCTTTTCGTTGGTTGCGGGGAGGGGATTTGAACCTCCTGACCTCCGGGTTATGAGCCCGACGAGCTACCAAGCTGCTCTACCCCGCGATATTAAATTTGAGCCACGAGCGTGGTGCCGGTGACCGGGGTCGAACCGGTACGATACTCTCGTATCACGGGATTTTAAGTCCCGGGCGTCTGCCTGTTCCGCCACACCGGCATACATTGGACAACCGTTCTGGACACTCCCTTGTCGGCTCGCAACGGTTATTATATCATAAAGACATTGCCTTGTCAACCCCTTTTTTATATTTCTTTGCAAAAATTATTTTGACACGATTTGACTCCCACCGACAAGCCTGTCTTTTATTGATTTTTCACAAAAATTGCATATGTAAATGAGCTATTCGTCCTATTGACAAGAAAATAGTAATAACGTATAATTAATTATATATGCGCAAAACTTGATTTTATTAGGATTTTTATAAGGAGAGGTAGATAATAATGGCGTTTTCTATTCACGGCATTCACGTGCCACACAGAAAAAATACGCAAAATGATCTTCCAAGGCGTTTGGACACACCCAAAACGGTGGCAATTCCTATGTCTATGCACATAGGCGCACCCTCGAAGCCTACCGTGAAGGTGGGTGACACTGTCAAGATAGGCACAAGGATCGCGGAGCCCGGCGGCTTCGTTTCCGTACCCTCGTATGCAAGCGTTTCGGGTAAGGTTACCAAGATCATAGATCTTGCCACGAGCAACGGCGGCTCTATGTCCGCTATCGTTGTTGAATCGGACGGTGAAAACACTGTTGACGAGTCGGTAAAGGCTCCCGAGATCAACTCGCGCGAGGAATTTGTAGAGGCAGTAAGACAAAGCGGTATAGTCGGTCTTGGCGGCGCGGGATTTCCCACGCACGTAAAGCTTGCCGCAGACCCATCTCGCATTGAGTATCTTATAATCAACGGTGCGGAGTGCGAGCCTTACGTAACGAGCGACACCTACACCATGGTAAATCGCGGCGAGGACATGAAGGCGGGACTTGAGGCTCTTCATAAGCATCTTGGCATAAAGACAGTTATATTCGGAATAGAGGAAAACAAAAAGGCGGCGATCAAGGCTGTTCGCTCTCTTGCCGCAACAATTTCAAGTGAGCTTTCCGTAAGCGTTAAGGTTTTGCCCTCCATCTACCCTCAGGGCGGAGAAAAGGTGCTTATCTTTAACACGACGGGCAGAGCAGTTCCTACGGGCAAGCTCCCAATAGACGTTGGATGCGTTGTTCTCAACTGTACCACGCTTGCCGAGATAGGAAACTATATGAGAACGGGCATGCCACTCGTAGAAAAGTGTGTGACCGTTGACGGCGGCGCGGTAAGTCAGCCTCAAAATATCATTGCACCCATCGGAACCAGAATTTGTGAGCTTTTCGAGGCTTGCGGCGGATTTAAGACCGAGCCTGAGAAGGTGCTTTACGGCGGTCCTATGATGGGAATTGCAATACCCTATCTTGAGCTTCCCATAATGAAGAACACCAATATGGTGCTGGCACTTACCGAAAAGGAAGCAAAAGTTCCGAAAACCACGGCTTGTATCCGTTGCGGAAGCTGTACCAACAGTTGTCCCTTCGGCATAGCCCCTGCGGCTATCGCAAGAGCATACGAGAACAAAGACGCTGTAAAGCTTGACGAGCTTTGCGTCAACACCTGCATGGAATGTGGCTGCTGCAGCTTCGTTTGCTCCGCAAACCGTCCTTTAGTACAGACGAACAAGCTTGCAAAGGCATTTTTGAGAGATGAAAAGGCAAAGGAGGGAAAGAAATAATGAGTAAAAAGCTTAAGCTTTCGGTATCCCCTCACATACATAGCGGTCGTTCAACAAGCCGCATAATGCTGGACGTTATTATCGCGCTTTTGCCTGCAACTGTTGCTGGAACGATAATTTTCGGTCTTCGCTCCTTGCTCGTGGTCGCGGTAACGGTTGCGTCCGCAGTTCTTTTCGAGTTGCTTTTCAACCTTATAGTTAAAAAGGATCAGACGATATCCGATCTCAGCGCCGTTGTTACGGGCTTGCTTTTGGCACTCAATCTTCCCGCAAACGTTCCGATCTGGCAATGTGTTGTGGGTGCGTTGTTTGCCATCGTTGTTGTCAAGTGCCTTTTCGGCGGACTTGGCTCCAACGTTGTAAACCCTGCTATCACGGCAAGAGTATTTATGCTTATCGCGTTTGGCTCCATGGCAAAGAGTGCGTTCCCTGAGGGTGTTGAGCTTGAGGGCGCGGCAACTCCTCTTGCAAGTCTTGCAAAGGGCGAGACAGTGGAGCTTATGGACGTTTTGCTCGGAAAGACGGGCGGAACTATCGGTGAGACCTGCGCCATTGCGTTGCTCATCGGCTTCGTATATTTGCTCGTTCGACGCGTTATCACGTGGCAGCTTCCCGTGACCATGGTCGGCGTTGTATTCGTGTTCTCCTTCTTTATGGAAGGCTTTGACGTTGTAAAGGCATTGACGCTCGTGCTTTCGGGCGGTCTGCTTCTCGGTGCCATCTTTATGGCGACCGACTACGTTACCTCTCCCGCAACTGCTTGGGGCAAGGTTATATTCGGTCTTGGCGCAGGACTTATTACCTGCATCATCCGTTATTTCGGTGCATATCCCGAGGGCGTTTCCTTCGCGATACTGTTCATGAACATTCTCACACCTTATATTGATTCCTGGACGAGACACAAGGTATTCGGAACAGAGGAGGTGGCCAAGGCATGAAGCAGCAAATAAAAAGCACGGTTACCTTGGTTTGCATTTGCGCGGTCGTTGCGCTTATGCTTGCCGTAACCAATTTCATAACGGCACCCACGATAGCCGAAAACGAGAGAATTGCCGTCGAAAAGGCACTTCTTGAGGTCATGCCCGAGGGCAAAAACTTTGAAAAAATAGATATCAGCGGATACGGTTTCCCCGCGAGCATTACCGAGGTATATGCCGAGGACGGCGGCGGACACGTATTCAAGCTTACAGGTAAGGGCTACAGCTCCGGAATGATAATCATGTGCGGCGTTAACGCGGACGGAACGATAAGCGGAGTCGTATGTCTTTCCTCGGGTGAGACGCTCGGATATGAAAAGACCTTTGGTGAGAGCTTTGTCGGCAAGGATGCCGCAGGCGTTGAATCGGTTGAGCTTATAGCGGGCGCGACCAAGACGACCGAGGGATATAAGCGCGTTGTAAGGGACGCGCTCAAGGCAGCTGAGGTATTTGGCATTCCCGAGGCTTTGGAAGGAGGTGCGGCAAATGAGTAAGAATTCAAATCTTTCTACGTTTATAAAGGGAATCCTTAAGGAAAACCCTGTATTCGTGCTTATTCTGGGTACTTGTCCCACGCTTGCAACCACCACCAACGTTGAGGGCGCATTCGGTATGGGTATTGCCGCTCTCGTGGTACTTATTTGTTCAAACGTACTTATCTCGCTTTTGAGAAAGGTCATTCCCGACAGCGTGCGAATTCCTTGCTACATAGTTATTATAGCAGGCTTCGTTACCGTTGTTCAGATGGTAGTTCAGGCATTTTTCCCCGCACTTTACGATATGCTGGGCGTATATTTGCCGCTGATCACGGTTAACTGTATAATCCTCGGCAGAGCCGAGCTTTTCGCAAGCAAGAATCCCGTTTTGAAGTCAGCACTTGACGGTGCAGGCATGGGACTTGGATTTACGTTGGCGCTTTGCGCTATGGCGGTCATCCGCGAGGTGCTTGGAAACGCAAGCTTTGCAGGAATTGCGATCCCCGCGCTTGAGCCCTATAAGATAGCAGTTCTTACAAAAGCGCCCGGAGGTATGCTGGTTTACGGTATGCTCATCGCGCTTGTATACGTTATCACGCGCGGCAAATTCCCCAAAAAGAAGAGCTTTATGTGCGAGGGCTGTCCTTCTGCGGCAACCTGTCACACGGGCTCTTGTCAAGCTAAGAAGGGAGGAGAGCAGTAATGGAATTGTTCTATTCGTTGATAGCCATTCTTCTTTCATCCGTTATGGTCGACAACTACGTATTGAGCCGCTTCCTTGGAATATGTCCTTTCCTTGGCGTTTCCAAAAAGCTTGATCAGGCAACGGGCATGGGCATTTCGGTTGCCGCCGTTATGCTGCTTGCAACCGCGGTCACGTGGCCCATACAAACCTTTGTACTTGATACGCTTAATCTCGGATATATGCAGACTATCGTATTTATCCTTGTTATCGCGGCGCTCGTGCAGATGCTTGAGATCATTCTCAAAAAGTTCTCGCCCGCGCTTCACAAGGGACTTGGCGTATATCTTCCCCTTATCACAACAAACTGCGCCGTTCTCGGCGTTGCGCTCAACAATATAAACGACGGCTACAATTTTATTGAATCCTTGGTAAGCGCACTTGGAGTCGGACTTGGCTTCCTGCTCGCTATGGTGCTGTTCTCGGGCCTGCGCTCGCGCATAGACGAGAGCCGTATTCCCAAGCCCTTCCGAGGACTTGCCGCAACCTTGATCGCCGCATCCTTCATCTCCCTTGCGTTTATGGGATTTGCGGGCGTGGTAGAATCGCTGTTTGCGTAAAGGAGGTAGCGCTATGATTGAAATTTTGATTGCACTTGCCGTTGTTGCGGCGGTTGGAGTTTTAGCAGGTGTTCTTCTTGCGCTTGTTTCTCACTTCTTTGGAGTAAAGGAGGACGAGAGAGTTAAGGAGATAAGAGCCTGCCTTCCCGGTATAAACTGCGGAGCTTGCGGCTTTAAGGGCTGTGACGACTACGCGGCGGCACTTGCGGGTGGCGGTGTCAGAGCTGACCTTTGCGTTCCGGGTGCGGAGGATACCGCAAATGCACTTTCCGCGCTTCTCGGAGTTGAGGTTGATACACCCGAGGATTTCGTTGCTTTCGTTCATTGCAACGGAAACTGCGAGGCTACCGGCAAAAAGGCGGAATATGAGGGCGTATCGAGCTGTCGCGCGGCGGCTATGCTTTACGGCGGCCCCGATGCCTGCAAATACGGATGCATGGGCCTTGGCGACTGTGCCGCGGCTTGTCCCGTTCAGGCTATTTGCTTAAAGGACGGTATTGCTCACGTTGATAGCAGTAAATGCTTAGGTTGCGGACTTTGCACCGAGATTTGTCCCAAGCACATCATTTCGCTTATTCCTCAGGAGACAAAGAGCGTTGTTATGTGTAGTAACAAGGACAAGGGAGCCGATGCGAGAAAGGCATGCAAGAATGCCTGCATCGGTTGCAAGAAGTGTGAAAAGGCTTGTCCCGAGGGAGCGATAACGGTGACCAACAATCTTGCAGTTATCGATTACTCAAAGTGTACGGGTTGCGGTGCCTGTGTGGATGGTTGTCCCACGGGATGCTTGCATAAGGTATTCCTGCCTGACCTTGAACCCGACGGAGAGATAAACACTCCCGAGCATATGAATAGTATAAATAATTGATATAGAAGCCATCGGAAATTCCGATGGCTTTTTTCTTGAATAGAGCACGAGGAGGACGTAAATAATAGCTTCAAAAACGCGCGGAGGTAAAATATGTGTACTGCGGTGGTTTTTGGTGACAAAAACAGATTTTTTGGTAGAAATCTTGACTTGGAGGTGGGCTTCGGAGAGAGCGTTATAGTTATGCCGAGAGGCTTTGGACTGCCGTTTGCATTTATGCCCGATTTAAAGCATCATGCCGCAATGATCGGCACGGGAATAGTGAAAGACGGCTATCCCTTATTCTTCGAGGCAACGAACGAGTATGGACTTTCTATGGCGGGACTCAATTTCGTTGGCAACTGCTATTACGAAAACACCGCGCTTGATATGTGTGACAACGTGTGTCAGTTTGAGCTTATACCGTATATTCTCGGACGCTGCGCGAAGGTGAAGGAGGCGAGAAGACTGATCGCAAGGATCAATCTTGTAGGAGAGCCGTTTTCGCCCTCGCTCTCCTTGCCACAGCTTCATTGGATGATAGCAGACGAAGAAGAATGCATAGTCCTTGAAATAACGAGGGAGGGAACGCGCGTGTTTGACGATCCCTTCGGTGTTCTTACAAACAATCCGCCCTTTGATTTTCATTTGAACAATATCAATAATTACGCCAAGCTTTCGGCAAACGATCCCGAAGCTTTTTTTGGTGAGGGCTTGACTTTTTCAAGGTACAGTCGCGGAATGGGAGCGATCGGACTCCCGGGAGATTGGTCAAGTGCGTCACGCTTTGTTCGCGCGGCATTCGTAAGGGCAAACGCGAGAGTGGAGAATGAGGACAACGGCGGTGGCGAGATCGCTGGCGGTGCATTGCAGCTTTTCCATATACTTTCAAGCGTTGCGATGCCGCAGGGCTGTGTGGCGGTTGGCGATAAATACGAATATACGAGATACACCTCGTGCTGTGACGTAATGACGGGCGACTATTATTTCAAGCGATATTACGATGCCTTCATACGTCAAGTGAAAATGAGGGATTTCGACCTTGATGCCGTCTCTCTGTACAGTATACCGCACGGAGATTGTATGCCCATTGCCGAAAAACAAGAAAAACACGTTGAAATTCGACAAAAAATAAATTATTAATTTAAAAAGCAACAAATAATTACAACAAAACGGGTAAAAATTCCCGTTTTTTGTTTTTTAGTGTTTTTATGAAAAGTTTTATCCAAATCTTTACAAACGCGTATGATTGTGATATAATTACTGTGTATAACTGTTATCTTGCGCGCGGCGGCGCGCGGAAAGGATGCCGAATGGAAAAAAAGAGTCTTAAGGGCTGGCTGTATCTGGCTCCCGCCTTTATATTCCTTGGCCTGTTTATGATATATCCGCTCATTGACGTGTTCATATACGCCGTTGAGGAGGATTTCAATTTCGTAACGCAGACCTATACGGGAGTTGGCTTTGGAAACTTTGAATATATTTTCAACGATCCGTATTTTTTGCAGGCACTTAAAAATACGCTAATTTTGGTTGCTATAACCGTGCCGCTTTCAACGGGCATTGCGCTTGTCATCTCGCTTGGACTTTCAAGCATCAAGTGGCTTCGCAAGCTTTTCCAGACGGTGTATTTTTTGCCCTACGTTACCAACACTCTTGCGGTTGGACTCGTGTTTATGATACTGTTCAAGCCCACGGAGTACACGGACGGTATGATAAACCTGCTTATCCATACCTTTGGCGGTCAGACCGTTGACTTTATCGAGGGACCGTATTGGGCAAAGATGTTTGTGCTTTGCTTCTATACTATTTGGGTGGTAATGCCCTTTAAGATACTTATACTGACTGGCTCTCTGGCTTCGGTAAACAAGACCTATTACGATGCCGCAAAGGTGGACGGAACGGGCAAGGCGAGAACGTTCTGGAGAATAACTCTCCCTATGATATCTCCTATGATATCCTATCTCGTTATAACAGGCTTTATCGGCGCCTTCAAGGCATACAGTGATTCGGTCGCGCTGTTCGGCACAAATCTGAACGTTGCGGGTATGAACACTCTTGTCGGATACGTTTACGATATGCTGTACGGCAACAGCGGCGGATATCCCTCCTATGCGTCGGCGGCAGCGGTCGTGCTGTTCTTCATAGTGCTTTGCATCACGGGAATTAACCTTGTGGTAAGCAAAAAGCACGTTCATTATTGATGGGAGGTGCCGTTATGACTAACGTTCAGTTGAAAACCTCCGCATACAAGGCAAGGGAGCAAAAGGCACAGGCGCGTGACGTTGTTTTAAAGGTGCTGATATATTCAATGCTGGTATTTTGGGCATTGATGGTGCTTTTCCCATTTTATTATATGATCCTTACCTCAATTAAGGAGTTTGGCGCATATAATGCCGAGTTCACGCCCAAGCTATATACGCTGGCACCTACGATAAAGAACTATATTACGGCGTTCACCGCGGTTCCGCTTGCCGATTATTTTGTAAATACGCTTATTTACACGGTGGTGACCACGGCGATAATGCTGGTTGTTTCCATTCTTGCGGCGTTTGCCTTTGCAAGACTTGATTTTCACGGCAAAAATCTTGCTTTTACGCTGTTTTTGTCGCTTATGATGATACCGAGTGAGCTTGTTGTCATCACGAACTTCGTAACTATCACCAATCTTGATTTGCGCAATACCTTTACGGGACTTATTTTGCCCAGCGTAACGTCGGTGTTCTACATTTATCTCTTAAAGGAGAACTTCGCGCAGATACCCGACGAGCTTTATCTCGCCGCAAAGGTGGACGGCACGCGCGACCTCAAATATCTTTTAAAGGTAATGGTGCCTATTTGCCGACCTACGATAGTTACCGTAATAATTCTTAAGGTTATCGAGTGCTGGAATGCTTACGTTTGGCCCAGACTTATAACCGACGATCCCGAGTATTTCCTTGTATCCAACGGTATACAGGCAATACGTGAGGGAGGCTTTGGACGTGAAAACGTCCCTGCAATGATGGCGGCGGTTTGCGTTGTATCCGCGCCGCTTATCGTACTGTTTTTGATATTCCGAAACAAAATAATGGAAGGCGTATCCAGAGGAGGACTTAAGGGATGAGTATTTCAAAGCGAATATTTGCCGTTATTGTGGCGGCTTGTCTCCTTACGGGCTCTCTTTCACTCGTTGCTTGTCACGGCAGGCTTCAGCCGCTTGAGGAATTCAATATTGACGTTGAATTTGACGAAACAAAGCCTATAGAAATAACCTTTTGGGCGAAAAACGAGAACAATGCTGCGCAGGTCGACGTATATAAGAAGGCGGTTGAGGATTTTGAGGCGCTTTATCCCAACATCAAGGTCAATCTCAAGCCCTATTCCGACTACAAGCTGATATATCAGGACGTTATAACGAATATATCCACGAATACGACACCAAACGTGTGCATAAGCTACCCCGACCATATAGCAACCTATATGACGGGACGCAACGTTATAGTAAGACTTGACGATCTTATGCGCGACAGCCGTTACGGCTTTGGCGGATCGTATCACAGGTTTGATTCGGTAAAGCGTGACGAGATGATCGACAAGTATCTTGACGAGGGCAAGATAGCCGGAAGCTATTACGCCATGCCCTATATGCGCTCCACCGAGGCGCTCTACATCAATAAGACCTTCGTTGAAAAGCTTGGCTACGAGGTGCCCGAAATTCTTACATGGGACTTTGTATGGGAGGTCAGCGAGGCGGCAATGAAGAAGAATGCCGACGGAACCTTTGCCGTAAACGGTCAGAAGGTAATGATACCCTTCATCTATAAGTCCACGGACAACATGATGATAAGCATGCTGGGGCAAAAGGGAGCAGGCTATTCAACCGATAACGCCGACATCGAGATATTCAACGACACGACTAAGGATATTCTTTTTGAGATAGCCGAGCATGCGGGAACGCGCGCGTTTTCCACCTTCAAGGTGTCAAGCTATCCCGGAAACTATTTTAATGCGGGACAGTGCATATTTGCAATAGATTCCACCGCGGGATCAACCTGGCTCGGCTCGGACGCACCGCTTTTTGAGATCGACGAATCCGAAATAGTTCAGTTTGAAACGGCTGTCCGCGCCATTCCTCAGTACGACGTTGAAAATCCCAAGATGATATCGCAGGGACCCTCCGTTTGTATATTCAACAAGGCGGATCCTCAGGAAGTGCTTGCTTCCTGGTTCTTCGTTCAGTTTTTGCTTACCAATGACGTGCAGATAGCCTATGCCAAGACCGAGGGATACGTTCCCGTAACCCACAAGGCGCAGCAAAGCGAGGAATACAAGGACTATATGTCCCGTGCGGGTGAGGATAACTCGCTTTACTACAAGGTAAAGATAGATTGCTGTAAATTGCTCAATGAAAACGTTGAAAACACCTTTGTAACTCCCGTATTTTCGGGCTCTGCATCGCTTCGTGATGCCGCAGGACAGATGATCGAGGAGGTCGTTACCGCAAAGAGAAGAAAAATAAAGGTTGACAATGCGTTTATTGAAAAAGTATTTTCCAATATGGTCTCGCTTTATAGGCTTGATCAGGTCAAGCCCGTTGAGATCGTGACCGAAACCGAGAGCGCGACTAATACCGAGACCGAGACCGAAATCAAGAAAAAATCGGGCAACTGATGAAATTTGAGGAAAATGACTATTGGTTATTGACTTTTTTGAAAAATCGGTATATAATTATGACATAATCGGGAACATCCCGAAAATTTAAAGGAGAACAGACATGAAAAAGTTTTTAGTATTGCTTCTTGCACTTATAATGGTGCTTTCTCTCGCAGCTTGTGGCGATCGCGAGAACGAGACCACCGAGGGTACTACCGAAGGCAAGACCGAGGGTACTACCGAGGGCACGACCGAGAGTGAGTCCAAGTCCGAGACCGAAACCGAGACCGAGACCGAGACCGATGCGGCTGATCCCTTTGAGAACATCGGCGTTATGACTCATGCTGAGTATATGGCTGCCGAGATGGATGCTCCCGTAGTTATTGAGGCGTACGTTCAGGCAACACAGTCCTGGTGGAATAATAAGATAACCGTTTATCTTCAGGACAATGACGGCGGATATCTTGCATACGAGATGGCTTGCTCCGAGGAGGATGCCGCAAACCTCGTTCCCGGCGTAAAGATCCGCGTAAAGGGCTATAAGACCGCTTGGGAGGGCGAGGTTGAGCTTGCTTCCGGCGCTACCTTTGAGTTTGTTGAGGACGCTGACACATATCTTGCAGATCCCGTTGATCTTACCGCCCTTCTTGCAAACGAGGAAGAGCTTATCAACCATCAGAACAAGCTTGCTATATTCAGAAATCTCGTTGTTGAGAAGATCGAGTACAAGAATGGCGAGCCCGGCGATGACATTTACGTTACTGTAAAGCAGGGTGAGAACAGCTATGACTTCTGCGTTGAGCGTTACCTCACCGGACCTGACACCGAGCTTTATCAGGCATTTGCTAACATTCAGGTGGGCGATGTTGTTGACCTTACCGGATTTGTATACTGGTACAAGGGTGCTAACCCCCACGTTACCGGTGTTGACGTTCTTCTTTCTCATGAGGAATATCTTGCATCTGAAATGGATTCCTACGTTATGATCGAGGGTTACGTTCAGGCAACTCAGTCCTGGTGGAACAACCAGATCGTTGTTTACCTTCAGGACCGTGACGGCGGATACCTTGCATACAACATGGTATGCACCGCTGAGGAGGCTGAAAAGCTCGTTCCCGGTACAAAGATCCGCGTAAAGGGCTATAAGACCGCTTGGGAGGGCGAGGTTGAGCTTGCCGAGGGATGCACGTTCTATTTTGTTGAGGGTGCAGACACCTACATAGCAGAGCCCGTTGACCTTACCGATATCCTCGCAAACGAGGATGAGCTTATCAAGCATCAGAACGAGCTTGCTACCTTTAAGAACCTTGAGATCGTAGAGATCAACTACAAGAATGGCGAGCCCGGTGACGATATATACGTTACCGTAAAGCAGGGCGAGGGCAAATTTGAATTTTGTGTAGAGCGCTATCTCACTGATCCCGATACGGACGTATATAAGATGTTCGCTGACCTTGAGGCAGGCGACGTTGTTGATATTACTTGCTTCGTATATTGGTACAAGGGAGCTAATCCTCACGTTGTAAGTGTTTCCGCACACGACTGATATTTGATTTGTTAATACGCTTTGGCGGCGGGGCAACTCGCCGCCATTTTGTTTTCATAAGACTATTGATTTTTTGTTTAAAAAATGTTATAATATGTGTTGAGCAAAAACCTAAACTTGAAAGGTGGATAAAATAATGAACGAAAATTGCAGAAACGAAAAGATTCTCAGCCGCTGTGACCATACTTTGTTGGCACAGACCGCAACGTGGGAGGACATAAAGGCAATTTGTGACGACGGTATGAAATATAAGACCGCTTCCGTTTGCATTCCCCCCGTATTCGTTGGCAGAGCAAAGCAGTACGTTGGTGAAAAGCTTGCCATTTGTACGGTTATCGGTTTTCCTAACGGATACAATTCAACCGCCGTTAAGGTGTTTGAAACCGAGGACGCTATAAAGGCGGGCGCGGATGAGATCGATATGGTAATAAATATCGGAGAGCTTAAGGCAAAGAATTACGATTACGTTCTTGGCGAGATCAGCGCTATAAAGGCGGCGTGCGGAGATAAGATACTTAAGGTCATCATTGAGACCTGTCTTCTTACCGAGGAGGAAAAGAAGGAGATGTGCCGCATAGTCGGTGAGTCGGGCGCGGATTATATCAAGACCTCTACCGGCTTCTCAACTGCGGGTGCTACGCGTGAGGACGTTAAGCTTATGCGCGAAAATTCTCCTGCACACGTTAAGGTAAAGGCGGCAGGCGGTATCGGCTCTCTTGAGGATGCCGACGACTTTATCGCGCTTGGCGCGGACAGACTCGGAACCAGCCGAGTAGTTAAGATCATCAAGCAGACCGACACGGGTGCGGGCTATTGATAAAAAGTATTTTTAATTGAAAAGGAGATAAAAATTATGGCAATTCCAACCCCCCATATAACCTGTAACAAGGAAGATTTCGCAAAGACCGTGCTTATGCCCGGTGATCCTTTGCGCGCAAAATTTATAGCTGAAACATATCTTGAGGACGCAAAGCTTGTCAACAACGTTCGCGGTGTTCAGGGATACACGGGATACTATAAGGGAAAGAGAGTTTCCGTTATGGCATCGGGAATGGGTCAGCCTTCCATCGGCATTTATGCTTATGAGCTGTTCAATTTCTATGACGTATCCAGCATCATCCGCGTTGGCTCCTGCGGTTCTTATCAGGCAGATCTCAAGCCCTGCGACATCGTTGTGGCTATGGGTGCTTGCACAAACTCCAGCTTTGCCGATCAGTACGGTCTTAACGGCCGTTACGCTCCCATTGCGGACTTCGGTCTTTTGCGCAAGGCTGTTGACGAGTGCGAAAAGGCAGGCGTAAACTATCGCGTCGGTAACGTTTTCTCGTCCGACGTATTCTATAACGATACTCATAACGATCTCACCTGGGCAAAGATGGGTGTTCTCGGTGTTGAGATGGAGTCGGCTGCATTGTATGCTACTGCGGCTCGCGCAGGCAAAAAGGCCCTTTGCATTTGCTCCGTAAGTGACTCTTTGGTAGACACATCTCTCAATATGCCCGCAGATGAGCGCAGAACCGCATTCACAAAGATGATGGAGATCGCACTTGAGGTTGCGGAGGCGTAAATGAGCAAAAAAAGAGTATTTTTAATAGTTCTGGATAGCTTTGGTGTGGGCGAATTGCCCGACGCGGCGGATTTTTCGGATGAAGGCAGCAATACGCTTGCTGCGGTTCAGTCGTCGGACAAATTCAACGTTCCCAATTTGGCTAAGTTCGGACTTTTCAACATTAACGGTTGCGCACGCGGAAAATTTGTTCCCGAAGAGCAGCCTATGGCGGATTACGGCAAAATGCTTGAGCTGTCAAGGGGTAAGGATACCACAACGGGACACTGGGAGATCGCCGGTATCGTTTCAAAGAGACCTCTGCCCACCTATCCCGATGGATTTCCGCCCGAGGTAATTGAGGCGTTTGAGCTTCAGTGCGGCAGGGGAGTGCTTTGCAACAAGCCCTATTCGGGAACTGAGGTCATCAAGGATTACGGCGAGGAGCATCTTAAAACGGGCAAGCTGATCGTTTATACCTCAGCTGACTCGGTTTTCCAGATAGCTGCGCACGAGAGCATCGTGCCCCTGAATGAGCTTTACCGCTATTGCGAGATAGCAAGAGCTATGCTTGTGGGTGAGCACGGTGTGGGTAGAGTTATTGCGCGTCCCTTTGGCGGAGAATATCCCTTCCGCCGTCTTTCGGGCCGTCATGATTATTCCTTGCTTCCTCCCGAACAAACTATGCTTGATAGACTTAAGAGTCGTGGCTACGAGGTTATTTCCGTTGGTAAGATAAACGATATTTTCGCGGGCTGCGGCGTGAGCGAGTCTAATCCTACCGTCAATAACGACGACGGAATGGATAAGACCATTGAGATCGCAAAGAGAGATTTTTCGGGTCTTTGCTTTACCAATCTCGTTGATTTCGACATGGTCTACGGACACAGAAACGACGTGGACGGATATGCGGCGGCACTCACTCGCTTTGACGAGCGACTCGGTGAGCTTTTGCCCTTGCTTGGCGATGACGACCTGCTTTTGATAACGGCTGACCACGGATGCGATCCATCCACTCCTTCGACCGATCACTCGCGCGAATACGTTCCGATTTTGATCTATTCAAAATCCTTGGATGGCGGACACGATCTCGGCACGATAGAGGGCTTCTCATACGTTGCAAGGGTTGTTGAAGGCTATCTTGCCGAGTAATATTTGAAGCAAAAAAGACAAATTGCATAAATAAGGCACATTGATCCTATTCAATGTGCCGATTTTTATTTTATGGGGTTTACAAATGCGAACAAATGTACTATAATTATGGCGAGTTAAGGACACTTAACTTTTGTTTCATCTATGCTGTGGGGGAGAAGGATGCGTGACATACTTGCGGTGGCGCGCATTTAATGCGGCATTTGGGGAGAGGTGAAACGGAACTACAAAAGCCCTCGGGGTGGCGGCTGCCGAGGGGACAAGTCTATAAAGAAAGGAATTTTTATGGAAAAGGTTACAAGAAATATTACGGTCGATCTTTCGCGCAAGAGCAATGTCCGCGTTGTGTTTGCCACGCAGAACGACTTTAAATCACGCCGCCTTTTAATAAATCTCACTGATGACGGAAGGCCTTACAAGGCAAGCCGCAGCGACTCGGCGATAGTTAACTTTATGTGCGATAACGAGACGGGCGGAGCCTATCTTGCCACGGTACGCGAGGACGGAAGCATCGAGTACGTTATCGACGCGGCGCTTTTGCTCATTAAAGGACAAACGAAATGCACGGTCACGCTTGCGGGTGCGAACGGAGAAAGACTGACAAGCGCTCCGTTCGTCATCGAGGTTATGGAGACGCTTTATGCAGGAGATGATATAAGTCCCGAGGCGGCGGAGAGTCTCATGGATAGCATGATGAAGGCGCATGCCGCAATGCAAAAGGCGGAGGTCGACCGAGAAATGCAGGAGAGCTTGCGTAAGCTTTGCGAGATCGAGCGAACCGACTATGAAAACGAAAGAGTTGACGCGGAGCTCAAAAGAATGACTGCGGAGCAAAACCGAGCCGCATCGGAATCGCAAAGACGCTCGGCGGAGACCGAAAGAGCTAAAGCGGAGGAGAAAAGACGCGATTATTATGAAGAAGTTGATCAATATATTCTCGGCATAGAGGAGGTTCAGAAGGGCTATATAAGCGAGCAATCGGATGCGGTTGCGCTGGTAAATCTCAAGCGCGTTTATCCTGTGGGTGCTATCTATATGTCGGTCAAGGAGACAAGCCCTGCCGAGCTTTTCGGCGGAACTTGGGAACGCTTGAAGGATAGGTTTTTGCTCGGCGCAGGAGACAGTTACGCGGCAGGAGCGACAGGCGGCGGCGATGCTCATAGTCATACTCACGACTTGTGGGCGGATATCTATATGTTCGGTGAAGGCACAGAGCATAATCTGCCCCCCAATAATGCAATTATGATGATGAAATCAAAGTCTCATAAAACGCAATCGCCGTTTGACTACTATTTGCAAGATACGGATTCTAACGGTAATCATTTGCTGAAAAGAACTACTCCGACGCAAAATAATCCTTGGTACGGCTCTGGCACAAATGTTGGAGGTACTATCGGAGCTTCAAATAGCATGCCGCCTTATTTAGCGGTGTATATGTGGCGTCGCGTGGCTTAAGGAGGTATAGATATGAGAATATTTGACGAAACAAAAACGGTTGAATTGACCGAGTATGACCTTACAAAAGGTTATATGAAATCCGATGTCATAGAAACGGAGATACCCGAACAGCCCGCGGTTGAGGAGCAGTATCATTACGAGGTCGTAAGAGAGTATGAAAGCGGCGGACGTGACGTCCAAAAGGTCGTTGACGTGGAGGCGAAGGCTTATCTTCCCGCGAGAGTGGAGCGCGAGGAGATAGGAGTATATATCCCTTATACCGCAAGGGAAATCAAGGTCATGGCGGCGCAGCGCGAAATGTCCGAGCTTAAGGCAAAATTAGCCGAGACCGACTACAAGGCGATAAAGTACGCGGAGGGCTTTATAGTGGAGTCCGAGTACGCGCCGATAAGGGCCGAGAGACAGTCATGGAGAGAGCGCATAGGCACTCTTGAGGCGGTTGTGGCCGATAGCGGAGGTGACGTACTGTGAGCATAACAGCTACTGTATTTGAAACGCTCAAAAGAGTGAGCGAAAACGTGACGCGAGTCTATCAGTCAGGTATTGCCGTTGGCGTAAAGCAAGCCGGCGAGGTAGTCAAAAACGAGTTTTGGGACAACATATTGGCGGG
>JBGVJM010000091.1:0-2660 GCA_045129415.1 Eubacteriales bacterium
GAAGTCAGCGATAGCGTGCTTACCCGCAAAATAGAGATTGAGGCTAGGCTTTTCGCCTCTTGCTACCATTGCCTTTATCTTGTCGATGGGACTCTCGTAGATGAATGCGTCAAAGCCTTTCTCTATAAGTCTTTCCTGCAGATTTTGAGCGGGTGTCTTTCTTTGCATACCGCCGCCCATAGCCATCATAGCAAGCGCCATAAGAGGATTCTCGGGACCCTTGATGGGAACTATCATAATTCTCTTGGTCTTTTCGGGAGAGAGGGGAAGAACGCCACCATCAAGGCTCTTTACGAGCGTGATAGCATCGCGGCTGATCTTGGGAGAATGAGTCTTGTATTCGGGGTTGTAGAGAACAGCCTGCATCTCCTCAAGCGTGGGACAAAGCTCGTCCTTTGCCTTTTTGTTAAGACCCATGTGAGCCTTAAGACCGAGAATTCTCGTCAGCGCCTCAACCATGCGCTCCTCGGAAATAGTGCCGTTCTTGTAAGCCTGGAGCATTGAGTTGTAGTCCTCGTCGGGATCGTTGAAGAAGAGGAACATATCACAGCCCGCGTTTATGGAGAGGGGAAGCATCTCGGCTCTGGTCATTCTGTTGGTCATACCAACCATGTGAGACGCGTCGGTAACGACCATGCCGTTAAATCCAAGCTCACCGCGGAGAAGGTCGGTCATGATCTCCTTGCAAAGCGTTGCGGGGAGCATGTCCTCGTACTTGATGTCGGGATTTACGTCCTTCATAAGCTCGGGCATGAGTATGTGACCGCCCATGATGGCGTCAAGACCGCCGTCGATGAGCGTTTTGTAAACGTGACCGTAGGTCTCCATCCACTTGTCGTGGTTAAAGCTGTTTATGTTGTTGGAAATGTGAGCGTCGCGGTAGTCCTGTCCGTTGCCGGGGAAGTGCTTTGCGGTGGATGCAACGCCGGGGGTGTTATGGATACCGTCCATATAAGCCTTACCCATGGCAGCAACTCTGTTGTGGTCGTTACCGAAGGAGCGAGAGAGAACCTCCTCGCACTCGTGGTTGTAGAGAATGTCCACAACGGGAGCAAACGCCATATTACAGCCGGTAGCCGCGATCTGCGCGCCCGAGACCTCACCCATAGCGTAAGCGTATTCGGTCTTACCCGTCGCGCCAACCTTTATGCCGGAGCCAACCGCGGTTCCGTCAGGGCAAACGCCGTCGCCGCCCTTTTCGGGGTTGCAAGCGATGAAAACGGGTATCTTTGCATACTTTTGGAGTATCTTGTTTTGCTCAAGCACCTTTGCGCCGGGCATACCGTTGTAGCGGCAACCGCCGAGGTGGTATTTTTCCATAAGCTCGCGAAGGTATTGCTCGTCCTGACTTGCAGTGAGCTGGAAGAAAAGCTGGCCGACCTTTTCCTCGTCGGTCATGGATGCGATGGTGTCCTGTACCCATTTGATGTCCTCGTCACAAAGACAATAGGGCTTAGCCTTAAGATTTACCATAATGATTCTCCGTTCATTTATTGAATTTTTTACTTACTTAAATTATTGACGAATGCCTGCTTCTTGGCTTCGTGGTATTCGCCGCCGTAGCTTTGGCTTGTAAGCTTGTCAAGAGCCATATCCATGAACTCCTGCCAGCTTTCGCGCTCGCGACGGACGAGAATAGGGAAGAAGAATACTCCGTTTTTGCGCGCCGCGTCAAGATCGCCGGGTGCGTCACCGCACATAACCACGTTTTCGGGCTTGTAGCCCTTTTCGAGAAGCGCCGCGATGCAGGCCGCCTTGCTACCCGAATTTTGCGCCATGACTATGTCGGTGTGGGGCAAAAGACCGTGCTTTTCCCATTCCTCAAGAACCGCGCCGAGATTTGCGCTGGAAACTATGGCAACGTCGGCACGACCGTGTGCAAGCTCAAGCGCCTCGCGTGCAAGGGGGAAGGGCTTGACCTCGCATTCGGGAAGCAGGGTAATTGCCTTGTTGACCGCAATGCTCCATGCGAGTGCCTTTGGAAGCGAGCGACTTTGGGGCTTTTCGCAAATCGCCCTCTCGAGCGCGCCGTTTGAAAGCTCGGGAGAGCTTTCAGCCCAAAAAACGATGTCGGAAACGTCCTCGATAGGACGGTATTTTTCGTTGATCTCGGCAAGCGCCAGCGCCAAGCCCTTGAAGCGGTTGATGCCGCGCGTCATGGTATAGAGATTGACCTCGTTCCAACGGTCAAGAATTGCGTCGCGCCACTCGTCGAGTCCCCATTCGTCAACCATGCAGGGACCGAAACAGCGATAGTGCTTTATATCCATGGTGTCCATAGCGCAGCCGTCGCTGTCCACGCACACCAAAAAATCGTGTTTTTTTTCAAATTCGGCAATATTACTCACGTTTTCACCTCGGAAAAATATTGACAGTCGGCAAAATGCCAAACGTCCACATATATAGTATACAGTATTTGCGAAAAGAAATCAATTCTCAAAATTAGACTAAAATGCAGGGCGAAAATTGTGTATTATGGCAGCCGACAACGTGTTCTTGTGTTTGAAAATTATTTTGGGAATTTGCGCAAAAGCCCTTGACAAAAGATAATATTGTGGTATAATAGTTTAGCGAGTTAATTTAAACGGATGGCTTGCGCGGATCAATGATCCGTTTGATACTTTTGGAGAAGTACTCAAGAGGCCGAAGAGGCGCCCCTG
>JBGVJM010000092.1:0-23419 GCA_045129415.1 Eubacteriales bacterium
AATAATCCACCATTTCCTGAAGCTCGGGATCAAAATCCCAGATCATCGAATCATCGGCGATTTTGGAGTCACTCGACAATCCCGATCTCTCGCTTTGTAGCTTCAAAGCCTCGCCCGCGAAGAAAGCGGATGCCGACTTCATGATCTCGTCAACCTTTCCGTGATGGAAGTGACCGTTCTCGTCAACCAAGCCCGCAAGCTCCTTGGTTATCAGCTGTACGCTGTCCGAACCAATGCCCTTTTTTTGCTTTGCAAACGTGCGCATTTTCAAAGCCGCCTGATACGTCTTGGGATATTCCTGACTCCAAGCCTTGCCTTCTTTCGTCTCGGAAAGCTTTTGCTCGTATTGAAGCTTCAAGTTCCTGAAAGCCCTTACCAATTCGGCGTGCGGGTTAAGCGTTCCCACGTTTTTGAAAACGTCAATGATATCACTCTGCATAAAGTCAACGAATTGAGCCTGAGTTTCAGCATCCACAAGCGCTCCGAGAGTGGTATTCCCACCGTCGACCTCGTCCTTGAGCTTCATATTGTTAACCAAATCGCGAGACGCCGCAAAAATAAGCTCCTTTGCCCTCTTGCTTTCTGCATCACCGGCATAATTGAGTTGTATAGCAATGTATCTTGCGATCGCGTTTATCTTGCTCTGCTCAATACTCGGCTTGTACTGACCGCCAAAGAATTTGGAGATTAGACCGTTCTCCATCATATTTGAAAGCTCTCTTTTGATTTCCGCCTCGCTGAAGACCTTTCCGATCTCTTGTTTTTGCTTGGCGTATTCCTTTGCCTGTCGCGCTGACTCTTGCCTTTCAAGCTCACCTATGATTCGCTCTTCCGCATCGAGTCGTTGACGCTCACGTCTTTCGCGCTGTAGGTCCGAAATGGTCTTTTTTTGATTGTCGATCTGCTCGCTCTGCCTGCCTATAAGTCTCTGCGCCGCCTCAAAGTCATATCCTCTGAGTCGCATATCGGTGCGAAGCGTACCAAGGTCGGAAAGTATCTCGTTAAACTCCTTTTTATAGTGTCGCAGAGCCTTCTTTTTTTCCTTAACGCTTTCCGCATCGGTGTCCTTATCGATCTTCTTTTGGAGCTTTTTGATCTTCTCCTCAAGACCGGTAGCCTTTTTGAGAAGCGACTTGTGCAGCTTCTCCTGCTTGTCGAGCTGCTCTTTCTGAGCAACATCTCTATTAACTTTCGCCACAGGCTCTGAAGCATCAACGTTCGTGCCATTCAAAGACCGCGCCACCGCCGCCTCAAAGAACTCATCCCGAACGTTTCCGTTCTCATCCAGCTCCACTTCCACATTTTTCTTCTTCGGCGCCAAATCTCGCTTATCATTTAACGCGTCGGTTTCCGTCGATATATTTTTTTGCTCTTTTGTGTTGACAATATCGCGATATCGTGCTATAATATATTTAGAACTTACCGCCGACGATGTACTGTCAGCATTTTGCTGCCTTTCTCGCTCTACAACGGTAAGTTCTTCTATTGTAAGAACCTTGTTGTCATAGATCTTTGCTTCATCGTTAACGTATTCCTTTACGTTAAGCTTTACTATGGCAAAATACTTATCGTTAAGAGTTGCACAGCCCACCAAATCAACAATACCTTTTATATGTGGATCGGCATCACTATCAGGTTTCGTGTCCAAAACTATAGCGTTCTCAAATATTTGCGGCATGTGCGGAAGAATATCGAACAGCGCAATGCCTCCGTGAAAATTAGTTTTGCCAGCTGTGAGATTGCAAAACTCTGCGTTTATCTCTCCATATTGGCTACTATACGCGGTATCCTTGTTGGTATAAACACCAAATTTTTCTTTGGCTTTCGCGCTTTGCTCTTTTCTATACGCTTTATACTCTTCAGCCGACATAGTAATACCGGGAGAATATTTCGCATCATTTATAGCCACCTCATTTATTGTGGGGTGATTTTTTATTATTTCCTCATCGGTAGGATTATAATATTCACCGTCCTTTTGAATTATAGAACGCTTATTCCCACTCGTCTCCCCAACACTCTCACTCTGAAGCGCCTTATCGAACATCGCCATCATCTTGGCGGCGACTCGGCTGACGTCAGCATCGTCCTTTTGCGAGGTAACGATGCCCTTGAGGAATCTTCCAACCTTCTTGATGAGCTTGTCATCCATCTGCGCATAGCGCGCCAAGAACTTCTCGCTGTTCAATGCCTTGCCCACAAGCTTGGCTGCAACCTCTTGATCAAGCATGTCCTGCGTATAGGTTTGATTTCTTGCCTCATAATCGGCAATATATTCCGCCTTGATCTCCTTGATCTCCGCCTCGGTCGCTGTGGAACGTGCGAATTTAGCAAGCGCCTCGTAGCCTTCCTTGTTCTCGATATAATGCACCAGCTCATGCGCAATAGTGCCGCGGATAGTATCGCTGTATTCAGCCGAAGAATCAATGAGAACAACCACTTTATCCCCAATGTGAGTGCGCAATCCTGCGGTATCCTCTTTCATGCCGTCAACGAATCTGAACTCAAGATCGGGCGCAACGGATTGCCCGTTCTTTTTTCTCATAGCCATAAGGTTGGCAACGCCCTTTACGATTTTTGCGTCAACCTTGCCCTCTGCAGAGCGAATCATCCTTATAATTGCCAAGCGTCTGCTATTTTCGAGGCTATCAAAGCCCTTAACGTTTTCGCGCGCCACATTGAGCTCCTCAGCCGTCGGCTTTGTGTTCTCTTCCCACTCGGCCCACTTCTTTGCGCGCTCCTCGGCACGAGCTTTGCGCGCCGCAACGTCCTCAGCGCTCTCCGCCTCGCTCTTTGTCTCGCTCTTTGCCTCGCTCTCCGCCTTAGCCTTCCCCAAGGCAGGGGAAGGTGTCGCGGACTCGTCCGTGACGGATGAGAATGCCAATTCAGACCCAGCCTTCGCCTCGCTCTTGCCGCCTGCGCTCATTTGTTGCGCTCCGCCTTCAACCGTGCCGCCTACATCGTTGGCGCCCTCCTGCGCAATTTTCGCACCATTCCTTGTCAAATCTTTCTTGTCGAAATTATTTTGACTTTGAGTGTTGACTTTCGGGTCGTTTTGGTGTATAATATTAGTAGTGGAGCTTCTGCCGTTCGTCTTGGACGTTCCTGCAAGGACTTTTGTATTTGCTGACGGTGTACGACCTCCACTTTTTTTATTGATAATCCAAGCACTCTTTAACGTAAGGGTGCTTTTTTTAGTGGATGTTATTGTAATAGCAACATTTCTTCCGTTGATATCTTTTTCAAATTTAAGTGCCTTAGCCCCTTGATTATCTTGAGTGATGCTCACATCATCAGGCTGTATAACCGTTTCAATAATATCCTCTATATTGTTTTTATCAACTGCAATTTGACCACGTGGTGTTTCGTTCTTCGGATTTCCGTGTTCATCAAAAATATGAGCTATAAAGTTGCTGGCAATTACAAAATCGTAATCCTTGATATCTACATTGGTTTTCGTCTTCACCATATCAGCAACATCATTATTTACAACTCCTATATGTAGGCGTTTTACAGGGGTATCTTTTGAAGCAGTATTGATAAACTCTGCAATTTCATTGTAGTCGCGCGATATTTTGTCGTTTTCGCTACTCTCTATATGACGCTTTCGCACACTATCGTATTCGCCCAATGTTTTTATTGCAGATTTCAAGTCATACTTCGTCTCCCCAACCTCAACAGCCTCACTCTGCACCGCCTGCGCCATCTGCGCATTATCAGCTGTAGGCATCGCCTGCGCTCTCGCAACCTCGTTTCCGCCCTGCGCAACCTCATTCGCCGCGGGCGCAGTTCCTTGCTCCGTCGCGATCTTGTTGCCAATACCCTGCTCCTGCGCCATAGCAGCGTCAATGTTCATTATGCCGCTTGCATAGTGAAGCACCGCAAGCTGTCCTGTGAGGTTGTCGGTGTTGTTGTCAATATCCGTCGCCGTGTACTTCCTGCCCGTAACGCGATTGACGTATGCCGCAAGCGCTTCCTTGTCCTCGACAGTCTTCTTTTTAAGACCCTTCTTTATAAGGTCAACGTTTGCCTGCGTCTCGGCAAAATAGAGCGACGCCTGCATCTCTCCAAGGATAGTCTTTCCGCGCAAGCCTACCTTTGCCTCGGGAGAAAGCGCGTTGTAAGCATCAACCTCACCGCGAAGCGCCGTGATCCACTCCTGCGCGTTTTCGAAATCCGTGCCTTGAGCCGCAATTCTGTCGGCAACGTGGTTAGCCTCGTTTATAACTATGTCCGCATTACCATTGCTTATTATCCTTGCGCCGCGCTTTGCATTATGCGCGTTCTGAGTAACCCCTGCCACGCCGGTAGTAAGACCGCCAGAAACCGCGCCGACAGCTCCCGCGTAAAGCGCCTCCTTGAGCGTGACCGTCGCATTGGGATCAACGCCCGTTATCCTCTGCAAAAGCGCGTCAGCATAAGTAGAAGTAAACTCCTCTGCAAACTCGCTCGCCGCACTTGAAAGCACCTTCTTACCAATACCCTGGCGGAGAGCGTTTTTGGTCACGCTTGAAAAAGTGCTTTTTGCCGCTGTTTTGGTAAGGCTCGTGGCAGCGCTCTTTCCAACCGATTTTGCAACGTTGCTCATGCCGCTGAGAGCAGCACCCAAAGCCGCTTCAACACCACCCGATGCTACACCGTAAATGATCTCCTTGGCGCCGACCTCGCCCGTCTGTGCCGCCGCACTCGAAATGCCCTGCGAGCTCATTCCGGCAAAGAATAAGCCCGTACCCAATCCGGGAGCCACAGCGTCAAGCAAGAACGCGCTCGACTGACCAACACCGTGACCAACGTCACCGACAAAGCTCATTACCTCATCGGGATTGTAAGCCTCGTTAAGTGACTCGCGCCAGGAGCCCACAGTGTTGTCCTTGAATACCCATTCGGCATAATCGGTATCGCCAACGAGAAGCGCTCCGCCCGCAAGCAAAAGGTCGGAAAGGCCCTCAACGATAGTTCCCGCGCCGAGAACCACATTGCCTGCAGCATATCCAATACCGCCAAGCAACCCGCCGCGGTTCTTCTCCTCCTCGTCCTCATCCTGCCCCCACAGCGAACCATTCTGCGAGCCTAAGCCCACCGCCGAATTACGATAAGCCGATGCGGTGGGGACACTCGTCCCCACCTTTGAATTGTTATTGTTGTTTCCGTACTTGCCGGAAGAGCCATATCTCCCGGCAATATATTTCGCCGATCCAAAAGCCATTGTTTTATCCTTTCTTTTGTATTTTCCGATTATTTGTTATCCTGAGAGCCATTCAACGTGCCTTTACCTATGCCACCACCGGTTACAGAGCCTCTTCCGGCCCCGCTGTTGGTATCGCCACCGTCACCGGCATCAACATTATTCATATTGAGTTCACCTGTTACCTCTTTCTGAAGCTCGTCCTGGGACGGGTTGCCATTATAGTATCCTGATCCTGCGGAAGCAGAATACATTGGCGCTACTAACAGCATCTCATAAATCTCTGGTGCTGCAGTAGAGTTGAAGGGTCCCTTTTTAATTTTAATTGAATTTTCTCCCAACTCATACCATTTAATTCCATCATACGATCCAACGCCTCTATATAGCTTTCCGCCTATATACACTATACGATTAATATGTCCTTCCCCTCCAAGCAACGGCAGTGTAGACTGAAGCATTTCTTCCATTTCATCTGTTGGATAAATCCGCGTCTGTTGGCCAAAACAAATTGACGATTCGAGTGCCTCGCGCACACTACTGTTTTCACTCAAAATATTTAGGTAGGTATTTATCTGTATATCAGCTGCAGCTTTCCACTCCTTAAGATGTCTAATCATTGAAATAACACCACCCGTTATCGCAGAAGGTTCTTCCTCTTCAACACCCTCAAGGTTCTCAGTCATCCACTTGTCAACAAGACCATTGAAATATTTAGAGGAAATAGCTCCTGCTGCGCAAGAATCCGCCGCCGCATACATAAGGTTGATGGTCTTCTCCCCACTATCCATAGCATCCCAAGTAGCCTTGTCTATATTCAAGAAAGTATACGCACTGTCCATATCGCCAAAATACTTGTCGTATGCAGCCTCACCCGTTACTTGCAATTCAGCCTTTCCGGTGTCAGAACCGATTTCCGTTGATGTTCCATTCAAATCGTCCGCGGTAAGAGTGTTGTCCTCAAGATTTTTTCCAATATCGTTAACGGCATCCGTGTCGTTAGCCTCAACCTGGTTTTTAATCTTTTGGTCAAAGAAACTAAATATCTCACTCCATTGTTCGTCATCAAATCCATAACCCGAGTAAGTATCTCTGATGTCGTTCTTGTCAAACTCGTTGCCAGTATAGCTACCCTTAATATTCAACCAAAGCTCCTTTGCAAATTCCGCGGGGAATGCCGCCCATTTAGCTTCGGCTTGATCTTTGAGCCATTGCTTTGCACCGTCACCATAGTCGGAGTCGTCCACATCCGCAATAAAATCAGCAAGTGACATATCGTGGAAGTTAAGTCCGCGAATCTCATTGTCAACCGCTTTGGCTTCTTCCTCCGTCATCTCGTAAACACCTTCACTTCCCGAGCCGCCTTCAACCCTGTTCCCGTCCTTATCTAAGAACACCATAGTGGGTTGCGCCGCACCATTTTCAGCATTCCACTTTGACGTTGCAAAGTCCTTTGCGAACTGCTCCGCGCCAGGAGACAAATCAAAGTTCTCTATGTATGCTTCCAACTCCTCGATTGACTCAAACAGCTGATAATCTGTCTGGTATATCCATTCGGTAATGGATGCGCGCTCCTTCTGCGACATGTCGTATCCCACAACGTTACCTTCCGCATCCGTGTATGTGCCGTTTTCGTTCTTCGTTATCGGATTGCCGTTAGCGTCCGTGTACGTGCCGTTTTCACCGGGCGTGATCGTTACCGCCTTGCCGTCAGGTCCAACCGTGACAGTCGTATTCTCAGGAAGTTTATTGTACTTCTCAGTCGCCTTTGCAATAAGATATTGCTTTGCACCCAAAGACCAATCTCCTGCGTTGATTGCCGCCGTTATCTGCTCAAGTGTTTTGCCTTCCAAAGAGATCTCATTGAGCAAATACTGATCCGCGCGCGCCTGCTCTCCCTCAAGCATGTCGTATCCCACAACGTTACCTTCCGCATCCGTGTACGTGCCGTTTTCGTTCTTCGTTATCGGATTGCCGTTAGCATCCGTGTACGTGCCGTTTTCACCGGGCGTGATCGTTACAGCCTTGCCGTCAGGTCCAACGGCTCCAACTATTACCGAGCCCGGCTGGGTTGCAGTGGCGTAACTGTTTGCCATATCAAATGCTGCCTGAATGTTGGTATCGGTATATCCCTGCTTTTTCAAATAGTCTCTAAGATTTGCCATCGTATCCTCATCAGAAGGATCCCAAGTTGCAAGATACGGCTCCAACAGCTTATATGCCGAAAGTGATCTTTGATCTATGACGGACTGACGATCCATTTTGTTAAGCATCTCCCAAACCTTTTCTATAACAACAGAGCTATATCCCATATTCTGAAGATATATAGACACCTTATCGTAATCCAATGAAGTCAAGCCATCCGCAGTATACTCACCCGTAAACAGTCCCGATTGCAACGCTGCGTTAAAGGCATTTCCCGTGTCACTGTTTAACTGAGTATTGTATTTGTCCTCGTACTGACTATATGCTTGATTTCCCAAGCGCTCCTCCTCAAGCCAATCGGCAGTAATTCCCTGCCGATACTCCTGAAAAGCCAGCGCGTTCTTGCGCTTCGCCTCAATTCGCTCCGCAGCGGCAGTATTAACGTTAGAAAGGTATGCCGAATAAGCGTTAGCCTGGAATATGTCCGATACACCCGAATTGGAAAGACCCAGTTGATAAAGGCGCTCCGCCTTCTCTCCGTAGGTCGCCATCTCGGTCATGTAGTTATATTCATGCTCCTTCTTTTGTGAAAGATAATCCCGATCGGGATCAAGACCATACTTGTCGTAAAAATCCTGCTCACCCAGTGCGCCGGCTTTGTTTTCATATTCCTCCTGAGAACTCGAAAAGCCGTTCTCTTTCAATATTTCTTCTTTGCTCTTTTGCCCTCCGCTTCCGTCGCTAACATACTTGGGAGGATCTACACTTGATGTACTGCCTTCTCCGGCGCCCGCGCCACCTTCACCCGTAACGCCATCGTCCTCAGGCTCTTCCGGCTCTCCATCTCCATCGCCGAAGAACTGAAGGCTCAATCTAAAAAGCTCGTAATTATCATCAAATTTATTAAACATATTAACAACCTCACTTTCTCTGCGCGTGCTCAAATGCACGGCCAACAGTTCCCTCGGCAGCACCCGCAGACGCCTGCGAATTTGCCACGGGAGTATTAACACCCGAGACTGCACTTTGCACTCCGCCATTCGTGGTAGGAATGGGCGCACCCGATGCACTTCCCGCCTTTTTCATGTCCAGGCTTGCATTTATGTTCATTTTTCTTGCCCATTCAAGAAAATCATTCTTACCGGGCTCGTATATCTTACTTTTTGCCATTATAGCTTACCTCCTATCAATTCACATTGCAGGCATAGGGGCAGTAGACGCTCCGCTTTCCTGCGCTCCTGCCGCCATGGGCGGTGTGCTACCGTCTGCCGCTTGAGGCTGAGGCTGCATCATTGCCTCTTTCTGCTTTTTCTTCATTTCCACAATGTTTTTCGCAAAGGGATAACGAAGCTTCTCAAGATGCTGCCAAGCAATTATCTGCGAGTCCACCTGATCGGGCGCGCCGTACATTCCCTGGGCATAATCTGCCTTTACTATCTCCCAAAGCTGAGGGTATTGCTGCTCAAAGCTACCGTTTGCATCGACCGAGAAGGCATAATTGTCGTCAACGTACCATTCTCCCGTGTTGAAGTCAAACTCATAGAAATCGTAGCGATTGAAGCGCTCCGCTGCCGCATTCTCACAGTCGGCATCGTCCGTATGTACGCGGCGAGGCTCGTCTGCAAATGCAAGGTAAAGCTCAAAGAGTATTCGGAATATGTCCGCATAATGCGCCTGCTTCATAACCTTTTTAGAGGCAAGACGACCCGCGGACTGCGACACCTGAATGCTCTTTGCATATCCGCTCTTTGCGGTATTGTCCGCCTGACCGAGAAACGAATCGGAGATTCCAAGTAAGCGTTTTGCCTGCTCTTTGTGGGCGGCGCGCTCCGCAACCCACTGTGCAATATCGTGAGAATAGGAGAATAAGCCAAATTGATTTTTGTCTATTCCCTTACCAATCGGGATAATATTGTCAAACACACCGTTTGACAACTGCATCTCAAGATCCTCGGGTACCATAAGCGCCGAGCCCGATTTCATAACCGCCTCGTGAATGCGAGAGGTCAGCTTATTGCACTCCTGCTGCTCGCCCCTGATTATCTCCATGTCGGAGAGTCCCCAAAACGAATCGTCATCCTTTATGTTGTATCGAATAGCAATAGGCAGCTTGCGCGGCTTGTAATAGGGCAAGCGAGTCGGGCGCATTTTAGGTACCTGCACCTCCATATACGCAGGCAACTGAACGCCGCCCACGTCCTCCGTCATTTGCGAGCCATCGGGCGCGGTGACGGGCATTTGAACAGTCTCAAACTGCATCTTGCCATTCTTGAATACGGGAGACATCGCGGGAATAATGCGCCCGTCAGAACATTCCACGTCCTCGGTAAGCTCGTCATATTCAAGCGTATCAAGGTAATAATCGGGCTTTGTACAGGGTGAAGCCTCACATACCTGACGGCGTCTTTGGCATGTGTGACAGTATTCAACCTTTCTTGAATAATAGTCGTCGTCATCCGCAAGCACCAGCTCACCCGAATATGCAAAGCGGCAAAGATCTCCGCGCTCGTTTTTATACCAAAATACCGTGAGTGTAACCACGTCCTCGCAGTCCGCCACGCTGAGCTCGTCCTCGGTATTGTCGTCACTGTAGGGCGAAAGCTCCGCCGCCTCAAGATCAGCTTCGGTAAGACTATACTCGCGCATAAGCGAAGCCTTTGTCGTGACGTAATCCACGAATATGTAATCGCATTCCTCAGCTTCAATAACACCGGGCTGAGGATAAAGGTTTTGGGGACGAATAGGCTTCACCTGCGCCTCGCCGACCGTGGTGCGTGTTCCTGTTTCAACATCCCACTCCACACCCGTAACTGAAAGACCGAGCTTCTTGCAGGTGCGCTCCTGGGAATCATTGTGCTTTTCAAATGGCTGCTTGTCCATAAGCATCCTTATAAGATTTTCAATTCGGCGCGCATTTCTGATGTGATGAACACAGCGAAAATCGGGAGTAACAAAGGGCTGCGGAATGTCGGTATCGATAGAGCCCTCCAAAAGCTCAAAGCTGATGTTGAAGACCGTGTCGGCCGCACGCGACACCGACTCATCATCCGATCCACTCGGGACATCAATAGAATTGTCGCCGCGATACTGACGGTCATACTTTTTGAAATTCTCAGTCTGCTTTTGCGCGGCAATAGTTGCGCGGGAATAAAGGTCCTGAACCTCTGCAAGCCTTTCTTCCTTGCTAAATGTGCTTAATTTCATATATTTCTCCTTTCAAAAAATCAAATACAATAATTTTCTTAGCGCAATCGCGGCTTGCCGCCCATAATGCGCTCTATCTCGGCGCGCTCTCGCGGACTTGCCCTGCGGTAATCGATAAGCATATCGGGCGGATATTCCACTCGCCTGCTTTCTTCCTCCTGCTCCCTTATAGGATTGGTCAGATGCCACTGAATACAGAAGTATCTGAGCGAATCGGGAGAGTGAGTAATATAGTGCGGCTCGGCCTTAACGTCGCCGTAATTCTTGTCATCGTGAATGAGCATCGGCAGGTGCTTTATAAGGTTTGTACACGTTGAGAATATCTTGAGTATAGGTCTTCCACCGTCGCGAAGCTTTAGGAATTCCTTGACCGCAAGCCAGCCTGCCTTTCTGTCATTGTTGGACTGCGTGAGAGAAAGACCGTTTTGCGCAAAAATATCTCCTTGATTTCGTCCCGTTACCCTGTCGCGATTTTTGAGAACGTCGGGAGGCGCAAACGTGCAAATAATGTCCTCATCCTGCGGAGTCGCCTCGCGAATGAGCCTCGCCGCCTCGGAAATAGTCTTGTCAGGTGCGCAAAGCTCGCGATAAACAAATATAGAGCCGTGAGGATTAACGGCACTCATGGGGAACACCCCGTACCAATAGCACGCCAGCATGTCAAGACCGTAGTCGATCGAGCAGTAAAGCTTTATGTCCTTGTTTTTCTTGAAATCAAAGGGCTCAACCACGTGAAAGCGTCTGTCAAACTCCGAAAAGAACTGCCCTTCCATAACGTCCCATTTGCCGTGCAAGAGCATATCGACCTGATTCTTGTCCGCCATAGATTCAAGACGGTGAACGTATGAAGGGTCGTTCTCCATAATTGCAAAGTTGTCACCCACCTTTGCGGGAATGAATATACGGCGCGTTCCGTCCTTTCCCACAAAATAATTAAGCGGCGGCACGGGATCAACGTATCTGTTTTTCACCCACATGTGGCCCACGTTGCCGGGGTTAGTCGAAAGCTTTAGGGATCGAGGGCAAGGCAGAACGCCTCTGATACGCGATCTCAGATAATTTACACTATCGTAAGTAAAGTGCGTAGCCTCGTCAAAGCGTACCACGTCATACTCCGCGCCTTGATATAAATACACGTCGTTTTCGCGCTGAAGGTATCCGAATTCAATGATGGAGCCGTTATAAAACTCCCATACGTGCTTGGTGGAATTATACTTTGCATAAGGCCTTGAAGGATAGAACTTAAGCGACTCACGTATTATAGAACGCTCAAGCTCGGGGAACGTCTTTCGGAATATTATCTGCTTTGAGCCCGCATGCTCAATAGCAAAGAACAGCGCGTCCAATACCTGCGCGCAGCTCTTGCCGCCGCCGGCAGCACCGCCGTAAAGCACCTCATCGGGATATGCTTCGCAAAAAGCCAACTGAGGAGCCGATAGTCTAATCTGATTGCGGCTTATAGCTTTCATCCTCGCTCACCTCTCCCGACCACTCGTTAAGAGTTATCTTTTCCTCGTCCTTGACGTATTTGTATATGTCAATGCCCATTCTTCCCGAACCGCCAATGCCGTCGCCGTCTGCCTTTTTTGCATTTATCTTAAGCTCGCGGATCTTCATTGCCACGCGTCCATCAAAACGCCCCGTAAGCGCTCTCTCATCAAGAATATCGTCCTGGATAGCCATTGCAAAATCCATTGCCTCTCGAAACTCCTCGTGTTCCTTGGCCCAATTATATAATGTGTTTTTGTGAACGTTTTTGCTTATCGCGAATTTTGTAAGCGTAGGATATCCGCGCGGAGGACGCCCACCATCTCCGCCCTTGTAGTTAGGATCGTTCCAACCGTTCTCTCCCTCCACGTCAATGGGCCCGGGATCATCGCGCAGCTCCAAAAATCTTGAAAAATACGCTATGAGCTCTCGCGCATATTTCTCCTTGTATTTTTTCTTTCTTCCCATATTTCTCCTTCCGATATACACCGTAATTGTGTACAAGCATGCCGACAAAGTACCCGTCGGCTCCTCTCCCTATAAATCATACCAAAAAAAATAGGCCTATTAGGTGGCATCTTTTGCCACCTAACAGGCATTATTGCTTTTTCAACAGCACAATAAGACCGAATTCAAGTCGGCCCAAAATCTTCAATTTTACGCGCTCGCGCGCCACGTAACGTGCGCAAAGTCGCGCACATTTATATGAATTCAAGCGAGCGGGCAACCTCATAGATCGCCGCGGACTTTCTTCTGATAAACAATTCGCGGGACGTGTAGAACTTCTTAGCTGCAGACGTATTAAAGCCGCGCCCTTCCGCTATATCATATCTTAAAGCCTCTCGTGCCGCCTGATCCTCTCCGCGACACACGCTCATAAGCGCGGCATCAATCGCCACCACGTGATCAACGTACACCTTCACAAGATCATTTGCGGCGCGTCTCTCTCCAACGGTTGCAAGAAAACGCCGTTTCCTATCATAATCGGCAAATTCCGCCACAACCAACTTGTAAACACTATCAGGTATGCGATAATTTTTCACGCTTAATACTCCTCCAATTCTCTTTTTTACTTATTGCCTCCGGCTTATAAAACCAAAGGCACATAAACGGTGAGAGCATCGGATCCTGAAGCTCCCCCGTGTCATAATCAATTATGTATTGCATATCGGGAAGCTCTGCCAGCTCCCAATCGGGATAAAATCGGCGAATGGTAGCAGTATCATTGCTTGATATCGCAGAGAAGGTCTTTTGGCTGATACGGTAGTCATTTTTGAAAATACACTTGTCCGCGCCAACTTCCTGGGGGCGAACACAGTTGCGAGAGGTCGAGTAAGAACGGTATGTATACTTTGCCTTGACAAAATACCCGGCAAGATCGAAGCAACCGCGCTCGTCAAAATAAAGCTTGCGCATCCAAACGCCGCCGTCGCGCCAAAGCGCTCTGATCTCATCAAGCGATAGACCGGCGCTGATAATGACGTGATGGTGCGTTAAGTGTCCGCGCGTTCCCTGCTCGGTGCAATATACGTATTTGAGCTCAATGCCATTCTTTGCATACGCCCTTTTTAAGCGTCGCAAAAAGTTGCTCATTATCTTGCCAACCTCAATAGCATCGGGATTTCTGCCCACGCTTTCGCGGAAGGCGGAATAATCGAGCTTTAACTGAACGTCTTGCTTTGTGAAATTGAGATTTATTATATCCGATAGTCTTCGCGCCGCATTGATCTTGTTCATGCGCTCCTGTGTAGCGCGTGTAGGCTTGTTCTTCTTTTTTCTTGATCTACTTGTAGGACGAACGGGAAAAATGCACACTCGCATAAATCCGCCCGTCTCCACTCTGACCTCTCTATATGTAACCGCCATATTTATCTATCCTTTTCTTTATCTATCCGCGGCGGACTTTACCACAGCTCAGGGCTGCCCTCGCTTACGCTACGGGTCGCTAAGGCGATGGAAAAGCTCCGCCGCTTTCATTCATTCTTTCAAAAAGAAAGATGTATAATTTTCTTTGTTTTTGTATCCTCGTGGTCGTTAACTTAATATCATAACCCCACGAGCAATTAGACCGATGTGCTCCGATCAAAAGCCCTGACCGAAGCACTTATCGCCCTATATTTAATAAAATGGTAAAAATTTTTTAATTTTTCCAGTCAAGCGCCTGTCCGCACCACTTACAGAACGGCGTCTTTTCTTCTATTTTTATTTCGTCCCTGCGCAATATACCGCAGCGTAATACCCTTATGTAAAGCTCTCCGTCGCATGCGGGGCAAAGCGCTCCTCGTCGGGCGTTATATTTGGGAGCCTGTGGACTTGTTCCTTTAAGTGCCTTGCGACATACTCCGAGAGCCTCAAGCGCTCTTGCGCCCCTCTTTCCCAAGGCGAGACCACTCTCTATAAGGTTATCTTCAAAATCCTCGCACCATTTGAGTGCTTGTTCTCTGTCCATCATTGTTCTCGTCCTCCGACACTTAAGATTACTCGTCGATCATGACCGCGGCGCCAACTATAGCAATGGAAGGTGCACACAGCCAAATCAAGTCATACATAGCCGCAACGACCGTAAGTATGAGGGCCGCGGCACAAAGCAATAGCTTAAATGCAAATCCCTTCCCATTTTTTCTTATCTTCATATAGACCATCCTTGCTTGTTCAGAAGTCCGAGAAGCGCTCCCTCGCACTTGTATTTGAGCTGATCGCCGCTTCCCGTATTTTCGGAATTCATAGCGGCAATTATGACATTGATGTCAGCCAATGCCCTACCTATAGCCTCAAGGTAGTAAGAAACCTTGGCGGCGCGGGGATCCGACTGAGCCGTAAGCTGACGGATCTGCTTTTTTGCGTCTGCGATCGCCGCATCTACTGCCGCTTTCATTTCTCCGTCCTTCGCCGCGAGCTTGCGTTCAAGATCTTCGATTTTCTTTTCATCCGCCGCTCCGGCCTTTTCAATTTTCTTCTTGAGCTTGTCCACCTCTGCCTGTGCCTTGTCCACCTTGGCTTGGAGCTCCTGCGCTTCTTTGGAATTTTTCTCGTCAGCCTCAAGGAACGCCGCCGCTCTGATCTCCTCCACCTGCTGCGCGCTCGGCTCATAGACCACTTCAACCGCCTGCGTCTCTATAGGTCTTTCATTCAACTCGTCAAAGCGAATTTGCATTTCCTTATTTTCAGCTGCGAGCTTCTTGTTTTCAATCACAAGCTCACCGTAAGAATCATCGTTGTCGCGGATCTCTTTGTTCTTCTGCTCAATAACCTCATTGAGCCTCTTTATCTCCTTTTTGAGATCTCGCGTAGACATTTCTCCGCTTTCAAGCTCCTCGCGGTGTTCTATGGCAAACTCGGCACGCATGGCTTTTGGAAGAGCAAAGAGAGCGACCATTTGAGACTGCGACAATCCCTCAAACACCTCCGCATCGGACTTCCCGGTAACCATATCTATCTGCTCACTTCCAAACTCTCTATATATTCTCATAAGATCGTTTGCGGTTGATACCGAATAGTCAACGTTGTTCTTAAGCCACTCCCCCCACTCACCGTGGGGGACTGCGGACTTTGCCTCCTCAAGTCTCTTGCCAATCTCAAAGCAAGAACGTTTGGAATAAGCAAACGCCGCTTCCAGAATCCCACTCGTCTGGGATTTTATAGCGTTGATCTCCTGCGCAATCACCTGCGCGCTTCTTGTGATTTCTTTTTCCATGGTTCTTTTCCCTCCTTTATGATAAACCATCTATCTCCGTGTTGTTTTTTGCTTTTATCCGTAAGGTGATAAAAATGATTAATATCGATATCCATCGCCTTGGCGCACTCCTGCGCTGTACCGCATACAATAATAGGAAAATCCGTCTTGTTATCGTATACCGTATAGCGCATGATGTTTTCATATTTATTCTTAGGCATCATACTGCCTCCTCGTTGTACTCCTTGAAGTCAGCCTCAAGAACTTCAACGAGTAGCTTGCCGGCGAGCTTGCCATTTCTTATAATGTTGCCGTTCCTGCGCAGCTCCTCAAACTCCGCAAGGCGTTTTTCGCGGCTGACCTGCGCCGCCTCTCGCTCGGCAACACCGATTCTTTTGGCAATCTCACTACGCCACTTTTTGAGAAACGTCTTTGCCTCTGCTCTATCACTGCCCTCATCGTCACCGTAGGTTCTGAGTTGACGAACTGCTCCGCCCGGCTCAACCTCCATCGTGTACCACGGCGACGTAAGCGTAGCAGACTTACGGAGAAACATTATATAGCTCTCCTCCTCGGCAATTCGGTCAAAGTATCTATCCGTGCTGCCAACACAGTGGCGAAGCAATCTGCCCTCGCGTTGTATCTCGGCGGCTCCCGAGGGAACGATAACCTCATACTCTCCGTCACCCCACTCGTAAAGCGCCTTGATCTTTTGGCAAACAGGCTTTATGGCAGGGTATTCGCTCTCAATGCGCTCCGTCTCAGCCTTTGCCTTCTCAGCATTTATAAGCTCGGTGAGCTCATCGTGTTTTTCCTTGAGAAATTTGGGCTTGTAGACAGACTCGCGTGACAGATCAAGCTTGAACTTTTTCGCCATATCGATATAGTCTTTCCATTGGCTTATTACTACGTGCTCCTTATTGCCGAGCCAACGGCAATCCTTGGAGGAATAACCGTGCTCCTTTTTTAAGTAGTTTGCTATCTGATCGGGTGACATACCGAGATTAAGCGCAAACGCCACGTTCCCGGGCGTGATCTTCTTCTCCACAAAGAAATTCAAAGCCGCCTCGCTTATCTTGCCGTGTACTATCGTTGCCGTCCCCTTGTCGTATTTTATCCCGTAGCTCATATAAACCGCGCGGAGCCAATCGAGATAATAAACACCGCCATCCGCCTGTCGCAAACGAGCCACACTCTGTCCGTCAATGCCCAAAACCTCCTGCACAGTATTTCCCGTGAGCATGCCGACCGTGTGACCGTTATAGCTTGTTTTATCGTCAACAAGCTGCTTAAAATTGCCTTTGATCAAATATTCCATTCGCGGATCATCATAATAACAGCGCATCAGATTGTTGTAGTGGAGCTTCCAGCCCTTGCGCGCTGCCACGTCAATTCCGATACCTGCATAGGCGGTACCCGTAAGCGCCGAAACGTCGGGATAACAGTAGCACTTGCCGTGCTGATATCCGTAAGGATTGTGAACGTCCCAACAACTGCCGCCGTAGTAAATGATATCGTCACCGGATACTAAAGAACCGTCAAGCCTTAACACCAAAATAGCATCATCGTAAAGCTTAAATACGCTGCCCTGCCTGCTCCACTTCATATCTGCGGTAAAATGGCGCGCCACCGAGCATATTTCTCCTTCTATCGTGTGATGGCTTTGAATCAGCATCAAGCGCTCCCTGCGCCATATTCTGTCCTTTTCCACCTTTTCACACTTGACTGTCTTGCCGGTGCGCGAGCATTCATACCGACCGCGATGCTTCCACTTCTTTTGCGTGTGCGTCTTGCCACACGCCGTGCAAAAATATTTATCGCTACCTTTTTGACCGAAGGCGTATTCAAGATCACCAAACGCGACCTTGCGTACCCATGATTCAAAGTCAGCGGGCAGTGGCGGCATGCCGTTTGCATAGTCAGTCCATTTCTTTTTTCGGCGCACCTCCGCGTTCATGCGACGCTGCATTGAGATATGCTCCTCAATGCACTCAACGTCGCGTATAAGCTCGGGATGATGGCAGAACCAGGAAAAGCTTTCCCAATGCTCGCGGATCCATGCACGCGCCTCATCGGCGCCGCCTATACACTCGTATTTGTAGCCATGCGTAGAATAAGCCGTCCAATAATTCCAACCGCCAAGCGCAAGATAGCAAGCCTTGCCTTGTGTCCATTCTTTACCGTCTCGGGAAGTATGCGCCTGCCCTGCGGGAGTCATATAATAGACACCGCAAAACGTAGCATCAGCACCGATCCACTCCCCAATAATAAGTCTGTCCCCGTTAACGATGCAGGAATATCTGACGTGATGCTTGGCGGAGTCAATGTCCGCCTTTTTTCGCCTCACCTTGTATGTAGGCACCGAAACAGCCTTAAAATACTCCCACATGTCCGCGCGTTGCATACGCTTATTTGTCTTCTCCATTGTCAGCCTCCTCAATGTAGCACCAGCTTTGCGGTGCGCGTTTCATCGGGACGGGAACCTTGTCAAAGGTCACGTTTGAAAATCTCCTCACAAAGAACTCGCTAAGCATTCTCGGCTTTTCGTACACCTTGAGCTTTGATATGTGCAAAGCAAACCCCTTGCTTTTTTCTTTGAAATATTTCTTCATCTCTTCGGGAGAGAGGCATGCGCCTATTCCGATATCCACCATCTCGTTGGTTTCATAATCGGGCTCGTATATAAATTTCTTTACCTTGTCGCAAACGAACTCTCCAATTACCTTACCGTTTCCGAACTCTCCCGCAGCCTTACACCAAAACTTGCTTCCGCTGTGATATAATGGCTCGTCCTTGGTGCAGTATACGTATACCTTAAATGGTGTCTCCAAATTCGGGCATCTTTTTCGTATTTCATACTTTTTAATACCCGATGCAATATTCTCACACGGCCGCGGATTGATCGACATCAATACGGACTTCATCTCGCTCACCGCCTTCCTCAAACAACACATATACGCCCCAAAAATAATAAGGGGCAATATTTATTATTGTTAAATTATTAATTTCGGCATATATGTTTATATCTCGTTCTACCCCTTTGCAGCCATTTCTACCGTCGTGATTGAACCATTTTACAAATCTTTTCATTCTGAACTGCCTTTCATCATATGTTTGGCTATCTCACCGCATTGAATGTGTCTGTTTTCAGGCTGATCTATTTGGCAACGGTCAAAAAAAGGACAGTATGAACACTTGCCTTTCTTTGCGGTTTCATTGCAACGGATTACAATTTCCGAAAATTCAACCAGATCATCGTAAGTAATATTCATTACTCCTCACCGCCTTTCTCTTTTTCGTGAATAATCAAAACGTTGTGCGGAGATGTTTCAAACACATTGCCCTCAAAGTCAGTTATTTTCACAAAAACACCGTCATCGCTCACATCTATCCTCTTTGCGGGAATGCTGTATGAATCGAGACCCATCCATAGTTCAACACGCATTACTCCTCACCGCCTTCCATCGTTGCCCCACAATGCGGACAGAATTTCCATTCGCCCACATCGTTATAATAACTACTGCATAACTTTCCACAACAAGAACATTTATAAGTTGCGTTTCGGTTCATTCTGCGAGGTTTCCATAAAATCCAATGAAAATGCACATAGGGGTATGGCATTATTCCTCACCGCCTTTCATTTTCGCTCCGCAGTTGGAACAATGGTGTACGGGCTTGTAATAAGCACACTTCTCATTTCCGTATTCGCTACTGCACCTATCACTTCCGCCATCTTCGTTATAGTCAAAGAATTTCACGCAAGTTCCGCATTTTTCATTCCCTTCTTTGCAAAAATCGCACCCCTCGCTCTGCTTGCGGTAGTCTTTGTTGTATGCTCTCTCTGCGTAATACATAGCGTGACAACGCTTGTTGCCACATTGTTCACACGACTTAATACTTGGGTGCTTTGGAATATCGCATAAATCCCAAGCCATCTCCTCAATCTGTTTCTCTTTGCTCATTGTCCGCTCCTTTCCACAAGTACGAAAATCGTGTCGTTTGCGGCACAAATGGCCCCAATGTGATTTTTATTTATTGGATTGTCCTTTTTAATTCCTTTTACAGGACCTTGATAAATTGTATTTTTGTCAATGGGCAAGTCAACATCGTCTATAACGATCTCATCATCCTTATCCATAACGCGAAGCAACTGTGATACTCTCATTCCACATCATCCCTCCAAGCTCTATATGTCGTACCCTTCTTCACCTCGTCACCGTGAAGAAAGATCACCTTTTCGTAACCGATTCCGTTGCGAGACGTAACCATTAATACAATTACCGCTCCGTCGCGCATCGCTACAGCTCTCGGCTCTTCTCCTATAACTATGGCAAAGCCGTTTCTGTTGGTCTCTCCGTGATCCGTATTAACAAGATTGTTGAGCTCTCTCTTTGGATGCTCAAGAATGTATCTCACCGATTCAAAAACGAATTCGGAAATATCCAAACGCCTGAGAATTTCAAGGTGTGTGCAGCTGATCTTTGAATCACTGCCGTCCTCGTGAATACCTTCCGCATAGCAAACGTAGCATTCGCTTTTATCAAAATCCGGATAATACGAAAGACAATCAAGCGGATTTTCCGCCGCGTGAAACCCTTCGCGCACGCAAGTCGCATGGTCGCATTCGTTGACGCCCATTTTGAATTTATATCCGCGGCATTGAAGCCCCTTGGCAAACATCTTATAGACGTACATTCCCACAAGATCACTCCTCACCCGTTCCGAAAAGATCAAGTATTATCGCGCTGCTCTGCTCCCCGGTGGACACAACGCTTTCAAGATCAATAAGATCTCCATCGCGTTCCTCGGGAAGATTTATGCGAAATGAGCATATTATCTCGCCGGCGGGCAGGTAATATTTGACCGCCTTGGCGTAAGCCTCTACGTCCGATACCATGGGCTTATCCCTTGTGGACATTCCCACAATACCGCGGAGAAGCTCAAGCAAGGATCCCTCGTTGCGCTCAACCGCCAATGCAAATTCTTCATCCTGATAGCAGAACTTTATTATCATTTGACCGATGGGCTTCAAAAGGCACCTGATTGCAGTACCCTCAAAACCTTTAAGGTCTTTGTTTTGTTCTACCTCGCTCATCTGCGCGCCGATCTTATCTGCCGCGCGCTCACTTATAGTCTTTTCCATATTCTCACCTCAGTTTCTTATGTCAAATATAGAGAGCGTCTTCTTATCTCTCTTAAAATCCGTCGTATATATGGGCTGATGCGGGTATAGCGTCACTTGATTTCCTTTTATGTAGCCTCTGAAAATATACGTTGGAACATTCCCTCGGAATTCTTTAATGAAGTAGCAATGAAAGCGCTCGCTGTACCCGTCCCACTTATATACAACGTTGTCCGGCATATTATTCGGCGTCCTCCCTTTCAACTATCAGGAGCCTATCCTCAGCCGCAAAATCAAGAAGAATATCGCAAACTTCAGCCGCGATCTCGCGCTGCTCTCCCTCATTATCTTTAGCTAAGTATCCGTTCTTGCCCTCGTCCTCCATAGCACAAGCCTCGGCGTGCAATGACGAAGCCTTGCGGAAATGATTGCTCCTGGCAACAGCCAATGCGCATATAAGCTCGCTGCGCTCCTGCACCGTTAATTCCCTTGTCTTAGGCATATCACACCTCCGCATCGTTTGCTATAACGATCTTGTTTTCACGTATCGCCTCAATAAGAGACTCGTCAAGCTGGGCCCAAAGATCAAAGCGCTCCGCCGTAGCCGAAAGATCTGCCGCATCCTCCTTGTGATGCGCGTCCTGCGCGGCGGACTTAAAATTCTTTGCCTTCTTGCCGTTGTTTACCCTTGCATTTGCCAGCGCGCTTATAAGCTCGCACTTTTCCTGCTCGTTAAGAACTCTTACGTTCATTCCCTGTTCCATAAAAAAATCCTTCCTTTTGAAAAATGTATTTCATTTGTTGTCACGCCATTGTTGACGCATTGTGTTTGATTACTCTTCGAACATATTGTCAAAGAAATCCTGCGGAAAACCGCCCTTGGGAAATATCTCTACCATACGGTTGTTGAGATATTCTATTTGCGCGTCCTCTCGGACTCTACGCGCCTGCCGTGCAAATGTCCTTCTATGGTTGCCGAGGAAAAGCAATAGCTCCTCCTCGCTATATCCCATAGCATCGTGCAAAACTACGCAGGCCATTTTTATATAGCTATCAAATGCCCGACGCATATCCTTTTTGAATTGATCCTCCGCCGCCTCAAAAGCGATAGCCTTGGCGAACTCCTTGAGCTTGTCCCTATCGGACGGCTTAAGCTCATCCCATGCCTTCGGGATCCTTGCCTTCAGCATCTAAAGTCCCTCCCCGCATTTCGTGCTTATAATCTAACCGTTCTCTTATCCACAAGGCTCTCCCAATAGCGAACCTCACTCGGAAGGACCTTGCCTTCCCCGAGCTTTCCGCCACCGCAAATTCTACGTATACCGCGAATTATTTCGCGTGCCTTGTTGGTACCAACACCGTACCGCACTTTCATGTCCTCGTATGTAAGGGCAACCCTGCCCTGCGCTCTGAACTCGCGGATCTCGATATCAAGCGCGGATAAGCGCTCCTGACTTTCCTTTAGTATAATAACAGCGTCCGTCATATCAGCGACCTCTGTAGAGTCTCTCGTACTCGTCAAGAATCTTGTGGCAGCACCACACTATGTGACAGTTCTTGCGAGTCATAGAACGCTTTCCGTCAATTATCTCCGATACCTGCGATTTGCCTATAACCACACCGTAATCGCGGTCGAGGCGAAACGCCAACCATTTTTGCGTGAGACGGTTGCGTTCGAGACGCGCCTTCACACGTCGCGCATCGTCCTCCGTAAAATGATCATAAATTTCCGGTTTTTGTTTTTTCATAATAACACCTTCCTTTTTAATAATATTGTTTGCTGAAAATCTTGATTTTTTCCGCCGAATGTGTTATAATGAATATGCAAGAGGCGGCGGAAGTCCCCTCGCGCATCATACTTACCATAGCCGTTTGGATTCAGTTACCGGCCGATCCAAGCGGCTATTTTTTGTTTTCCGTGTACGCCAACAACGGAGTTTGTTCTTGGGAGTGATTAGTCATTCTTATTTAGTTTTGTTTGGCAACAATTCTTAATTTGATAGTCTCACGCACTGTAAGCTGCTTCATATCTATCCAGCACCTTTTCTGCGCTCTCAATAACCTGACGCGGCTGCTCCCCGGCGCTTCGTGTGCCAGAAAGGATCTGCGACAACGTGCTCTTGTCGATCTCAATGCCGTATTCAGCAGAAAGACGAAGCATCAGCCACTGTGCCGTAAGTCTATGCTCGGCCATTCTCGCTTTGATCTTCGTCGCCCTCTCGATTTTTGATTCACTCATCTGATATTTCCTCCCCTTTTCATATTGGTCAAGCAGTATAAATAACTTTTCTAACATAACGTTATCGTACCCCTTGACACGTTTTCTCAATTGTGTTATAATTTTTGTGCAATCTTTCGTTTGCACCTTTATTATACCTAACTTTTCTAACTTTGTCAACAGTTTTTATCTAACTTTTCAAACTTTGTATATTCTTACAATTCTAACTTTGCTTTTTTGTAAAAAACGAACAAATACACCAAATCTATCATTTCACGAATTCCTATAACGAGGCGCCCTATGATTCCATTTTTAATCGTAGCCCTAATACTTGCTATCATCGTTATCATAGTTCAAGCTAAGAATCAACATTCAGCGGAACAATCGTTC
>JBGVJM010000093.1:0-9251 GCA_045129415.1 Eubacteriales bacterium
AATCTCTCAACGTTGAGGGGATCAAGAAATTTGCTCGCAAGTGGTTCAACACACAACAAAAGGTGAGCGAGGACGGAAAGAGAACAAGGATGCCACGCGGAGTCATCCCTGCGCTCTCGGTCGTTATGCTTTCGCTTATGCTTTGCGTTTGTGCAACCGTTATGGTAAGCCGTGCATCAGCCAAGGTGAGCTCGCTTGAGGACAGGATCGATGCTCTTACAGTGGAAATCAACGATCTTGAAGGAAAGCTTGAGGTCAAAAACAATATGCTTGATATAAAGCGCATTGCCACCGAGCAATACGGCATGATAAGCGCGGAATATGCATCAAACCGATACGTTGATATACGCGACGTTGAGACCATCAAAAAGCACGATGCGAGCTTCTTTGACGAGTCGTGGTTGACCGAGCTTCTACGCGCTATCGGACTTATAGAAGAATAAAAATAACGGAAGTTTTCAAGGCTCCTTCAAGGAGAGAAAATTGCCGTTATTTTTTATCAAAAGTGCGAAAAAACTTTAAAAAAATATCAAAAAGCTATTCAAAAAAACGCATGTATATGATATAATTATATTAAATATAGTTTTATTATGCCGTGGAGACCGATAAGAGCGGCACAGAGATGCCGAGAGCGACTTGAACCCCGATTTTATTCATACTTTTTGGGGGACAGGCATAGCATATAGAGTGCAGAGTGCAGAGTTAAGAGTGCAGAGTGAATTTAAAATTATTGAAAGAGGAGGAATTTGATATGGTAGGCGGAACACCCAGCTCAAAGGTACGCATACGCGCGTCGTGGTTGTGTATCATATTCAGTATCCTCTTCTTTTTGCTTGCCGCAAAGGTGCTGCTTATACAAATATTCGACCACGAGGAGTATAAGCAAAAGGTCATAGACCAGATGACGCAGGAGACCACCGTCAGCGCCGACCGCGGAAATATTTACGATACGAACGGAATAGTTATAGCCACAAACATCACAACCTACCGACTCTTTCTTGACCCTGCGGCGATAAAGAGACAAAGCGAGGAGGACGGAGTTGATTACGCCGACCTTATTGCTAAGGGTGTCAGTGCTATCGACACGCTCGGAATAAGCTATGAGGATGTGATGAAGCAGGCGGGATATACCCGTTACCGCGACAGAACTCTTATGCGCCATCTTTCCGAGGCGCAGGCGGATGCGGTACGCGCCTTCATACTCCAAAGCGAGCTTGACGACAAGGCGCTTTTGCACCTTCAGGCGACCAGCAAGAGATATTATCCTTACGATACGCTTGCCTGCCACGTGCTGGGCTTTACGGGCGGCGACGGCGAGGGACTTTACGGTCTTGAAATGCAGTATAACGACATTTTGAGCGGTACGGACGGAAAGTACATCGGTGCCAAGGACTCGTACGGCAACGAGATGGTTTACGATTATGAAAGCTACATTCCCGCGATAGACGGATACAATATCACAACTACTATTGACGTTTATATTCAGGCGGAGCTTGAAGAACAGCTACAAACGGCTTACGTTGAGTCGGGCGGAAAGAATCGCGCTTGCGGTGTAGTCCTTGACGTTGATACGGGTGCAGTGCTTGCAATGGCGGTTTATCCGTCATACGACTTAAACGACCCTTGGGAGCTTAACTATCAAAGCGCCGAAAAGCTGGCTGACAGTGGATACGAAGAGGGAAGCGATGAATATATCTCATTAAAGCAGCAGCTTTTGCTTGAAACCTGGGCAAACAAGGCGATAGGCGAGCTTTATATGCCGGGTTCAACCTTTAAGGTCATAACCGCAGCTATGGCTTATGAGGAGAATATCGTTAAGGAAAATGAAAGGTTCTCCTGCCCCGGCTACTATTACGTTGACGGACACAAGATAAAGTGCCACTATCACGCAGGTCACGGTATGCTCACCTTTGCGCGCGGATTGCAGCAATCCTGCAACCCTGTTCTTATGCAAATGGGCTTGCGTCTCGGTGTTGACAATTACTATAAGTATTTTTCGGCATTCGGATACTTTGAAAAAACGGGAATCGACGCTTCGGGTGAGGCATTTACCAAAGAGGGAGTTACCTTCTGGGACAGAGACCTTTTTGCAAGCGCCGACGTTTATCTGGCAACGGCATCGTTTGGTCAGAACTTTAAAATTTCTCCCATCGCGCACGCGGCGGCGATCAATGCCGTTGCAAACGGAGGAAATCTTGTTACTCCTTATTTTGTAAAGGAAATAAGCGACAACGAGGGTAATGTCATATATTCGCACGAGGTTGAGGTCAAGAGACAGGTAATAAGTAAGGAGACCTCAAAGATCGTGTCAGGCATACTTGAACAAGGTGTTGCAACGGACGGCGGTTCAAAGAATGCTTACGTTGCAGGTTATAGAATAGCGGCGAAAACGGGTACGTCCGAGAAAAAGGACGTTCACGATACGGATTATATTCCGTACGTTTGCTCGGCGATAGCCTACGCACCTGCCGAGGCTCCCGAGGTTTCGGTACTGTTTATGGTTGATGAGCCTACGGAGGGTGTGCTTTACGCAAGCGTTATTGCCGCGCCTTACGTGGCAAATCTGATGGCGGAGGTCTTGCCTTACGTCGGAGTTGAGGCGGAGTACACCGAGGAGGAGTTGAAAAACAAGGCGGTCATAACGCCGTCTCTCGTTCAGCTTGAAACGGAGGACGCTATAAAGAAGGCAAAGGAATGGTTTGGCTTTGACGTGACCGTCGTGGGTGACGGACAGTACGTTAAGGCTCAGTCTCCCGCAGGCGGCACGCTCGTTGAGCCCGGCTGTGCAAAGGTAGTTATATACACGACCGATGAGGCGGTTCAAGAGAGAAAGACGGTCAAGGTTCCGAGTCTCGTTGGAATGACAGCGGTTGCGGCAAACGGAACGCTTACAAATTTGGGACTTAACTTCAAGATATCGGGAAATACCAGCTTTGCCGCAGGCGGCAAGGGCGCGGTGGTAATTGAGCAAAATATTGCCGCAGGTACCGAGGTTGAGCTCGGCTCGGTTATTGAGCTTACCTTCAGATATATGGACGACTCGGACAACACGTATTTTGATCCCGAGGTCGATATAGAATCAGAATAAAATCAAGGAACGTTCAAAGACAAGGAAATATAAGCAAATCCAAATATTTCGGAGGCTTTGAATGTTACTTTCACAACTTTTGTTTTCATCCGAGCTTGACTATACGCTTTACACGTCGGGCTCAAACATATTGCGTATGTCCGCGCCCGCAATAGACGTAAAGGAAATATTTTGCGACTCAAGAAAGGTCGTGATCGGTGGACTTTATGTGGCTATTGAGGGAATACATCAGGATTCACACGCCTACGTAAGTGAGGCGTGTGAGCATGGTGCAGTCGCGGCGGTGGTGTCAAGGGCGGCTTTGGCTGACGGAAGGGTACAGGCAAATAACTGTTACGTTCCGCTTATCGCAGTTGACGATACACGCGCGGCGCTTGCATATTTGTATGCCGCGTGGTACGGAAATCCGCAAAAAAGACTTAAATTTATCGGAGTTACGGGAACGTGCGGAAAAACGACCGTTTGCTCGCTTATCCGACACGTAATGAATGCTTCGGGAATAGCCACGGGACTTATCGGAACGAACGGCAGCTTGTCGCGCTCAGGTAAGGTTGACGTTCAAAGCAGCGATCCGCTTGCCAATATGACGACACCCGATCCGCCCGAGCTTTATCGCGCGCTTAATACCATGGCGGATGACGGAGTTGAATACGTTATAATGGAGGTCAGCTCGCATGCGCTGGCGCTTCGAAAGGTAGATCCGATATACTTTGACGTTGCGGTATTTACCAATCTTGGTGACGACCATCTTGATTTTCACATTAATAAAGAGAGATACTTCGACGCAAAGAGTCAGCTCTTTACGCGGTGCCGTCAGGCGATCATAAACGTTGACGACGCGTATGGAAAAAGACTTGCCGCAGTGTACGGCACAGGAGCCGTGACCTGCTCGGCGGAGGGCAACAGCGCCGGTATGTGTGCGGTTGACGTAAGTCTTTCGGCGCGCGGTACCGAATATAAGCTTTTGTCGCGACGAATGAGACTTCGGGTGCGCACCCAGATGATAGGGCGCGTAAGCGTTATGAATACGCTTGAGGCCATAACCGCCTGTCATTTGTGCGGCGTGTCCACGCGAGATATAAAGGACGGAGTCGCCTCGTTTTCGGGAGCTTGCGGTCGGTTTGAAAAAATAAGACTTGATACCGATTACTCGGTATATATTGATTTTGCCCATACGCCCGACTCGCTTGAAAGCCTTTTAAGAACGGCAAGACAAATCGCAAGGCGAGGGCAAAGAATAGTGCTGCCATTTGGCTGCGGCGGTGACCGCGACAGGCAAAAAAGGGCAGCGATGGGACGAGTTGCATCCGCGATGGCGGATATGGTCATCGTGACGAGCGACAATTCGCGCTCCGAGAAGCCGATGGACATTATCGGAGAGATACTTTGCGGAATTGAGGACGGTGCGGCATATACGGTCATTGAGGACAGGCGCGCCGCCATTGAATTCGCAATAAAAAATGCCCGTGCGGGAGATATAATTTTACTTGCGGGCAAGGGACATGAGCAATACGAGATAGACAAAAGCGGCAGACACGCCTTTTCGGAGCGAGAAATAGTCAGTGAGCTTGCCCGAAAATACAAATATTGAAATCGGAGACGTTATGAAGATAAGACTTGGTTGCGGAAAAGCAAAAATGCCGAGCGTTGCGTTATGGTGCGGCGGTGAGCTTCACGGCAAAACTGAGGGCAAATGTGATTTTGAATACGTTTGCACCGACAGCCGAGAGGCGGACGGCGATACTATGTTTATCGCTACACGCGGCGAGCGTGTGGACGGTCACGACTATATCGCGTCGGCTATAAAGAACGGTTGCCGTTGCATTTTGTGCGAGCGAATACCTGATGACGTAAAGGATTTTGATGCTACGTTTGTCGTGGTTGGTAATTCAATGGATGCTTTTTCGTCGGTTGGCGCAGGATATAGGGCGGATTTTCCGCTCAATACCGTTGCGGTGACGGGAAGCGTTGGCAAGACCACCACAAAGGAGCTTACCGCATCTATTCTTCAAGGCTGCACAAGGCTTTATTACACCAAGGGAAACTTTAACAGTATAATCGGAATGCCCATGTCGCTTATGGAGGCGGACTCTCGGTGCGACACGGCGATATTCGAGATGGGAATGAGCGGACTTGGTGAAATTCGCAGTATGACGAAAACAGCCAAGCCATACGTTGCAATGGTAACAAACGTTGGCTCGTCACACCTTGAATACCTTAAAACACGCGAGAATATCGCACGCGCAAAGCTTGAGATCGCCGAGGGCTTGCGGGAGGGCGGATACTTGTTGCTCAACGGCGACGAGCCGCTTCTTCACACGGTAAAGCCCGAGGGCGAGGGTAACTACACCACGCTTTACGTAAGCGTTGAGGGAGAAGGCGATATTATTGCGAAAAACGTGAGCGTCAGTGCTGACGGCACGAGCTTTGATCTTGATTTTCGAGGTGTGCGCTATGAGGGACTTAAAATACCCCTTATCGGTCGCGCCTTTGTATACAATGCGACGTTTGCCGCATCCGCAGCATTGCTTTGCGGTGCGACGGAGGACAACGTAAGAGAAGGTCTTTGCTCTTATCATCCCGAGGGATTGAGACAAAGCATATCTCAAAAAAACGGAATTTCCGTTATTATGGACTGCTACAATGCCGCCCCCGAATCTATGAGAAGCGCTATTGACACGCTTTGTGCCATAGATACCAAGGGAAGAAGGATCGCGGTGCTTGGAGATATGCGCGAGCTTGGTGCCGATTCCGACGAGCTTCACCGCGGTGTCGGGGTTTATTTGGTAAAGCACGGTGTCGATGCACTGTTTACGTTAGGTCACGGCGGCGCTATTATTGCCGATGCCGCAAAGTATGCCGGAATGGATGAAGCAAGCGTATTTTCGGTTCCAAGCGTTGACGATGCCGAGGCTCTTGCCAATATGCTTTCGGAATTTATAGCCGAGGGCGATACGGTGCTGTTCAAGGCAAGTCGCTCACTAAAAATGGAGCGCGTTGCGGACAGGGTGTTCGGATAAAGACGGAAAAGACAGAATCTATACATTAAAGACAAACAAATTGAGAGGGAATGATATAAATGCTTTACGAGCTGATGGAAGGGCTGTCATACAGTCATAAAATTGCGATAGAGGCGGCGATAATATGCGTTTTGGTATTTGCGCTGACCTGCGTTTTAGGTAAGAAAATTATAAGAATTTTGCGTGCGAAAAAGCTCAATCAGCCCATCAACGAATACGTTGAGGAGCATAGCGGTAAGGCGGGCACGCCCACGATGGGAGGAATATGCTTTATACTCGCATCGCTTGTCGTATTGCTCGTATGGATAATCCTGGAGCGCAGCGGTGTGCTTGGAAGAGCCGACGATAAGGCGATTTTGCCCTTTGCATTGACTATCGTTTACGGTATAGCAAACGCTCTTATCGGATTTTTTGACGACTATAAAAAGCTTGTAAGGAAGCAAAATGAGGGACTGACGTCCGCGCAAAAGATGATTTTGCAGATAATTGCGGCGGCAGGCTACCTTGCAATGATGGGAATAACGGAAAATCTTACGACCGTTATGCATATTCCTTTTACCGACGTGCATTTTGACCTTGGATTTTTCGCATATCCCTTGTATCTTTTGGTGCTTGTCGGCTTTGTTAACAGTACAAATATCACGGACGGACTTGACGGACTAGCTTCAAGCATCGGAAGTGCGGTTTCCATGGGACTTATACTCGTGCCTATACTCTCGGTGCGTTGGTTTGCAATGTTCCAGCCCGCATCCCCCAGATATACGGCAATAATCGCGGCGTCGCTTCTCGGCTCGTTGCTCGGATTTTTGGTATTCAATCACTATCCTGCAAAGGTGTTCATGGGTGACACGGGCTCGCTCTACATAGGAGCAATAATTATGGGCTGTGCCGTTACTATGGGTGAGCTTTTGGCAGTTATAATCATGGGCTTTGTATTTGTTTTCGAGATGCTTTCAAGCCTCATGCAAACGCTTTACTACAAGGCAACGGGCGGAAAGAGAATATTCAAAAAAGCTCCCGTTCATCATCATTTCCAGCTTTGCAATTGGAGCGAGGTAAAGATAGTCACGGTATTCTTTATCGTAAGCGTAATTTTAACGGCGCTTGGCGTTATCGGAGCTATTATTTAAGTAAAAATCAACTGAAATTTGTGTAAAGGAGGACAAGAAATGAAAAAAAGCGGATTTTTTGTGCGCGGTGTGCAAAAGCTGAACGGAATTTACGAAAAAGACCTTGAGCGCCGCGATCCCATATATCTTGAGCCTTTGCACAAAAAGGGAATAGAGGATGAGGGTGAAGCCAAGGCTATAACGCGCGGCGGAATTGACGTGTATTTTTTGCTTATCGTGCTGGCACTTTGCATGTTCGGAACGGTTATGGTATACAGCGCAAGCGCGTACACGGCGGAGCTTGAATTCGGAGACAACCTTTATTACGTAAAGAGACATATCATATTCATTACCGTTGCAATGGGGCTTTCGGCGGTATTTATCGCACTTGCAAAGCCTTGGTTCTGGAGATTCTTCTCGCTTGGCGCGTATGCGGGCTCGGCGGTGCTTTTGCTTGCCGTTTTGGTGGTCGGAAGTGACGGAAACGGAGCGCAAAGATGGATACAGATAGGACCTATCACGATTCAGCCCTCCGAGATAGCAAAAATGGCCATCGTTATGTTTTTGGCGTTTATAATGTCAAAATACGAGAAAAAAATAGAGCTTTCACAGCGCTTTGGCGGACATTTCCGCTACGGCGTGCTGTATCCCGTCTTGTCAATCGGACTCATTTGCGGACTTGTAATGCTTGAAAAGCACTTGTCGGGACTTATCATTATAGGTCTTTTGGGACTTACTATAATGATTCTTGGCGGAACCGACATGAAGTGGATGGGACTTATAGGTATTGCGGGAGCTTTTGCGGTCCTTGTGGTGCTTTTGTTCTCGGATTATGCGCAGGAGCGCGTTATGACGTGGCTGTTTTTGGAGGATGCCGACCCCACAGGCTCGGCTTGGCAGACCTGGCAGGGACTCTATGCTATAGGCTCAGGTGGAATTTTCGGCGTTGGACTTGGCAACAGCCGACAAAAATACGGATACGTATCCGAGCCGCAAAACGACTTTATCTTCACCATCATTTGTGAGGAGCTTGGACTTATAGGTGCAATAATCGTTATCGTTTTGTTTGTCCTTTTGCTTTGGAGAGGCTATAAGATAGCGTCACGCGCCCCCGATAAGTTCTTGTCTCTTGTGGCTTACGGACTTACAACCAAGATCGCGCTTCAAACGATACTTAACATAGCCGTTGTAACCAATTCCATGCCCAACACGGGTATTTCGTTGCCCTTCTTCTCATCGGGCGGTACGGCGTTGGTTTTGCAGATATTTGAGATGGGAATAATTCTTTCAATATCAAGATATTCGACGGTCAAGAAATAATTGTGACACAGACTTCGAAAGAGGATAAAATATGAGAGTTTTAATGACGGGCGGCGGAACGGGAGGACACGTAAATCCCGCAATCGCCATTGCCAATACGATAAAGAAGTACGATCCCGAGGCAGTGATCGAATTCGTAGCATCCGCACAGCCCAAGGATAAGGCGTGCGATCTTGTTCCTCGCGCGGGATACAAGCTTCACAAGCTTGACGTGTGCGCAAGCTACGGCGGACTTGATCCGAGAAATTTGAAAACGCTTTATTGTCTTATTAAATCGTCGGCTCAGGCTAAAAGGCTTATCAATAATTTCAAGCCCGACGTTATAATCGGCACGGGCGGATTTGCATGCTTTCCCACACTTTACGCGGGTGCAAGAATGGGAATTCCGACAATGGTTCACGAGTCCAACGCAAAGCCGGGTAAGGCAGTTCTTCGTCTTTGCCGCAAGGTTGACGTTGTGCTTACAAACTTTGATGCCGCCGAAAGCGAGCTTTCGGAAAGCCGCAAGGTCGTAAAGGTTGGCAATCCTACGCTTTTTGACGCGGAAAGCCTTGCCAAAAGCCGTGCGGAAAGAACAAATGACAAGTTCAAGCTCCGAGTTTTGTATTTTGGTGGCTCGGGCGGAGCAAAGCGCGTGAACGAGGAGATGTGCAAGATATTGCCAAAGCTTGCGAGTGAGCATCCCGACGTTTTGTTTACACATGCCACGGGTAA
>JBGVJM010000094.1:0-6716 GCA_045129415.1 Eubacteriales bacterium
AAACTAGATCCTAAGTCTAGCGTGTCTGCCAATTCCACCACAGCGGCTCGTTTCATTTGTTGATTTTATTATAGCACATATATGCTAGGTTGTCAACATATTTTAGAAAATTTCTTTTAAACTTTTTTAGGTATTTGAGAAAATGAATCCCCCACTTCCAAAGCCGAAGCTTTTTATGAAGTGGGAGTTCGTGGTGCGTCACCAGGGACTCGAACCCTGGACACCCGCCTTAAAAGGGAGGTGCTACTACCAACTGAGCTAATGACGCATATTTGGTGCCGCTGACGGGAGTCGAACCCGTACGCTGTCGCCAGCGAGGGATTTTAAGTCCCTTGTGTCTGCCTATTCCACCACAGCGGCATATAAGTGGGCAGGGGTGGATTCGAACCACCGTGGGGCATTACACCCAAGGGATTTACAGTCCCCCGCATTCGGCCTCTCTGCCACCTACCCATATTAGTTTATTGGTGCACCAGAGGAGACTCGAACTCCTGACCCACGGCTTAAAAGGCCGCTGCTCTTCCGACTGAGCTACTGGTGCATATAAATGGAAGCTCAGGGACTCAAACCCAGGACCGAGCGGTTATGAGCCGCTAGCTCTAACCAACTGAGCTATTGGCCCGCATATTGCGGTTGCCGTTTTTACACGGCTTAAATATTCTACCACTTTCCCTTTTGTTTGTCAATAGCTTTTTTGAAAAATATGCAATTTTTTTATTTGAGCGCTAAAATATTGCCGCGCTTCTCTTCTCTGTCATATTCCCTGCGTTCTCCGAATACAATGTAGTGTCAACGGCTCGTCCGTTGCAACACTATATATAATAAAAGGAGAGAAAAAATCAATGAAAAGCTCAAAGCTCAAGACCATCGCAATCATCGCCGCCTGCCTTATGGTATCGTCCTCGCTATGCGCTTGCTCAACCAAAAAGACACAAACGCAAAAGGATCCTTCTAACAGTCAAACACAAACGCAAACACAAAAACCCGACACCACCGAGACGCAAAAGCCCTCCGATAAGACCGAAAACCAGCAGTCCTCGGGCAATCTCACACTCGACGCTTACAATGAAAAGATAAACTACTACATGGAGCTTGTAGAAACGCTGCAAGCGGAGATACTTGAGATCAAAGAGGAAAACTACGTTGAGGTGGGTGAATACAAGGCAAAGATAAAAGAGCTTGAAGCCACCGTCTCCCAGCTTCTTGACCGCATAGAGACCATTCTCGCAGGAAATCTCATAGCACCGCCCAACGCGGACGGCAGTCTGGATGCCGTTACCAAAAAGGACGAGTTCGAGTACACCGTCTCGGACGGCAAGGCGGTAATTACAAAATACGTCGGCACAAATGCCGAGGTGGAGATCCCCGAATACGTAGACGGCTATTCCGTGTTTGCTATCGGCGAGGAGGCCTTCAAAAACTGCAACGTGACAAAGGTCACTATTCCAAACACCGTTCGCAAGATCGACTGGTTCGCCTTTGCAGGCTGCGCCTCGCTTCAAAGCATTACTATTCCCGCGTCCGTCACATCCATTGAATACGGCGCTTTTGATTACTGCCCTAAGAGCATGAAGGTCTATTGCTCCGCCGGCTCTTATGCCGAGGCATACGCGCAAAGCTGGGGATTGACACTCATTTTGCAGTAATACAATATATAATTAATGTAACTCTAACAAAATTTTGAAAAAATTCAATTTTACTCTTGATTTTTGCCGTGATGTATGTTATAATGCTTTGAGTATGAAGAAAGACTGCGGCTTGTAGCCGCGACGCATTAAATCACGTTTTTTCAAAAGGAGGGTTAGTAATGGAGATATTGACCATTGTTCTCGGTATAATTCTTATCGTGCTTTCAGTTGCACTCAGCGTTCTCGTTATGTTGCAGAGCGGTAAGGACAAAAAGCTTTCCGGTGCTATCGCAGGTGGCTCCGATTCGTTCTACGGCAAGACCAAGAGTACGGACCGTTCCAAGCTCTTGTCCTGGGCAACGACCGTAGTTGCTATCGTATTCGTTGTTCTTGTTTTCGTAATGTACGTAGCGCTCTGATAAAGCTTATAGAAAAAAGTCCCATTCGGGACTTTTTTCTTTTTCTCCCTCTTTCGACATTTATCGCTGTTGACAAGGGCGCGCGTTTATGATAAAATATATAGGTAGTTAAAATGAAAGGACATCAAAACAGAATATGTCTTCACAAAAGCTTAAAAAGACGGCGCACGTTGACGACGCCGCGCTTAATCTTATAATAATTCTCATAGTTGCCAGCCTTCTTTTGATAGTTGTCTCAACCGTTTATTTTGCGGCAACAAGGCTCGCATCCGCTACCCCCGAGGGAGACGGTCCCGAAAATCTTCCCGCAGGCAGCAATGCCGACTATCCCTTCAACGTACATATAGACGTCCCCGTGTTCAATACGGACGACGCGCTTACCATAAGCGACACGATAAGCTCGGAGCATGCAATTATCGTTGACGTTACCGACGGAAAAGTGCTTGCATCGAGACTTTCAAAGCAAATGATCTATCCCGCGTCCATGACCAAGGTCATGACACTTATCGTAGCCGTTGAAAACCTCAAGACCGAGGCTTCTCTTGACGACGTTATAACGATAAGCAAGCCGCAGGGCGACCATTCGGGCTATGGACTCAAGGTTGGAGAAAAGCTTACGGTCAAAGACCTTCTTTACGTTGCAATTCTTCAGTCCGACGGTATCGCTTGCCTTGAGCTTGCCGACTATATCGCAGGCAGCGAGGCGAATTTCGTCAAGCTCATGAACGATAAGGCGGCAGAGCTGGGTATTTCAAGCTCTACCCTGTTCCAGAATTGCTCGGGACTCCATCACCAATATCAGTACACCACGGTTTACGATATGTCGGTCATTATGTCGTACGCTATGAAAAATCCGCTTTGCGCAAGCGTTTTGACATCGCTTTCCTACAAGCCCAGCGATAATTTCCGCCCCGGTGAAGGCTGTACCTTCTGGCACAAGCTCTTGCACAACTATCTCGACGACGGCAATAAAAACCCCAAAAACGCCACCCTTCTCGGCGGCAAGACGGGCTTTACCGAAAAGAATACCAGCGGATATTGCATCGTTTCCTACGCTAAGGGTAATAACGGTCACTTCTACGTAACGGTTACCGCCAAGGCTGAGGGCTGGATGGCAAACGTAGACGATATTCTCTACATATTCAACAATCACGTTAAATAAAATTAAAGCAGGACGCGACGCGTCCTGCTTTTTTATTAGTTAGAAGGCTTTTCAAAGCCGTGTACAAAGCCCGTTACGTCCGCCGAGCAAATGTCGCCGCCAACCACCTTGTTGCGATAGACAAGCACGTTGGCATACACCTTGCCCTCATAACCCTGATAGTTCGTTACCTCAACGGTGTATCGGGTAAGCTCCTTGTTTTTGAATTTGGACAGGTCAAGTCCCTGCACCTTTTGTATCTCGTTGTATGCGGCAAAAACCTTGTCAAACTCGCGCGGAATGGTGACTTTTTGGCTCTCGGCGGTGGCTCCGTCAACCGTCCAACCGAACTGCGAAAGAAAGTTCGCAACAGCCGATACGTCACGCACCTTGTCGTATGAATAGCTTACCTCCCGGTCTCCCGCATAGGTGGGCGCATCGGTTAAATTCCCTTCTGTGTATACGGGAACAAAGGCAATTATGGCTATAAGCGCCGCCAGCGTCACGGCAATTATTCCAAAGAATTTGAGCGTTGAGGCGCGAAGAGAATAAATAAACATAAAAAAGCTCCTTTGTAAAACGTTTCTTTACTGAATTATATTTTACAAAGGAAGCTTTTATGTATTATTGAAGAAATTAAAATTCAAGTCTTTGGCGCGGCTTATGGCTCTTGACCGAATGGACGATAGCCAACAAAACGTACGTTGCAAGCACGCTCGAGCCGCCGCACGAAACGAAGGGCAGCGTTATTCCCACAACGGGAAGCATTGCAAGGCACATGCCGATATTTTCAAGCGTTTGGACGATGAGAATTGCCGCAACGCCAACGCAAATATACGAGCCGTAGTCGTCACCGCACGATTTGGCAAGCATCAGCATTCGCACCACCATAACGGCAAGCAGGCCTATCACCAAAAATCCGCCTATCATACCAAACTTTTCGCAAACCGTGGCGAAAATAAAGTCGGTGTGCGATGCAGGAAGAGCCTCGTAATCGCCCTTACCCATAAGTCCAATTCCCAAAAGTCCGCCGTTTGAGATGCACTGTCTTGAAAGCAGAGGCTGCATTCCCTTTCCAAGCGGATCAAGATCGGGATTAAAGCCAACTATTATGCGCTCGCGCTGATAGTCCGCCAAAAGCTCCCACAAAAGCGGGAACGCCAAAACCACAACCGCGGTTCCGCCGAGAAAATACCAGCCTGAAAGTCCTGCCACGAAAAGCATTATGAGCAAAAAGCCCATATAGACCAGCGCAACGCCAAGGTCGCCCGACAAGAGTATAAGTCCTACGATAAGTCCTGCGTGAAGCGCCAGCGAGCCAAGCTCCTTTATGTGATTGATGCGCGGTTTAACGATTGAAATGTGCTTTGCAAAGGAGCAAACAAGCGCGATCTTTACAAACTCGGAGGGCTGTATCATTATATTGATGCCGGGGATATTCAACCACGAGCGATTTGCCGTTTCCATATTCTCGCCCGAGCTTCCGAAAACAAGCGTTACGATAAGCAAGAGCGCGGAAACGCCGACCATGATGAGCCACAGCTTATCAACTATCCAATGGTAGTCGAAATTGGCTATTATCATGGTTGCCACAAGTCCTGCCGCCGTCATAGCGACCTGCATTATGAGCTTGCGCGTTCCGAAATTGTCCATCGCGCCGAAGATGGTCACGATACTGATAAGTGAGAGCAACGCCGTACATATAAACAAGACGGGATCAATGCTCTTTATGCAATCATTTGCGTATTTTCCGATAGCCTTGAACACGGGTACTCTCCTTTCATTTCAAATTCAATTTTTATCTCTTAAATATGGAAAAAGGTTTTGAAAAGGGATAGGGGTGTGGGGAAAGGGAAAAAACTTTTGCCTAAAAGTTTGTCCCTTTCCCCACAATCCATATCAATTAGTATTGTCTGCCCCAGACTACCATATGCTTAGCAGGCTTTCCGCAGCAAACACAGGTGTCCGCAAGGTGATCCTCACAGAAGGGTATGCAACGCGACTTAACGCCGCCCGTTACGTCCTTAAGCTTATCCTCACACTCAACGTCTCCGCACCACATAGCCTTGATAAAGCCGGGCTTGTTCTCTGCTATGTCAAGGAATTCCTCATAGGTGCGCGCCTCGTGAGTCTTTTCCGAAAGATTCTTTCTCGCTCTCTCAACAAGCTCGTTGTGAACGAACTGAAGCATCTTCTCTACCTCGTTCTCAACTCCCTCGATAGCCACGAAATTCTTTTCGCGGGATACGCGGGAAACGAGCACGCAGTTGCCACTCTCTATGTCGCGAGGACCGATCTCAAGACGAACAGGCACGCCCTTCATCTCGTACTGACTGTACTTCCAGCCCGTAGACTGATCGGAGTCGTCAAGCTTAACGCGATACCCTGCCGCCTGGAGCTTTGCCTTTATCTCATTTGCCTTTTCAAGCACGCCTTCCTTATGCTGTGCAACGGGAATGATAACTACCTGAATAGGAGCTACCGCGGGAGGAAGAATAAGTCCGTTATCGTCACCGTGCGCCATAATGAGCGCGCCGATCATACGGGTGGAAACACCCCAACTTGTCTGGTGAGGATAGGTCTGAACGTTATCTCTGCCCGTGAACTTAATATCAAATGCGCGCGCAAATCCGTCACCGAAATAGTGAGTCGTACCGCCCTGAAGAGCCACGCCGTTGTGCATCATAGGCTCAATGGTATAGGTCTCCTCGGCTCCCGCAAACTTTTCCTTTTCGGTCTTCTGACCCGTTATTGCGGGGATAGCAAGGCAGTTGAGATAGAACTCCTCGTATACGCGAAGCATCTCAATAGTCTTCTCTTTTGCTTCCTCGGCGGTCTCGTGCATGGTGTGTCCCTCCTGCCACAAGAACTCACTTGTACGAAGGAAGGGGCGCGTTGTCTTTTCCCAACGGCACACGTTTACCCACTGATTATATATCTTGGGAAGGTCGCGGTAAGACTGAATTATATCCTTAAAATGCTCGCAAAATACCGTTTCGGACGTGGGACGAACGATAAGACGCTCGGAAAGCTTGTTCTGTCCGCCGATGGTAACGATAGCGCACTCGGGAGCGAAGCCCTCAACGTGATCCTTCTCCTTTTGGAGCAGGCTCTCGGGAATGAACATAGGCATATATACGTTTTCCGTTCCGCGCTCCTTAAAGCGACGGTCAAGCTCTCTCTGGATGTTCTCCCAGATAGCGTAACCGTAAGGACGGATGATCATACAGCCCTTAACGCCCGAATAATCGGCAAGCTCTGCCTTTTTAACTACGTCCGTATACCACTGAGCAAAATCAACGTCCATGCTTGTTATTTGCTCAACCATTTTTTCCTTTGCCATTTTTACACCTCAATATATGTCGATTCGTTTATATATTATTTAACTTATTAATTATAAAACAAATAATTGATTTTGTCAAGTGGTAGCCATTTAAATGAATAAAAAAGATAATTACAATAAAACCTAACGTTTTGCCGTCAAAATGCACATAAACGGGGGTGTAAATTTGGTTAATAAATATAAAT
>JBGVJM010000095.1:0-3071 GCA_045129415.1 Eubacteriales bacterium
GATAACCGATATAAACAGCGCCGCAAGCATATCAAGAACAAGCATTTTGCTATGCGGCTTATAGTAACTGATAAATCTCTTTAACATTTTCTTCTCCAAAACAAAACTATGGAATAATTATACCTCAAAATCTTGTCAAAGTCAACGAAAAAGCGCAAAAAAATAGCGTTGGAAGCCATTTTTCGCCTCCAACGCTTAATTTTATTTGAATTATGCCTCAACTACAACGCCTGTGTTTTCGGATGCCTTAACTGCCATCTCGCGAAGCTTGATAACAGCCTTGGTCTCCTGACCGTCAAAGCTGAACTTGCCCGTCTCATAGAAGTTGAGAATGTCGGCGATAAGTCCCTTGAAGAAAGGAAGAGTTACCTGCTTCCAGCCCTCTTTACCCTCAGCATTCGCCATGTAGCTGCCGAAAGGCATTGAGCGACCGTAGATCATAGTTGCAGTCTTGCCGCTTTCAAAGTTAACGGTAATGAACATCTGAGTTCCGTGGGGATTAGCCACAACACTCGCAATATTGGTTCCCATCTTCTTTACAACCATTTCACACTGGTGAACGATGTACTCCTGAATAGAGCCGCCGCCACCGATGGTGATCATGCTTGTGGGATTTTCAATGTTGTTGAGCTCCTCAGCAAAACGGAGTGCCGATGAGCTGAAGAAGGGTGTGCCGTGCTTCTCTGCTATGTCAAAGATCTTGCAAGCAGTTTCATAATCGGGAGCAAAGGTCTTATCAATGTAGGTTCTCTTGCCGTAAGGAAGAACCTTTTCGGCATATCCGAGATGCTTATCAGGATCGCTGGGAGCAAGAACGAGTATAACGTCACTCTTTTCGCAAAGCTCCTCGATGGTGTCGCACTTCTGAACACCGTACTTCGCGCACCACTCGTCAGTTGTAACCTTGTCAACAAGAGATACGTCAAGCTCTGCCCAAGCGTATGCTACCTCATAGTCAAGTCCCAATTCCTCGCACTTTTCCTTGATCCATGCGGGATAGTTATTTGCGTGCCACTCGCTGATGTAATAGTCAACAAAACCGATCTTTTTCATTTTCATATCCTCCGTTTTATTAAAGCTTTACTACGCTGCAATTCTCTGCCGATTCAAACGCCGCCTCAATAACGCGAAGCGAGGTTCTTACCTGGTCGTGAGTTACTATTTGTGTTGCTCTTCCCTCTATGGTGTCGATAAGATTCTCATAGAAGTCCTCCCAACGAGGATCCTTTTCGCTTACGGGAAGCGGGATATCCTCTATCTCGGACTCGGGACGGGGCCACATGCTTCTGGAAAGACCGTTATGGGTGTAAACACAGCCCTGTGTCCAGTCAACTCTCTTGACGTTTGCCTTAATGATCTTACCCGTTTTGCCAAACCAGTTGTCAATACGCGCCGTTCCGTCGTTACCCGAAATGTGCCAGCGAGGCTCGTTTACAAAGGTCCAGGAGTCAGCTACGATGTGAGCCGCAAGACCGTTTTCAAAGTTGATGTTTACACGAATAGCGTCATCAACCTCGGTCTGATAGATGTGATGGAGCTGAGCGTATACCGATACGGGCTTGGAATCAACCATGCAAAGCACCTGGTCAATCATGTGAACGCCCCAGTCGTAAAGGAATCCGCCGCCCGAGCTCTTTATGGTTCTCCAGTCACCGGGAACGTTACGGTTGCTGTAAAGTCTTGAATATATCTGGTAGGGCTTGCCTACGAGATTTTGCTTTAAGATGTTTCTTGCGATATCGTAGTCAATATCCCAACGTCTGTTCTGGTGAACGGTGTATATCTTGTTGTTGCGCTTGGAAGCCTCGATTACCTCTTCAAGCTCGGCACAGGTCATACAAGCGGGCTTTTCGCAAACCACGTTTTTGCCTGCATCAAGAGCTGCGATACAGTAATCTCTGTGGAAATCATTAGGTGTGGCTACAACCACTATGTCCACGTCACTTGCGAGAAGCTCCTCGGCACTTTGGCAGGTAGCAAAGCCATCGTCCTGCGCCTTTTTGATCTTTTCTTCGTTGATGTCGTATATGAGAGCTACGTCAATACCTTCAATACGGTCGCGCACGTTTCTTGCGTGCCAAGAGCCCATCGTGCCATAACCGATTATACCAAGCTTGTGCTTCATATTACCCTCCGCGTTTTTGTAATGATAATTTTGTCGATTTATTAGGCAATATATACCTTATAACCATTTTCAGTATAACACTTATTGTAAATTTTGTCAATAGAATTGCACATTTTGGGTTGATATTTCTTGCTTTTTAATTTATCCTGCCCAGCTTTTTCCCTTATAACAAAAGCGCCGCCGCAAAAGCGACGACGCCCTGAAAAATTATATTCAAATAGGCTGTTTTCTGATGAAAAGCACACCAAGGGTATTTTGTCCGCAATGCGAGGAAATGGTGCAGCCCGCGCGCGTGATATGTACCTCGGCAAAGGGCGCAAGCTCCTTAACTTTTTCTGCACAGCTCATGTAGATGCTCTCGTCACAGCCTGCGTGAGTTACGAAAACTCTGTCAAGACGAATATCACTGCCGTCGCCGACACGCTCCGCAACATACTGTGTAAGTACACGATCAAACTTTCCGCGATACTTTTTGCCAACACCCATCTTACCGTCCTTAACGGTGATGCAGGGCTTGAGTCCAAGCGCGTTCGCTCCAAACATAGCAAGAGCCGAGCAACGTCCGCCCTTGTAGAGAAATTCAAGGCTATCTATGACGAAGGATGCATCAACGCAGGGTGCCATACGGCGACACTCCTCCGCGATCTCCGCGGCGGTCATTTCTCCCTTTTTAGCCATTTCGGCTGCGGCAACTACCAAAAGTCCGCCACCGGTTGAAAGATTACGTGTATCTACAACGTGAACGTTTTCAAACTCCTCCGCGGCAAGCTTGATATTTGAATACGTGCTTGACATATCGGAGCTGATCGTGAACACAATGACCGAGTTACCGTCCTTAGTTGCCTCGGCAAAGAACTCCTCCGCCTGAGCAATATTGACCGCGCTGGTCTTGGGAAGCTCGCCCGTCTTGGCATAATTCTCATATATCATATCGGGGTTGATGTCA
>JBGVJM010000096.1:0-5303 GCA_045129415.1 Eubacteriales bacterium
TTGTGGGATACGTGATCTATGGAAAGATAACCAAGAAGAAAAGCTGATAACATACCTAAAGCTCCCGCGCAGTTGCGCGGGAGCTTTAGGTTTTATTGCAGGACTGTTTCAGATTCTTCCGTTTCAATAACCTTTGTTTCCGAATCCGTGTCCTTTGGCTTTTGAGTCTCTATATTGGGCTCATCGTATACGGCATTGGTTTGCTCTATCAAGTTTCCTTCTTCATCAAACGTCTTTTTGGAGTACTCCTTCATATCACCGTTCTCGTAATACTTGATATATTCTGAACTTTTTTGTTTCCAAAACTCATAATAATAGGATACATCTTCCGTCTTTTTTTTGCCGTTTTCATAATAAAATCTGATTACGATCTCTATAGGAGTTCCGCTTTCATAATACCTTTGGTAGTTATAATACTCCTTGTTCCCGTTTTCATAAAAGCTTTCGCTTGTCTGCTCGATCTTTATTCCGCTCTTGTTATACTCGGCCACCTCACTGCTGTAAAATCTATCATTTATGTAACAAACTCGGCTCGTTCGTTTTTTTACGTTATCAAAACCGTGATATTCCGTTGTCAAAACGACCTTTTCTTGCAAAACACCATTGTCCGAATTGTAATTCAATGTACTTTTTTTGATCTCTCTGTTGAGATCATCGTATTCGTATAATTCTTCTTTTATTAATTTGTCTAAAAGACTGTACGATGATCCTATCAAATTATGATCTTTATCGTAGGTGTACTTATAGTCTATTCCTTCGATACCGGCGCGTGTGCAGAAGCCATTGTCATCAAGCTCGTACTTTATTTCAATATTTCCGATCAATAGACTTGAAAGCTTATTATTATCGGTATATTTTGCAGTTATTTGGCTTTCTCCGGTCACGGTTACGGTGTTTTCGGAAACATCCACCAACGGATCCTCTTTACCTGTAACACGTGCATCGATACAGCGCCAATATTTGTCAAAGGTGTAGCCAAAAATTGTCGCCGCATCGGACTCGGTCAAATCGCTTTGATATGCGTCAAAGCTCCATGTTGAACCGCCGTCTGAATTATACGTCACCTTTAGCATAGTAATAATACTCGGCGTGTCTTCCCGATCCTCGTACTCATATTCTCCCCGAGCCTCCGTCGCTCTACCTTGAGGGTCGTATTTTGTAACGGTCATATCTCCCCAATAGAAGCTAACTCCCGTCATTTTGCCCAGGCTGTCATACGTAATGTCAACGATGTTCGTTTCCCAGCTTTCAACAAGTCCCAGGTAATAATTGGGGGATCTTATGGCAAGAAGCTGCCCCTTGGAGTTAAGGTCTACGCTTATCATTCTACCCGAATTCCAAGGATTGATGCTATACACTCTTGAGGCAACAGCGTTGTTTTTATTCTGTAATGAAAAGTAGACAACTGTAAAAATTACAGCAATCAACAGTACAATAGTGATCAGGACTATAAATAGTGTTAGCTTAAGCTTGCGGCTATCAATGTTCTTTCTCATTCGTGTTACCTCCATTTAGTGTTTTAATATTCAATATTTTCCGTTTTTTGCCTCTCCACCTTTCCCTTACACTCATAATATATCATATTTTGCCACACTTGTCAATATATGTGACAACGAAGCTGTCAAACGCCAAAAACAAGATAAATTGAAACAAAAAAAGACGGCACGCAAAAGCGTGTCGCCTTTTTTTGCAGTCTGACCTGTAAGCCGGGTTCTGTCATCCAAAACGGTCATCAATCTTCGCTTACCGTCACCGATAAGCTTCGGGACTCTCGCCCCGTGCCACCCCAAGCATTCCCTTTCGGGAAGGTCGGGCAAACGCGTACTTTAGGGTGTTGCTCCGAGTAGGGTTTACAGCAAACCTACGTTACCGTAGGAGTGGGTGAGCTCTTACCTCGCCTTTCCATCCTTACCGAAGCTACTTTGGGGGATGCAGAACAATAAGCGCATAAAAATGAAATTTCGCAAGAAATTTCTTCCTTAGCCTTCTTTGATTCAAAAAGGACTTACCCTTATCCTTTTCCCGCGCTTATTGTTCTGCGCCATCCAAAATAGCTTCGGCGGTCTATTTCTGTTGCACTTTCCCGGCGGTTACCCGCGGCTGACGTTATCAGTTACCCTGCCCTATGAAGCCCGGACTTTCCTCACGCGGATACCTTTCGGCATGACCGCGCGCGACCGTTCAGTCTGGCTGCGTGTGGTATTATACCACAAAAGTTTCAGTTTGTCAACACAATTATGTCGCACCCTCTATTGACTTTTTTTCTTTTATGTGTTATCATTATTATGTATTGTTATGTAATAATCAAAGTAAGGATATTTTATATGAAGATTGGATTTGTTTCTCTCGGCTGTCCCAAAAATCAGCTGGACACCGAGGTAATGCTGCATCACGTTGCATCCGCGGGCTATGAGATAACCCCCGATGAGACTGAGGCGGACATCGTTATAATAAACACCTGCGCATTTATTGAGTCGGCTAAAAAAGAGGCTATTGACAATATTCTCGACATCGCGTGGCTCAAAAAGCACAGGAGTCTCAAGGCGATTATCGTTACAGGATGTATGGCTGAGCGATACGGACGCGAGATACTTGACGAATTCCCCGAGGTTGACGCGGTGCTCGGAGTCGGTAGCATACACAACATCGTTGAGGCTATTGAGTCTTGTGTTGCTAATTTTGGCAAAAAGCGCAAGCGCGGCGCGCCCGACTGTCGCTATTACTCGCACGAGGACAAGAACACGGTCCGTCTTGGCGGCGACAGAGTGCTGACCACTCCCGACTATGCGGCTTACCTCAAAATCAGCGAGGGCTGCGACAACCGCTGCACCTACTGCGCAATCCCCGACATTCGCGGAAAATTCCGTTCCCGTCCTATGGACGAGCTTGTCAAAGAGGCGCGCGAGCTTGACGAAATGGGCATCAAGGAGCTTACCGTTATAGCGCAGGACACCACGCGCTACGGAAAGGATCTTTACGGCGAGTACTGTCTTGACAAGCTTTTGCATAGAATCACTGAGGAGACAAATATTCCTTGGATACGCGTGCTGTATTGCTACCCCGACAAGATGACGGACGGTCTCATTGAAGAAATGAAGAACAATCCCCGCATCTTAAACTACATAGACCTTCCCCTCCAGCACATAAGCGACAACGTTTTGCGCCGCATGAACCGTCACGGAAGGAGCGCCGAGATACGCGAGCTTCTGGCTAAATTACGCCGCGAGATTCCCGACGTCGTTATCCGCACCACCTTTATCGTGGGCTTCCCCGGTGAGACCGATGAGGACTTTTGCGAGCTTTGCGAGTTCGTTAAGGAACAAAAATTCGCGCGCGTTGGCGTATTCACCTACTCACGAGAGGAAGGAACGCCTGCGGCAAGCTTCCCCGATCAGATAGACGAGCAGGTAAAGCAGGACCGAATGGACATTCTTATGCGCTCGCAGATAGACATCAGCGAGCAGTATCTCCATTCTCACGTAGGAAAGGCAATAAACGTTATATGCGAGGACTACGATCCCGTTTCCGAGTGCTACTTCGGCAGAAGCGAGGGCGATGCTCCCGAAATAGACGGTAAGGTGTTCTTTGAGTCCGAGGAAAAAATACAGCCCGGCGAATTTGTAAAGGTAAAGGTACGCCGCGTGCTTGATTACGATATGTACGGCTTTGCTATGAAAAAGGCATAAGTACAGTCAACATAAAAGAGGTAATTATTATGAAAATGAATCTTCCCAATAAGCTGACCGTTTTGCGACTTATAATGGTGCCTATCTTTATGGTAGTAATGCTTATTCCCGCTTTTGCACATCTTGCTCCCCTCACCGAGAGCATACTGACCTTGGTGGGCGCGGCTTTGTTCATCGCGGCGGCTATAACCGATATGCTGGACGGTAAGATCGCGCGCAGAGACGGTCTTGTAACCGATTTCGGTAAGTTTTTAGATCCGCTTGCCGACAAATTTATGGTCATCGGCGCTTTGCTTTGCGTGCTCTACACAAGCTTTGCAAATAACGGCGGCTGGCTCTCGATCCTCTATTTCTTTGCGCTCATTATCGTTATATTCCGCGAGCTTGCGGTGACCTCGATAAGACTTATCGCGTCAAGCTCCAAGGGTGTGGTGATCGCGGCAAATATGCTTGGAAAGCTCAAGACAGTTATGCAGATAGTTGCAATAAGCTCGGCGATCATCGAGCCCGTGCTTATCAAGGCTATCGTTTATGCCTTTAATCAGGGCGGCATACAGACCGAAGCGGCTGTATCGGGATTTTTCTTTACGTTCCCTCCCATAACCGTTATATCCATGGTAGCTATGATATATCTGACTATCCATTCGGGTATAAACTACATCGTTGGCGCTTGGAAGTATCTTGACCACACGAAATAATTAAAAATCATAAAAGGCACTCCTCGGCGGAGTGCCTTGTTTTTTATATTTTAAAGCTCGCCTCAAATTTTTCCTTGTCGCGCCAATGCATTGCCTGACCGTATATCTCCTCAAGCAAGCCATGGTATATCTTCGCCTTGGAGAGCGCGTGCAATGCTCCGTCAAGCGAGCTTTGTGCAAGATGCGCGGTGTACCTTATCTCGCTGCGGTTGTGCCTCAGCCTTTCCGCGTTTACAAACCGCCTTACGTTTACGTTTGCGTGAGCGCTCTCGGTATCAGCTTCGGAGTCGGCATGCTCGTCAGCCGAGTCGCGCAAAACAAAGGCAATATTATGCTCCTCAATAAATATTCCGTCTATCTTGTCGGGGCAGATCGGATCGTAGGACACGCGAGCCGTTACGTTGCGATGGCAAATAACTTCAAGAAGCGCATCCATGAAAAAGTATCCCGCGCCGTAGCAATCGCTTACGGTATAAAGCTTTTTTGCCAACACCTCAAATGTATCCAGCCGCACCTTTCCGTTCATTGAAACGCTATCGGTGAGTGACGGAATGATCTTTGCTTCGCCCGCCGCAAGCTCGCCGTGATGCGCGATAAGTCGGTTTGCCGCCGCTGTGAGCTTTTCCATCTCCAGAGCATCTCTTATAAGACTGTCGTTTACGGCACGCAGATTGCCCACGCTACGCAAAAAGGTGTATGCATTCTTATACTCCGCGCTCTTTCGGTCACCAAGCGCGATTATCTCATTTTTTTGCTTGATAAGAAGCTCCTTGTTCCAAAAAGCGCCAAGGTCTATTATTTCGTCGTATGCTCCGGGATATTTAGGCTCGCGCACGTGCGGTGCGGTTCCGTCCACGATGCCGATAAGCCCATGGTCGGTGTGCGCCAAAATTCCGTCAAGCGACGACGGATCGGACGA
>JBGVJM010000097.1:0-2669 GCA_045129415.1 Eubacteriales bacterium
CGAGGACTACGAGCTTGCAAACAAGGTCTATGCATTTATAGTTGACTTTGAGGCGGGAAACCGCCGCACCGCAGAATTCAAGCAATATATGAACACGCAAACGGAGCATATAAAGACAAAGATGCTTGGATATGCAGTAAGCAATATAGAAAAATTCAGTTAATCTCATCTACTCCCGAAAGGAAGTGAAAACATGTTTATAGACAAGATAAAAATTTACGTCAAGGCGGGTAACGGCGGCAACGGTGCCATCGCGTTCCACCGCGAAAAGTACGTTGCGGCAGGCGGTCCCTCCGGCGGTGACGGCGGAAACGGCGGAAACATCGTATTTCGCGTTGACAAGGGCTCAAACACCCTGCTTGCATTCCGCTACAAGAGAAAATTCGTTGCCGGCAACGGCGGTGACGGCGGCGGCTCAAAGTTCCACGGAGCAACCGCGGACGACGTTTACGTAATGGTTCCCCCCGGAACTCTTATAAAGGATCCCGAAAGCGGAAAGATAATTCACGATATGTCGGAAAACGACGGCGCGGACTACGTTTTGTGTCGCGGCGGTCGCGGCGGCTGGGGAAATAAGCATTTTGCAACTCCCACGCGCCAGACTCCCATGTTTGCCAAGAACGGAACCAAGGGCGAGGAGCGCGAGGTCGTGCTTGAGCTCAAGATGCTTGCCGACGTTGGACTTATCGGTATGCCCAGCGTAGGTAAATCCTCCATTCTCTCGGTCATTTCATCCGCAAAGCCCAAGATAGCGGACTACCATTTCACCACGCTCTCACCTAATCTCGGCGTTGTATCAACAGGTCCCGAGCGCGGCTTCGTTGCCGCGGATATTCCAGGTCTTATCGAGGGTGCAAGCGAGGGCGCAGGACTCGGTCACGCATTTTTGCGCCACGTTGACCGTTGCAGACTGCTTTTGCACGTCGTTGACATATCGGCATTTGAGGGACGCGATCCCGTAGACGACATAATCACCATAAATCGCGAGCTTGAGCAATACAGCAAAGAGCTTGCTACCCGTCCCCAGATAATCGTTGCAAACAAGGTAGACTCTCTTGACCGAGAGGTCGTTGACGTTGATGCCTTCGAAGCCTTCGTTAAGCAAAACGGCTGGGAGCTGGTGTACATCTCGGCTTACACGGGAGAAAACCTCGAGGAGCTTATAAAGATAGTTGATCGCCGCTTAGCCACCCTTCCTCCCATTCTCGTTTACGAGCGCGAATACGACGAGGCGGACGAATTTGTAAAGAATGCCAAGGAAACCGTTATCCGCCGCGAAAACGACAAATTCTTCGTTGAGGGCGAGTGGATCTACAACCTTATGGGACAGATCAACTTCGACAACTACGAATCTCTTGACTATTTCCAGAGAGTTCTTCAAAAGAGCGGTGTCTTTGCCGCACTTGAGGAGCGCGGCTGTACTGACGGCAACACCGTTTCCATGTACGGCTTTGAATTTGACTACGTCAAGTAATAATTGCAATAACAATATATAAGAAAGGAACAAAATATGAACATTTGGCACGATATTCCCAAAGAGCAGGTCTCTCCAAACAATTTTGCGGCAGTTATTGAAATACCCAAGGGTAGTAGCTGCAAATACGAGCTTGACAACCAAACGGGTATGCTGCGCCTTGACAGAGTATTGTATACGGCGACGCACTATCCCGCAAACTACGGATTTATTCCCCACACCTTTGCCGATGACGGCGACCCTCTGGACGTTCTGGTTCTTTGCTCCGAGTCCATATTCCCCATGACGCTTGTACAGGTATATCCTGTCGGCGCGATACGAATGATAGACAGCGGAAAAATGGATGACAAAATTATCGCCATTCCCTTTTCCGATCCTACTTACAAAAACATAAGATCGATAAATGAGCTTCCCTCACACATTTTCGACGAAATTATGCACTTCTTCTCGGTCTACAAGCAGCTTGAGCACAAGGAGACCGCCGTTGAAATGCTGGTCGATCGCAACGACGCACTCAATATAGTTTCCAAGGCTATTGACGACTACGACAAGATCATTCGTCCCACCAAAGAATAAAGCGCTGAATAAATCGGCAAAAATATGCTCATAATTTTTATTACCCAGATGTAACGGAGGTATATTATGAGCAAGAAAATATTGGTAGTCGGATTGCTTTTGGCGGCGGCAGGTGCCGCAACGGCGGGACTTATCGCAAACTCAAAGCAAATGAGAATGAAGCGCATGCTCGGGCGCGCGGGCAAAACAATGTTCGTTGTTGGAACGGCACTTCGCAATCTATCCTGTCAGGCAATGGAATAATCAAACAGGGCAAGGCTTTTTCGCGTCTTGCCCTGTTTTTTTGTTTCTACATGCGCATTTTGCACAATTTGCTTGATATAGCGATTTTTGTACATTGTAAAATCAAACGAAATTCATAAATTATACCAAAATGTGTTGACAATATCGATATGTTGCGGTATAATTGTATAGAGTTAGCCTATGCTAACCGTTTAAATGATAAGGAGACCGTCATGACCTTAAGAGATGCACAGGAAGGAACTGAATATCTGATAAAGTCTATCGAGACGGATGACGAGGAGTTAAATTCCTTTCTCTTCTCCCTCGGCTGCTATGCGGGTGAGCCCATAACCGTTATTTCTCACAAGCGCAAAAGCTGCACAGTTTCGATCAAGGA
>JBGVJM010000098.1:0-6006 GCA_045129415.1 Eubacteriales bacterium
CGTTATTTCCGCCGCCGCCTACACCTATAACCTTTATGTTGGCGCCTACTTGCATGGTGTCGTCGTGTTCAAAAATTCCCATAATTATGAATCCTCCGATTTATATGTTTCTAAAAATTTTTTTATAATAAAAGTGTAACGAATACACTATATTAACTGATCCTTCAGTTTTGATAAAAATGCTTGTAAAATTCCTTTTCCGCATTTGAAGTTGTTGCGGATGCCAACCTGCCTTGCATGGTTGGACAATATGCGATCTCGTTTACTATCAAATGCTCTGTAAGAGTTATTCCGACAGCCGCGAGAGCTCTTTGCGCGCTTATTGTTGCCGCCTTGTCATGTATGCTTGGTTGAGCTACACCGTTTGGATGATTGTGTGCCAACGCTACACTCACGGCGCCTTTCAACACCGCCAACCTGACAAGCTCTGATGCGTCAAATGAGGTCTGGCATTGACTTCCGCGCGAAAGCGGTATGATCTCGATAAGTCTCATCTCGCCGTCCATCAGAATTGCGCATAACGTTTCGGATGCATTGGCACCGATGTGCGCAATGGCAAATTCACCGAGAGCCGAAAGGCTGTCAAGCTTTACGCGAGGTGAAAACTTTTGCTTTTGTATTCTTTGGTACATCTCCGAGATAAGATGAAAGTGCTGAGCCGTTACTAATCCGATACCCTCAACGACCATCAGTCTTTCCGGTGGAGCGTTCAAGATTCCTTTAAGCGACCCGAATTCATTGAGCAGCTTATGTGCAAGCTCATTTGTGTTGACTCTCGGTATCGAGTAGAAAAGTAAGACCTCTAAAAGCTCGTGATCGGCAAAGCTCTTTGCTGATTGTGCTACACATCGCTCTCTCATTCGCTCGCGGTGTCCCTGATGAATACACGTGTTAGCTTCTTCTTTTTTAATTTGTGCCATGTTTGACCGATTTTCCTCCGTTATAATCCGGCATTGTCAAATAATATGTTTTTTGATTAAAATATAAGCTGGATATTTTAATCAAAGCGCCAACTCCCCTTTGCCGAAAGACAAATTCAAGATTATATATCTCTTGAACTCGTGCTAAAATACGGCACAAACAGAGCTTTAACGGTAAAAACCGCCAACGGATAGCAAAAAACTGTGGCAAATGGCAAAAAATACAATCTTAATCTTCGCCATCGGGTCCGCATTGGTATAATGTCGGTACGCGACCTTAAACAAAAACGGAGAGGAGAGCTGAAAATGATGTGCCTAAAGTTAAAATGTCAGGTGATCGACTGTGGAAACGGTTCCTTTGGAATTCGCTTTCTATGTGGCGATATTCTTTTGCGCGAGTATAAGTACGTAACGCGCGACAGGGAAGGGCTTAACGATCTCTCGGATAAGATAAACCGAGCAGGTCTCTCACCTATACATATCGATGACGTTTTGGAAGATTTTCTTCCTTAAATCATCTGATATCGGACTTGAATGCAACCGCACGTCCGATTATGCGTATCTTCTCAAGCTCCTCGCCCATAAATACGATAGGCTCGTAGCTGGAGTTTTCGGGAATGAGCATAAGCTTGGAGCTTTCGGGGTAGTAGTACACCCTCTTAAGCGTTGCCTCGTCATTAATTATAACGGCAGCGATCTCACCGTTGTTAACGGAATCCATCTTTTTTATAAAGACGGTGTCACCGTTATTGATTCTGGCATCCTTCATACTGTCACCCTTGGCAATGAGGCAAAAATCCGCGTCGGTATCCGCATCGGTATAGACAAGACCGTCGTCCTCCTCGTTTGCGAAAACAGGAGTACCGCAGGCTATCTCGCCTATAACGGGAAGCGCCTTGAATTTTGCGTTGGCAATGTAAACGTCGGGCTCAGGCGAGTCGGTCGTACCTAAAAGGTAGCCCTCGCTCACGCCAAGCACGCGAGCCATTGCGCATATCGCATCCGCCTTGGGAACATAGACACCGTTTTTATATTGACTGAGCCTTGGCTTAGAAATACCTGTCCGTCGAGATAACTCGGCGGCTTTTATATTTTTGTCAGCCATTGCCGCAGCCAAACGTGATTTAAAATCGTTCATATCTATCTCCGTTTGGGGTTTGAACTTGTAAAAAAACATAAATATTTCCTACATTAAAGATTATATCACAAAGTTAAGGGAATGTCAACAGTTTTTTGAAAAAAAGTTAAATAAATTTAATTGGCTTTTGGGGTTGACAATATAGAACAAATGTGCTATAATTGGCACAGTTAAGACGAACGACACGCAGGTGATAACGACATGCTGCGACATTAAAAGTCTTTTAAATACAATAGGTTTTACTAAAATTAACACTGTTCGGCGCCCCATACTCCACAAATGCCCCACAAGCTGTCATACGGTTTTGATTTTTTGTAAAGCTGTTGTTTTAGGGAGAAGTCATTAATTAAGTTCGCTTAACAAGTTAAACAAACTCAAACATTTATCATTCGCGACGGCGAGAAAGGAATATAATGGCGTTTACAGGTATGTGTCCTTATCTTAAGGATATGAGAAGCTTGGAAAGGACGGTTTGCGAGTGCGCAAAATTCACCTTTCCCGATAATGCTTGCAGAAGAGAGATCTTGTACGGCTTTTGCGGACATCCGACCGGATGGCGCGCATGTCCCTTCAAAAAGGCGATGGATCATCATTACGATAGAAAGTATGCCCCGATAAGCGAGGGCGAGTCAAAGCGAAAAAACGCACGGGAGGAAATATGATCAAAAGGCTTCATTTTATTAAAAGTATATTGCGTTCAAAAAACGCGCAGATAAGATCTATCCGCGAGATTGCCGAGGCGCAGGAGAGTGCAAATGTAATTTTATCGGCATACATTGCGATTCTTGCAAAAAAGCGCGGCGAGGTGCGCATAGCCAAGAGTGACGTTAGTGCTGCGCTTGGGAGCTATCGGGTAACCTGCGCGGCGGACGGTGATTTTTACGTTATCACCGTGCAGGGTGGCGGAGAGGAAGGATAAAAGTGGCAAGGAGCAAATTTGAGATATGGAAGGAGCGCTTCGGGCTTGAATACGTTCGTCGTCTTGCCGAGGACGGACTGCCCGAGGAAGAGATCGCCATACGCTCCGCGCTGACTCCGTCCACCTTCCGCCGTTGGAAAAGGCAATATCCCGAGCTGCTTGCCGCCCTGGAGCTTGGAAGAAGCGGAGCCGACTTTGCCGTTATTCAGTCGCTTTATAAGAAGGCGGTGGGATATAGCGTCAAGGTATCAAAGACCGTTAAGCTCAAGCGCGTGGACTACGATCCCGAGACGGGTAAAAAGCTGCGTGAATACGAGGAGCTTGCTCCCGCCGTTGACGAGGATTACATACCGCCCGACCTGCGCGCCGAGATGTTCTGGCTTAAAAGCCGTCAGCCTGAGCGTTGGACGGAGTCGGCAACAAGGGAAGGCGAGGAGGATGCATCGGGCGGAGTAATCGAGATACCCGCCGCCGACACCATTGACCCCGAGCCGCCTGAATGTGACTGAGCGGTGTCAGGTAGCCCGAAAGGAGCGCCAAATGAGCGAAAACGTGAATAAAAAAGGAGGCGGTCGCGTGATATGGCGTCCGCAGCCAAAGCAGGCCGAGTTTATGAGGCGACTTGAGGACGAGGCGCTTTACGGCGGTGCGGCAGGCGGCGGAAAGAGCGATTGCGCCTTGGCGGAGGCACTCCGTCAGATAAATATTCCGCACTATCGCGGACTCGTTCTGAGAAAAACGTACCCTCAGCTATCCGAGCTTATCGATCGCTCGCATACGATATATTCCGATTTTTGCCCCTCAGCCGTCTACAACGAGTCAAAGCACTGCTGGAGATTTCCATCGGGTGCCAAGATCTATTTCGGCTCTCTGGCGCATGCCGACGACCGATACAACTATCAGGGCAAGCGGTACGATTTTATCGACTTTGACGAGCTGACGCAGTTTACCTATGACGAATACGTTTATCTCTTTTCTCGCAACCGTCCGAGCGGCGCGGGCACGCGCTGTTATATCAGGGCGCAGGCCAATCCCGGCGGCGTAGGTCACGGATGGGTAAAGGAGCGATTTATCACTCCCGCACCTCCAATGACCACCATATGGGAAACGGTAAATATCACCACACCCAAGGGAGAGCTTTTGCGTCGCAAGCGATCGCGCGTTTTTGTACCCAGCACGGTATTTGACAACGAGATCCTTTTGCGCAACGATCCCGACTATTTAGCAAGACTCGCCTCACTCCCCGAGGCGCAAAGAGCCGCTTTGCTATATGGAGATTGGGACGGCTTTTCGGGTCAGGTGTTTACCGAATGGCGAAACGAGCCGATGGGATACGACGAAAGAATTAATACACACGTCATAGCGCCCTTTATTATTCCACGCTCGTGGAATATATGGCGCGGCTTTGACTGGGGATATTCGCGTCCCTTTTCCGTTGGATGGTATGCCGAGGATACGGACGGAGTGCTTTACCGCATCCGCGAGCTATACGGATGTACGAAAACTCCCAACGAGGGCGTCAGATGGGAGGCTTCGCGTATTGCCTCGGAGATCAAGCGTATCGAACGCGAGGATGCAAATCTTTGCGGCAGGGATATCCGCGGCGTAGCTGACCCCGCGATATTTCAAAAGAACGGCGGAGAGAGCATAGGCGGAATAATGGAAAAGCAGGGAGTGTATTTTGACAGGGCGGACAACTCCCGTATGGCAGGCAAGCAGCAAATACACAACCGCTTGGCATTTGACGAGGGCGGACGGGCGCGCCTGTACGTTTTTTCCACCTGCCGTCAGTTTATAAGAACCTTTCCTTGTCTCACCTACGATAGCGTGGACGTTGAGGACGTGGACAGCTCGATCGAGGACCACATTTACGATGAGCTTCGTTACGTTTGCATGGAGCGACCGATTCCGCCGCTAAGAAGGCGCACGGAGGGAATTATAATGGGAGGATACGACCCGTTGGAGCTTGGAGCATACAAGGTGAGAGCAAGGTTTGGTAATTGACCAAAAAGCATAAAGCAAAGGAGAAAAAATGGAAAACACACAACTTAACAAGGCTCCCGATATTTCCGCGGCGATAAATACACTTGCCGCATACAAGCGCGCAAAGCGTGACATCGAGGCGGCGCTTTTGGCGGAAAGGGAGATATGGCGCGCGGTTTACGAGGGCAACGAGTCTTCAAGCTGGATATTCAACAGTATCGTTAACAAGCATGCCGACGTTATTGACAATATGCCGCGATGCACCTGCCTGCCGCGCGAAAAGCGTGATGAGAAAAGTGCAGCGGCTCTCTCAAAGATCATACCCGTTATAACCGAGCGCTCGGGCTTTGACAAGACCTACTCGGACAATGCGTGGGATAAAATAAAGCACGGCACCGCCGTTTACGGAGTTTTTTGGAATACGGCACTTGAGGGCGGTCTCGGTGACGTTGACATTCGTACTATATCCATCTCGGATATTTTCTGGGAAATCGGAGTTAGTGATATTCAGGACAGCAAGAACGTATTTTTGGCGGGAATTGCCGACGTTGAATGTCTTGAAGCACAGTATCCGCACTTCAGCTATGCCGAGCAAAGAGAGGCAACAAGCTCGCTTGCAACCCTGCTCGGATATACTGAGAGCGAGGGCAAATGCGTCGTCGTGGATTGGTATTACAAGAAATACGGCGAGAACGGTGAGCCGATATTGCATTTTTGCAAGCTTGCGGGCAACTGCATGCTCTTTTCATCGGAGTCCACCGAGGGTTACGACGGCGGTTGGTATGCGCACGGTAAATATCCTTTCGTTTTTGATCGCCTTTATCCCTTGGAGGGCGGACTTTGCGGATTCGGAATGATTTCGGTGAGCCGTCCGATACAGGGTTATATCAATCGCCTTGATGAGAACATAATGTCTTATAGCGATTGGGCTTCACGCGTAAGATTCTGGGCAAAGCGCAGTCTTGGCGTTAACGAGAAGGAGTTTTTGGACCTTGACCGCAGCATAGTTGAGGTTGAGGGCGATATCAACGAGGAAAAGCTCCGTC
>JBGVJM010000099.1:0-14433 GCA_045129415.1 Eubacteriales bacterium
GTTTATCGTGTCAAGCGAATTTTTGTCAAGCATTTTAATACTCCGTTTTATGTATTTTGAATGCGAATAGTAGCGTAATCTACCCATTTGGTGAGATTTTGTGATGGTTATCGCACAAAATGGTGTACTTTGCAAAGAAAATTTGAAAAACCCCTTTAATTTTTGCAAAAATTGTATTATAATATATACAATAGGGGTGACTTTATTTAATTATACAACACGAGCGCCCCAAATTCAAGTAAATTTTGAAATTTATTGGAGCAATACATAAATCGGAGGATAGTATGAAGGAAAAGTACACGATATCCATAGCGGACGTTACACTTAACGTTATTGCGGACGGAAACAAAGAGCAAATTGAGAGAATAGTCGGTATCATTGACAGAAGAATGAGAGAAATATTGCTCAAGAGCCCTCAGTGTCCCAAAACGCAGGCGGCGCTTCTCATAGCACTTGATCTTTGTGCGGACAAGATGGATGCCAAGGCTGAGGTTGAGGCCTTGCGCGAGCAGCTTTGCGCAGAGAATGAGGCAACAAAGAGCGCAAAGGAAAGCTATGACCGCGCACAGTCCTTGAATCTTAAGCTTGAGGCGGACAAGGCGGAGCTTATTGCGGAGAACGCCAAGCTTCGTGCCATCATTGAAAATGCAAAGAAGAACAATACCGTGCCCGTAGAGGAGCCTTGTGACGTTGAGCAGCTTACCATAGAGGACGTCGAGGCCGAGGAAAAGCCCGCAGAAGAGCCTAAGAAGGACAATTCCAGAAGCCGCGTTGGCTCCATGTTTGACCTTCTTACCTTCAGCGACATCTGATGGGCGCAATAAAAACACAAAAGCTGCCTGAGCTTCTGAGTCCCGCGGGCTCAATGGATGCCTTCAGGGCGGCAATAGACGGCGGAGCCGATGCGATATATATCGGAGGCTCCGCTTTTAACGCGCGCATAAATGCCAAAAACTTTGATGCCGAGGAGCTTTCGGAGGCGGTAAAGCTTGCTCACGCGTATGGAGTAAAGGTTTACCAAACGATCAATACCATGATATACGACCGCGAGCTTGACGAGCTTTTGCGCGCCGCCGAATCATCGGCACACGCGGGAGTCGATGCCTTTATCGTTTCCGATATCGGCGCGGCAAGGCTTATAAAGCAGAGGCTTCCCGAAATGGCACTTCATGCAAGCACGCAAATGAGCGTTCACAACGCGGAGGGTGCGCGTAAGCTTTCCGAGCTTGGATTTTCGAGAGTTGTTCCCGCGCGCGAGCTTTCGCGAGGAGATATAGAATATCTTGTGCGCAACAATCCGTTAGAGGTTGAGATATTTATTCACGGAGCGCTGTGTGTCAGCCATTCGGGGCAGTGTCTCTTTTCGTCATTGGTTGGCGGAAGGAGCGGAAACCGAGGACTGTGCGCTCAGCCCTGCCGCTTGCCATACGGCTGCGGAAACAAAAATTGTGACAAATATCCCTTGTCGCTCAAGGATCTGTCGCTTGCAACACACGTGCGCGACATAATTGACAGCGGAGTGGCATCGCTTAAAATTGAGGGACGTATGAAGTCTCCCGAATACGTGCGCGGAGTAACGCGAGTGTGGAGAAGACTGCTTGACGAGGGCAGGGACGCGTCTCAAAATGAGATGCGTGAGCTTGCCGAGCTGTTTTCGCGCGGAGGATTTACCGATTCGTATTATCAAAAGACGGTGGGACACTCAATGCTTGGCACAAGAAGCGAGAGTGACAAGCAGGCATCCCGAGAGGTTGAAAAATTCAATAAAATAACGCGAAAGGTACCCGTAAATATTCGGGTGGAGCTTTCGGCTGACAGTGAGTCCAAGCTTACAATGGAGCTTGGGCAAAGTAGCGTGACAGTGTGCGGCGACAAGCCCGAGGCGGCTATAAATGCGCCGCTTGACAAGGATACCGTTGTGCGATGCATGTCAAAGCTTGGCGATACTCCCTTTGCGGCATCAAGCGTCGAGGCGGATATTGAAGGCAGCGTAATGATGCCCATATCGGCACTCAATGCACTTCGCAGACGCGGTGCGGAGGCGCTTTTGGCACAGATAACGAAGACAAAGGACGTCGCCATCGGTGAGGTGAGCCGTGCTGATTGTAAAAAGTTTCCGCATAAAGAAAATATTGCAAGATTTTACCGTGGGGAGCAAATAACCGACTCGGCGAGAAGCTTTTTTGACGGCGTTTTGCTGCCGCTTGAGAGATATTTGGCGGATACAAGCGCGGCGGACGGATTCTACATGCCACCCGTTGCCTTTGACGGCGAGTGGAGAGAGATAACCGCGTTGCTTGAAAAAGCCGCAAAAACGTCTCCCAAATACGCGATTGCCACCAATATTGGTCAACTTGAAGCTCTCAAAAAGGTCTTGCCCGATACCAAAATAATAGCGGATTTCCGATTCAACGCGGCAAACGGTGAGACGGTGGCATATTTTGAGGAGCAGGGAGTAGACAGCGTTGTTTTGTCCGCTGAGCTTACGTTGCCGCAAATGCGCGACATTGTCGGCTCAAAGGCGGCGATAGTGTATGGAAGAATGCCGCTTATGACGCTTGAAAAGTGCGTTATCCGTGAGCTTTACGGTGATAAAAGCGCTTGTACCGTGTGTGACGATGACGGCGCGGAAATGACTGACAGGCGCGGAGTGACCTTCCCCGTTTTGCGCGAATGGAAGCATAGAAATGTGGTGTATAACAGCTTGCCCACGGGTATGTCGGATAGAATTTCCGAGCTTGAGCGAGCGGGAATAGTAAACAGGCATTTCATTTTCACAGTTGAGAGCGCGGATGAAGTTGATCGCGTTATAGACGCATATAAAAACGAAGTAGCGCTTGACGGAAAAGTCAGAAGAATATAATAAAATACCGACCTCCGAGAAGGAGGTCGGGCTTTTTTATTGATAGCGGTTGGCTAAAAGGTTGTGCTGTACGGCGAGCGCATCCCACGTTTCACGATTTACCCGTCCCGTTGGAGCTATACCGTTCCTTTCTTGAAAATGGGAGACGAGCTTCGCTGTGGGCTCATCGTACGTGCCCGACGCGGAGAATTCTCCAAACGTATAAAGCTGCTCGAGCTCACCGAGAATGTATTGTACGGTATCGACCAAGAAGCCCGTATCTCCCTCGGACAAGGCATAGTCGCGAGGAAGGCGAGGAAATATGTCCAGTCTTGCGGGCGGTGAGTTTTGCGCCACAGATTCGTCGTATTTGGTTTTTAAAAGTTCCCACGTGTTTCGGTCAACGCGCCCCGTTGGTGAAAGTCCGTTTTGCTTTTGAAAGGCGATCAGCGCGCGCTCGGTCTCGCTGTCCCATATTCCGTCTATGGGGACGGGATTTATTGCCTCGTCGTGATACGAAAGCTGTCTTAAATAGCGTTGCAGGTTGGCTATGGCATCGCGTTCAAAAATATTGTTGTTCATATATCCTCCGTTGTTATCCCGCTGTGGTGCCGGGGAACTGCCCTTCGTTGAGTCTGTTGCCGTTATAGAGATCACTGTAAAGGCTTGTTATCTGATTCCATACTACGGGACCGACTATGCCGCTTGCGGGCAGCCCGTAAAGATTTTGAAAGGCGATCACGGCATTGTTTGTGCTTGAGCCGAAATATCCCGTCGGAGAAACAGAGGGGATTTCGGTATAGAACATAGAGATGTAGTTGAGGTATTCCTGCAAAAGTCTTACAGAATCGGACTCGGCTCCAACGCGCAAAAATACACCGGGAAAAGGAACAACGTTGCCCTCGGTATATTGCAAGGGAATGGTTGAAACGATACCGAGATAGGCGTCGTATATGGCGTTCCACGTTGCTTCTCCGACCACGCCGTCGGGTTCAAGCCCGAACACCGCTTGCGCCGCCTTGACGGCACTCGTGGTTTCGGGGCCGAAGCTTCCGTCAATGCTTGTGGGCGGAATGTCATTATAAAATGCGGAGAGATAGTCAAGATAGTATTGCAGGCTTGTAACACCGAGATTTCGGTCGCCCTCGCGCAAAACCTCGGGGAATTGCCGGGTAACCTCCTCAAGACTTATGCCCTCGGAGTCAAGGTCGTTCAACCGCTTTACGCTGTTGTATATTCTTTGTATGGTGTACCAGGTGGAGCGTCCCACTATTCCGTCGGGAGCCAAATCAAAGGCGCGTTGAAACTCCTTGACCGCCTCCTCGGTGTCATAAGAGAACACGCCGAAGGGAGGACTGACCTTTGGAATGGCGGAAAAATTGTCGGATATGCGGTTGAGACGAATTTGTAAGGTGCGCACGTTGTCTCCGGTGCTTCCGAGGGAGAGTGGAAAGCTCGGGACACTTGCTGAAACACCGCCGATCGGGGCATTGTTGACTATATCGATGTCGTTGCCGTAATAGTATTGCAGTATCTCATAGGGAGAAAGTCCTTGCTCGGCAAGCTCAAGCGTGCCCCATTGGGAAAGACCATTGCAGGTAACCTCGATCCCGTCACAGTATGCGGCGTATAAAGGCTCAACCGCGCCGCGCCGCACGATATAGTCGCCCAAAAGCTCGCGCGTTATATTCTGAACGTTTTCAAAAATATCGCGTCCGTTTACAAAGGATTGGTCAATGGCTATGGAGTTGGTGATGTCAAAATCGTATCCGCGCGAACGGTAATATTCGGTATAAATGCGGTTCAGGGTATAGGACATTTGCGCATAGACGTTTGCGCGAATGGCGCTTTCGGGCCAAGTGGGATAAATTTCGCTGGATGCTACGTTGGCTATGTAGTCGGCAAAGGGAACGGTAACGTTGGGCGCATCGGAATCGGGTGCGCCAAGGTGTACGGTTATAAATTCGGGGATTATTGGTGTGTTAGGCATCGGGGTCCTCCTTTTTGGTAGATTCAAGGAACGGATTTTCCATCTCAAGAACTATGTCGGAGCGAGGGTCAAAGCGGTCGGCGACTCCGTTTTCGGGGAGAGGTATCATATCAACGTTTTGAATGGCGGTTATACCCTCAAACACGGGAACGTTGACGTATATTCGGGTGTGATATCCGTCGGCATAGGCGGTGATTGTGTAGGTGGAATAGCTTTTTCCGTTTCCGGGAGAGGTTGAAAGCGCGCGGGGAGGCGCGGGAAGCGAGATCTTTTGGGTAAGTCCCGACGCGTTGGTGGAATAAGTGCCGATAACGTCCCCCTTGCCCTCCTGTCCGTCGGGGAGAAAATTTTGAACGTAAACCGTAGCGCCCTCAATGGGTATGGCGCCACGTGCGGTGGTCACTCGGACTATCATATATCCGTAGCCCGCTGTGTTGTCTGTATTCATGAATAAATGCCTCCGTTATTTGTTTATCGCTATCAATCTATGCAGTCGGGGATAAAAGGGTTAATTCTTGATTTATAAGCAAAGAAACGCGAGTAGATGGTGACACTTTCCTGCCAACGGCAGAAGGAAAGTGACACTACCCCGACAAGAAATCAGCATATTGCTTCTCTCCCTTTTCAAGTGGGGCTTTTCGCTCAGAAAATTCAATCTTACCCACAAGAAAAAGTTTTGAAAAATCTCTTGACAACCGTCAAAAAAAGTGTTATAATAACTCTACTTGTGAAATCACTGCCAAATAACAGTGAAATAATTTTGTGAGGTAAAAAGAAATGAAAGAAGCAATCCAGCCCAAGTACGAAGAGTGCGTAATCAAGTGCGCATGCGGTGAAACCGTTGTAACCAAGTCCACTAAGGGCTCTGAGATCAGAGTTGAAGTTTGTTCCAAGTGCCACCCCTTCTTTACGGGTAAGCAGAAGTTCGTTGATGCAGGCGGACGTGTTGACAAGTTCAAGAAGAGACTCGAGGGACGCGGCAAGTAATCTTTGTACAAGGGATACGATAAAAGGAAGACTTTTTATAGGTCTTCCTTTTGTTTTGCTATACTAAACGGCGTTTTTCTTTGCAGCGGTTGACTTTGAAGAGCGGCGGTGGTATAATCAAGATGTTAACCAAGCATACTGTATAGATAAAGATATTTTGATTTTCAGAGGTAATATGAATCTTAGTGAGAAGGAAAAAATAAAGGCGCGCGCCGTGCTTGTCGGTATTGTGACGGACAAGGCGCAGACCGAAGAGGTTGAAAAGTCACTTTGCGAGCTTTCCTTGCTGCTTGACACGGCGGGCGGAGAGACCTTTGCAAAGGTAATACAAAATAAAAGCACGCTTGATCCGCGCACGCTCATCGGAAGCGGAAAGGTTCAGGAAATAAGCGAGCTGTGTGAGAATAACGAGATAGGTCTCGTTATCTTTGATATGGAGCTTTCTCCCGCACAGATAAGAAATCTTGAAGAGGACATCGGAAACGGAGTTAACGTAATTGACCGTTCCATGCTTATTCTTGACATATTTGCGCTTCATGCCACAAGCGGAGAGGGTAAGCTTCAGGTAGAGCTGGCGCAGCTCAAATATACTGCGCCCCGACTTATAGGCAAGGGAACCGAGCTTTCAAGACTCGGTGGCGGTATCGGTACTCGAGGCCCCGGTGAGTCCAAGCTGGAAAGCGACAGGCGACATCTTAAACGCCGTATAGTCGCGCTTGAGGAGGAGCTTGAGGCGCTTTCGGCAACGCGCAGGACTATGAGAGCGCAAAGAGACAGAAGCGGACTTAAAAAGATCGCCATTGTTGGATACACTAATGCGGGCAAGTCCACGCTGCTCAACTATTTAACGGATGCGGGCATACTTGCGGAGGACAAGCTTTTTGCAACACTTGATCCTACGACGAGAAAGTTTACACTTCCCGGTGGCGAGACGGTATTGCTTACCGATACGGTCGGCTTTATCAGAAAGCTGCCCCACCATCTCGTAAATGCCTTTCGCTCCACGCTTGACGAGGCGGTTTGCGCCGATATAGTTATGATATTGACCGACGCTTCCGACCCCGAGTGGCAGGCACAGCTTGAATGCACGGAGCAGACCTTGTCCGAGCTTGGAGCCGAGGAAAAGCCCACGCTTTACGTGTTTAATAAGTGTGATAGACTTGAAGGCGAGCTTTTCGTGGATAGAACGCCTCAGCGCGTACACACCGTTTGCATATCGGCAAAAACGGGTGAGGGCTGTGACGAGCTTGCCGAAAAGCTTGAGGAGCTGGTGCATGAGGGCAAGAGCCGCGTGACGTTCCGCATTCCGAACGCGGAGCAAAGAGCGCTCAACGTTCTTTATAAGGATGCAACGGTGGAGGACGTGGAGTACGGCAACGAATTTGTTACCGTTGTAGCAACCGTGGACGCAAAGGTGCGCGGTATGCTCAAAAAGTACGACACCGAGGCAGTAAGGAAAGACGACGAGGAGTATTGATATGTCAAATGAGATAAAGCCGCGTCTTTATACAACGCTTGCGGGCGAGGGCGATGACAGCTTTGAGGAGCGCAGATCCGAATTTATCGGTTACGCCAAGCACGTGACGAGCGAGGAAGAGGCGCAGGCGGTAGTCAAGCAAAAGAAAAAGGAATTTGCCGATGCTACGCATAATTGCTGGGCATATGTGCTTGGCGACGGAACGGTAGCGAGGTATTCCGATGACGGTGAGCCGCAGGGAACTGCGGGAATGCCCATACTTGACGTGATCCGAAAAAGCGGTGTAACCGACGCGGTAGTCGTGGTTACAAGATATTTCGGCGGAATTTTGTTGGGTGCGGGCGGACTTGTGCGCGCGTATTCGCACGGCGCGTCTATCGCGCTCGCGGCGGCAAAAATAGTTACTTATGAGAGATATGCCGAATTGAAGCTTTGCTGTTCATATTCGGATTATCAGAAATACGCGGTCGTTTTGCCCACGTTTAATGCAATAATCGACGGAACCGACTTTGCCGATAAGGTAACGATAAGCTTTGCGGTAAAGGAGACTGCGGTTGCCGCACTGTCGGAAAAGATAACAGAGATGAGTGGCGGTCGCGATACCCTCGCGCATATAGGCGAGAGATTTGATTACAGGTGAGATATGACACAGAGAATTTTTGATTCGCACGCACACTATTTCGATGGGCGCTTTTGCGAGCTTGAGGGCGGTGCGGATGCATTGCTTGAAAGCGCGGAATTTCAAAGCGCGGTGTGTGGTGTAATAAACGTTGCAACCTGTCCAGATAATGCCGAGGCGTGCTTGAAGCAGGCGGCAAAATATGACTTTATGTATGCGGCGGTGGGAATTCATCCGAGCGATGCCCAGACCGTTTGCAAGCTTACTCCAAACGAGGAGCTTGAGCGACTGCGAGCAATTATCGGCAGTGCCGAAGATGCAAAGGCTCAAAAAATAGTTGCTATTGGAGAGATCGGCTTTGACTACTATTGGCAGCCCGTAGACCGTGAACTGCAAAGGGTGTATTTTGATGAGCAAATGAAGCTTGCGGCGGAGCTTTCGTTACCTGTTATCATTCACGACAGGGAAGCGCACGCGGATACGTTTGATATGATAAAGGCGCACCCGGGCGTTGTGGGTGTATTGCATAGCTGTTCAATGAGCGCCGAAATGGTAAAAGAGATAGTTAAGCTCGGTTGGTACGCATCCTTTTCGGGACCTCTTACCTACAAGAATGCCCAGAGAGTCAGGGATGCGTGCGCCGTAGTGCCACTCGACCGATTGCTCGTTGAGACCGACGCACCTTATCTATCTCCCGTACCGTACAGGGGCAAGATAAACAACTCCGTTTATATGCAAAGCACGGTTGGCGAGATGGCGCGTATACACGGCAAGGATTTTGATGAAATGGCGCACATTACGGCAAATAACGCCCGTGTTTTGTTTAAAATATAAAAAAACAAAGGTGAATTTTGTTCATATTTCCAAAATATTAAGCCGCCTCTTGACAAGGGGCGGCTTTTTGTGTAAAATTATAACACAAAAAATGAAGGGAGTAAAAATATGCCTACTTTGACTACTTATAAGATGAAGACCAAGGGTAAGAACCTTTATTTGCGCGTTGTAAAGGGACACTTCGCAACGGGACGCAGTCATACGAATTATTTTATTGACGTAACCATGCAAAAGTCTCGCGTTTCCGAGGCCGAGGCGGTTGCAAAGGAGCTTGTTCAGTTTTATAACAGAAACACCATGGTAGATACTATTTTGTGCCTTGACGAGATGCAGGTGGTTGGCGCATTTTTGGCTAAGGAGCTGACGCGCGGAGACTTTATGAATATGAATGCTCATCAGACCATTTACGTCGTTACTCCCGAGCAAACCAGTGGAAATCAGCTCATCTTCCGCGATAGCGTTGCGCCCATGATACAGGGAAAGCACGTGCTTATTTTGGCGGCATCCGTTAACACGGGATACACGGCAAAGGCGGCGGCGGAGGCGATAAGCTACTATGGCGGACACGTTGTGGGAATAGCATCGATATTCGCAACGACGGAGGAGTGCATGGGATATCCCGTATGCTCGGTATTTAATCCCCACGATATTGACGACTATCAGATAAAGCCTTCCCACATCTGCCCTATGTGCAGAAACGGAGAAAAGATAGACGCGTTGGTAAACAGCTTCGGCTTTTCAAAGCTTTAAATAAAAAAGCAGGGTGCATGGCGCCCTGCTTTTTTTGCTTTACTTGGAACTTTCTTTACAAAACAAGTGGAAAGTATGCAAAAATTGTGATAGTTGCACAAATTTTTGATGGTAACTTCTACAAAGAGAGCAGAAAAAAATGGGTTTGAATTATTGAAAATAATATGGAAATATTGTATAATATTTATAGTGCATATTCGTGAAACCATAATTTAACGTTTATAATAAGCACATATAAAGAAAGGGACCCGTGAAATATTGCGGGTTAAGGAACACTACAATGGCTCAGTACAACACAAAACAGATCAGAAATATCGTTTTGGCTGGACACGGCGGAAGCGGTAAGACCTCACTTGCAGAGGCTATGCTTTACCTTAGCGGCGGCACAGACCGTCTTGGTAACGTTACGGACGGAAACACCGTTTGTGACTATGACGCGGAGGAGCAGGCAAGAAAGTTTTCTCTTTCTGCATCCGTAGCGCACATCTTCTGGAAGGACGTAAAAATAAATGTTATAGACACTCCCGGATACCTTGACTTCGAGGGTGAGGTATATCAGGGAATCCGCGTTGCCGACTCCTGCGTTATTTGTGTAGACGGCAAGGCAGGTCTTGAGGTAGGAACCGAGCTTGCTTGGAACAAGGCTTGCGAGGCAGGAATTCCCAAGGCATTCTTTATCAATAAGTGCGATAACGTTGACGCTCACTTTGATGCAACGTTCAATCAGCTCCACGATAAGTTCGGTACGTCTATTTGTCCCGTATGTATTCCCGTAAGAGAAGACAAGAACATCACGGTCGTAGACCTTATCGATATGCAGGCATACGTATACGATGCACAGGGCAAGAGATCCTCTGTTCCCATGACTCCCGCACTTGAGGCGGAGGCTGCAAAGTATAAGGACGTTCTTAACGAGGCTCTCGCAGGTACAAGCGAGGAGCTTATGGAGAAGTTCTTTGAGGGTGAGGAGTTCACCAGAGAAGAGGCTATTGAGGCTCTCCACCAGGGTATTATAGACGGCTCTATCACTCCCGTATACTGCGGCGCAGCTACCAAGCTTTGGGGCACTATGGCTGTTATGGATTCCATTGCAGGCTCCTTCCCCAGACACACCGCAAAGGGTAAGGAAAAGTACGAGGACGGAGCTCCCGCTGACATTTCCGCTGACGGCGAGACCGCTTTGTTCGTATTCAAGACCGTTGCTGACCCGTTCGTTGGAAAGATGTCCTTCTTCAAGGTTATGAACGGTACAGTTAAGAGAGATCTTGTTCTCAAGAACTCCAGAAGCGGCTCTGACGAAAAGCTTGCTCACATCTACATTATGAAGGGCAACAAGCAGGTTGAGGTTGACGAGCTTGCTTGCGGCGATATCGGTATGGTTCCTAAGCTTTCCGATACAAATACAAACGATACCTTGTCCGTATCGGGCAACGCTACTTATAAGAAGGTTGCATATCCCACGTCTTACTATTGCAGAGCTATGTATCCTCTCACCGCAAAGGACGAGAGCAAGATATCTCAGGCTATCGCAAGAATGACCGAGGAAGACAGAACTCTCCGCTACGAGAACAATCCCGAGACCAGCCAGCAGCTCATCTACGCTATGGGTGATATGCACCTCTCCATTCTCGCGGCTAACCTTAAGAACCGTTTCGGTGTTAACATCAGATACGAGGTTCCTAAGATTCCTTACAGAGAGAAGATCACAAAGACAGTTGACGTTGAAGGTAAGCATAAGAAGCAGAACGGTGGATCGGGTCAGTTCGGTCACGTTTGGATTAAGTTCTCTCCCTCCGAGGAAGAAGGACTTACCTTTACCGTTTCCGTTGTCGGCGGCGTTGTTCCCAAGAACTTCAACCCCGCCATTGAAAAGGGACTTCAGGACGCAATGCTCAAGGGTGCTTACGGCTATCCTATGACGCGTCTTGCGGCTGACCTCCACGACGGTTCTTACCACCCCGTTGACTCGGATGAAATCTCCTTCAAGACCGCAGCATCTCTTGCATACAAGAAGTGCTTGGAGCAGGCAGGCCCTGTTCTTCTCGAGCCTGTTGGCGAGCTTGACGTAACCGTTCCCGAGTACATGGTCGGTGACGTTATGGGCGACCTTAACAAGCGCCGCGCGGCAGTTATGGGTATGGATGCTTGCGCTCACAAGCCCGGATACACCACTGTTCACGCATCTGCTCCCAAGGCAGAGCTTGCGGACTATCCCACCGTTCTCCGCGCTATGACGCAGGGACGCGGATACTTTGATTACACCGTAACCGGCTACGACACAGTTCCCGGAAACGTTGCTCAGAAGGTAATCGAGGCTAACAAGCAGTAATTAAAATTCAAATAAAAGTCCTCAGGGCGCATGCCCTGAGGACTTTTTCGTTTATTTATTGATATTTGATCTTATTTTGATGGATGTCAAGCCGCTTTTCATAACCGCGCGGCGTAAAAGCTTGTCGTACATAAAGGGACGCTTTATGCATCTTATCTTTATCTTGGCAATGAGCCTTGCTGTGTCTTTCTTATATCTTCGTGCAACTCTGTTGTGATCGACATCACCCGTTTCACGGTTAAAGGCGTCCGCGAGTGCCTCGGCGCTTGAGAGCGCGTAGCTTATGCCCTCAAAGGAGCTGGGACTTATAAAGCCTGCCGCCTCTCCCAAAAGGTATGCGCCACAGTCACCCCTGAAAACACTGCCTGAAAAGTGCGGGCGGCATACAAGGCAGGCTTCTGTTTTTCTTGGCTCGGCAAAAGCCGTTTTTTCAACGAACCCGAGATCAATAAGCTTTTGCTTTTGCGACTCAAATGCCTCGCGCCCATTTTCTTTATCAAACGCTCCGCCGAATATCATCATTCCGTCCTTAAAAAAGACCCACGAGCAGCCACTACTCGTATCGTTATCAAAAATGCAGGAGTAGTACGGATTTATCTTGCCTGCATCAAACCATTGCTGTATTGCGATATATTTTTCAATTTTTCTATCCTTAAAAATGCCGCTTCTCACCACGCTTGATGCACCATCCGCGCCCACGAGATGCTTGCAAAGGATTTTTTGCCCGTCCACCGTTTGAAGCTCAAAGAGATCGCCGCATCTTGTTGCTCTTTTGCATCTTGCGTCAATTATGTCTACACCTTGAGGAATTAGGCTGCGGACAAAGCTGTCAAATTTGCTTCTGTCAACGTTCATATAGCTTCTGCGGTAGTGTCGCACGTAGCCGTTGCCGAGATCTATTGTTCTTACGGAAAAAAGCTGGGGAGAGGCGAGCAGGTCGCAGGGAAGACTTATATCGTATCGGGCAAGAACGTCCTGCGCATCTGGAGAAAGCAGTCCTCCGCAAACCTTGTCGTGTCCCTCGCTTCCGTCTATGATTGCTACCGTATATTTTTTGGAGTCAATCAGTCGGGCAAAATTTGCCCCGGCAGGGCCCGCGCCGACTATTGCGATATCGTAAATTCTTTCTTCCATATTGCCACCTCCGTTCAGCATAATTATAGCATTTGAGGAAAAATTTGTCAACAAAGGAAAAAACGAAAATATATTTTACCGCCTCGCTTTGACAAATTTCGCGCTCGACTTGTGATACAATTACAAGGAAACTAAATTTCAGGAAGGAATAATATATGGCAGCTATGAGGGATAAAAAGCCCGGATTTGATAGCGAATTCACGGGAGACGTGCTTAAGATCAAGCTTCGCGGCGAGCTTGACCATCACAGCGCGGTGGCGATAAGGACGCAAATAGACGATATGATAAGGAGCAAGCGCCCGAGGACGCTCAATATTGATATGTCGGTAATTGATTTTATGGATAGCTCGGGACTTGGTCTTATAATGGGAAGATACGCGGTAATGAAGGATATCGGCGGTGAGATGTGCGTGAGTGATCCAAGCGCACGGGTGCAAAAGATAATGTCGCTTGCCGGAATGGAGAGAATGGTCAATATCAGCTATACAAACGGTCAGCCCACCACGTACGGACAAGCATCTAAAAGGGCGCCGCAAAAGAAAAGAGGTGTCAGATAATGGCAAAGAGAAAATTTGGTTCAAGAGTAATAAACAAAATGCAGCTAAAGCTGCCCGCACTATCGGCAAATGAGGGAATGGCACGCGCCGCGGTCGCGGCGTTTTGCGCCCAGCTCGATCCCATGGCGGTTGAGCTTGCAGACGTTAAATGCGCCGTTTCGGAGGCGGTCACGAACTGCATAGTCCATGCCTACAAAAATACGGATGGCTGGATATACATAACAGTCTCTTTGCTTGAAGGCAGAGTCGCGAAAATAGAAATAAAGGATCGCGGCTGTGGAATTGAGGACGTAAAGCAGGCGAGGATGCCGCTTTTCACTACGGATGCCGAGAGCGAGCGCAGCGGCATGGGCTTTACCGTTATGGAAAGCTTTACCGATCGCGTCAACGTTTCGTCGCGCCGAGGACATGGAACAAAAATAACGCTATACAAGATCTTTTCCGACAGACTTGATACATAAATTATGTATGGAGGACTTGTATGCAAGCAGAGGATCGGTCGGTCACGGCGGGTGGGACGGAGACGTTTGACGAGAGAAAAAACAGGAATAAAGAGCTTTTGATATTGGCGCATGGCGGCGACGAGGCGGCGATGGAGGCGCTTATAATTGAAAACGTAGCGCTTGTAAAGAGCATAGCGCTCAAATTTCGCGACCGAGGCTGCGAATTTGAGGATCTTATGCAAATTGGCACGATAGGAATGATAAAGGCGATAAAAAGCTTTCAAATGGAGCGGGGAACCGCCTTCTCCACCTATGCGGTGCCGCTTATCGTGGGAGAAATACGCCGTCATTTGCGCGACGACGGGCTTATCCGTGTCAGCCGAGGCTATAAGCGAACGGGAATTGCCATAATGCGCGAAAAAAACCGCATTATGACCGAGGAGGGCAGAGATGCGGGAATGGCCGAGCTTG
>JBGVJM010000100.1:0-5293 GCA_045129415.1 Eubacteriales bacterium
CACAGTATGGGCTCGTTTGTAGTTCGTCTTGCCGCCGAGAGAGTTGTAAGTCCCGATAAGCTTATAGTTATGGGAACAGGCGGACCTAATCCTGCGGCGGGAGTCGGTCTTGCATTGATAGGTGTGATTAAGCGCATCAAAGGAGAAAGACACTTCTCAAAGCTCATTGACGGAATTGCTTTTGGCAGCTACAATGAAAAATTTGGGGGTGGAAGCGAGAGCGATCCAAGTCCTTGGCTTACAAATGACGATGAGATACGCAAAATTTATTATGCTGATAAATACTGTACCTTCAAATTCAGTGTAAGCGCGATGGGTGATCTTATAAGACTTATCAAGTATTCAAACGACGGCGCTTGGTTCAAGAATATATCCGCCGAGCTGCCGATCCTTTTGGTGTCGGGTGAGGATGATCCCGTAGGCGATTATGGAAAGGGTGTTCTTGAGGTTGAGTCAAGGCTTAAAAAGAACGGCAAAAACGTTACCTGCAAGCTTTACCGCGGAGCAAGACACGAAATACTTAATGACTTCACATATCAGGAAACTCTCGATGATATACTTGAGTTTTGCGCTCGTTGAGGTAAGAAAATATGTCGGAGTTCAGATATATCACGTTACGGGAAAAGCCTGAAATAAAGGATATCGCGGCAGGGTGGTTCAATGAAAAATGGGGTGTACCTAAGGAAGCATATCTTGAATGCATGGATGCATATTTGTCGGGAGAAACCGAATACGGATGGTATTTGTGTTTGGATGGAGAAGACGTTGTTGCAGGTCTTGGTGTAATTGAGAACGATTTTCACGATAGACGCGACCTGTATCCTAACGTTTGCGCAGTTTTTACCGAGCCTGAATGTCGCGGTCAAGGAATTGCGGGTAGGCTTTTGGATATGGCTGTTGAAGACCTGAGAGCAAAAGGAATAAGCCCGGTATATCTCTTAACTGACCACGTAGGCTTTTATGAGAGATACGGTTGGGAGTTTTTGTGTATGGCTCAGGGCGACGGTGAGCCGCAAATGTCAAGAATGTACGTTCATAAATAAAAGCAAAAGGCATCGAATTGCTTCGATGCCTTTTTTATTGTTTGTACGACGAAATTTTAGCCTGTAAGCGTATTTGTTACGGTGAGCACATATTTCTTCTGAAGAAGGAACGACTCAATATTTTTAACGTTTGAAAAAATTATTGCCGACGAGATCTCTCGTCGGCAACTTTTATATTCCGTAATTTCCTGTTAACGGATCCTTAAATATTCCAATTTCGGGCGTTGCAAATGTGAAAATTACAAACAACAGAGCTATTACGCACAGTGTTGCAATGGCAAGCTTGGGATGCTTACAGCTAAGCTTTTCATCATTGAATAACCGAGTTTGGTAAATATATACTGCAGCCGCCGAAATAAAGAAAATGGCAATGTTTATCCAATCGGGAGACGTTCCAATAACACCGTTGTAGGTATAAAATATAATGGGTATAAGTGCAAGTCCTAAAAGTATGCCGCGCAGCTTCACACACCAAAAGTCCTTGCGATCCTTAAAGAAAAAGCTTTGCACGATCGCAAAGATAAAGGTGGGCCAAAACAATAGCTTCATATGCTCCCACGTTGACTCATTCACACCTGAAAAGGGAGCTATCCACGCGGCTTGACCAAGCCAATCGTATAAAAAGTGCAAAAGTGTTCCTCCGAGAGAGGTCACCGCAAAACCGATAAGCTGCCATAGTCCTATCCTTCGCTTCATAAATTCCTCCGAGCAGTTTTTTATTATAGTTTATGGAATTATCTCGTGGTATATGCGAAAGTGTTTATTGATGGCTAAAAATAACAAAAGAGCATTGAATCTTTCACTTCAATGCTCTTTATATATGAATTCGTTTTCACTGATTTCTATATTTTTTTGGACTTACTCCGAATTTTTTGCTGAAAATTCTATGGAAATAGCTTTTGTTTTCATAGCCAACCGCTATTGCGATCTCTTCCACCGAAAGAGAAGTGCTTTTGAGTAAAAATGCTGCCTGGGACAGTCTTTTTTCTTGCAGATGCTCGGTATAGGTCTTTCCTGTGCGGTTTTTAATTTCGTGACTTAACCAATAAAAATCGTAATGCAAAAGTCTTGATGCCTCGGTGAGAGAGCCGTTTTTATAGTTGTCCTCAATGTATCGGAATATATCCATGATAGCTCTATCCTCACGCGTTTCGTAAACCAACATGTCGGTATGATTTAACAGCTGCATAAAGAGAAGTCCCATGGTGGTCTGGTTTATATTACGCTTATTTGAGGTGTTGCTTATCAACGTCCATATAAGGTTCTCAACAAGATTTTGCACGGGAAGAACACCCGACACCTTAAAGTGAAGATAGCTTTGATTTTCACCGTCAAAAAGTGATGAAATCAAAAAGTTTTTTATGGGTGTTTCCTCGGCGCCAAGCATTTCAAGAGTTTTGTCAAAGAATGATGGTTGAATAATGAAGTTTACCGCGATATCATTTTCTCCGGCAGGCAATATTTCCTGCCTTGCATTTTGACCAAGGAACAAAAGCTCGCCTTCCTTAAGCACCAGCTCCTTTCCGTTGATAATGTGAGTCGTTTGTCCCATGCACATATATACCGCTTCAACAAAGTCGTGAGTATGCTCGGGAAAATGAACGAATCTTGTGTGTGTTCTGACGTGTATCAGCCTGCCTTCGGAAAGAAGCTTTTTTGAGCGGATAACGTTGTCCTCGTGCGTGGTATAAAGGCTTTTGTCAACGGTGTCGGAACCGTCTAAAATTATTCGCTCCTCCACCGTTATGGGCATAAGCTTTTCAAGTATTTCCTGTCTTATCATAAAATCACCTCATCTTATTTTAACACAATCGGCGCAAAATTTCAATACAAATAAGGACACTTTTTTAAACAAATAGTGTTCTTTATTTTATATTTGATATGTGGTATTATTATAATGAATAAATATGAAAGGAGAAAAGCCTTGAAGTATTATTTGGCAATAGATATAGGAGCATCAAGCGGCAGACATATAATCGGTTGGCAAGAGGGCGGAGAGATTTTTGCAAAAGAGGTCTTTCGTTTTCCAAACGGAGTAAAAAAGCGGGACGGACATCTTGTGTGGGATATTGAGATGCTCTACCAATACGTTGTTGAAGGAATAAAACAAGCCTTTGCTCTTTATCCTGAAATCGAGAGCCTGTCGGTAGACACGTGGGGTGTGGATTACGTTCTTCTTGATGACGAAAAAGAAATATTACCCGTTTATGCATATCGCGACGTAAGGACCGAGGCGGCAATATCGGCTGTACATGAGATAGTTCCTTTTTCGGAGCTGTATTCGCGTGTTGGATGTCAGTTTCAGCCTTTTAACTCGATATATCAGCTTTATGACGATAAAATTAAAGGTCGCCTTGACAAAGCAACCGATATCTTGATGATACCCGAATATCTTATGTGGAGGCTCAGCGGTGTAAAGGCGAGGGAATATACCAATGCTACCACCACAGGAATGGTAAACGGTGAGTTTGATATGGAGATCGTGAAGCGACTCGGTTATCCCGAACGACTTTTTCCAAGATTGTCACAGCCTGGTACGGTTCTCGGCAAAATTTTGCCTAAAATAAGCGAAAATGTTGGTGGAAGCTGCAAGGTAGTGCTTTGTGCAACACACGACACCGGATCAGCGGTTGAGGGAATACCTATGGACAAAAATCACCCCTATATTTCCTCGGGTACGTGGTCGCTTTTGGGAGTAAAGATCGAAAAGCCTATCACCGATAAGAAAAGCGAAAAAGCCAACTATTCCAACGAGGGCGGTGTTGGCTACAACCGCTATCAGAAGAATATTATGGGAATGTGGCTTGTCAACGAGCTTCAAAGAGAGCTTTGTCCCGATACACCGTTTAACGAAATTGTAAAGCTCGCGGAGCAAAGCGACTGTCAAAGCTTAGTGGATGCAAATGCGCCTGATTTTTTAGCACCCGAGAGCATGAAGGATGCCTTTGACAAGGCGACGGGAGGCTTAAATTCGGTTGGAGATTATTTCCGATGTGCATACAGGAGCCTTGCATATAGCTATAAGCAAGCGATAGACGAGCTTGAACAAAACACGGGTATAGCTTACGAAAAAATATACATAGTCGGAGGCGGTGCTAAGAACGCGTTTCTTAACCGACTTACCGAGCAGGCGACGGGTAAAAGTGTAATCGCATTGCCCATCGAGGCGACCGCGCTTGGAAATCTGAAAATTCAAATGGAGATAAAATAATATGAGCTACATTGAAGCAAAAGAAAAATACGCCGCATATGGAATAGACACCGAAAATGCAATAGCGGCACTTAAAGACGTTTGCATATCGGTTCACTGCTGGCAGGGTGACGACGTTACGGGATTTGACAGTCTTGAGGCGCTTTCGGGAGGAATTCAGGCAACGGGCAACTATCCCGGTAAGGCGACAACACCCGATGAGCTTATGGCTGATTACGATAAGGCGTTTTCCCTCATCGGCGGTAAGAAAAAGCTCAATCTTCACGCAAGCTACGCTATTTTTGAAAATGGAGAAGCTGTCGGAAGGGATAAGATAGAGCCCAAGCATTTTAGAAAATGGGTTGAATTTGCGAAGGAAAGAGAACTCGGAATTGATTTTAATCCAACCTTCTTCTCGCATCCTATGGTAAAGGATGGACTTACTTTGTCCTCTCCCGATGAAACGGTACGAAAATATTGGATAGAGCATGGAAAAGCATGTCTTAGAATTTCGGAATACTTTGCTGAGCAAACGGGTATTCCTTGTGTTATGAATATATGGATACCCGACGGGTACAAGGATATTCCTGCGGATAGACTTTCTCCGAGAGCAAGATTCAAGGCATCCTTGGATGAAATTCTCGACACTCCTTATGACAAATCAAAGGTTTACGTTACTCTTGAATCCAAGGTGTTTGGTATCGGTCTTGAGAGCTATACCGTGGGAAGTGCGGAATTTTGTCTGTCATATTCCGATTACAAGGGAATAACGCCACTCATGGATAATGGACATTATCATCCCACCGAGGTCGTGAGTGATAAAATATCCTCGCTTTTGCTTTTCAATGAAAAGATAGCGCTTCACGTTACCCGTGCGGTGCGTTGGGACAGTGACCACGTAGTTATCTTTGATGACGAGACTAAAGAGATAGCTAAAGAGATAGTCAGAAATAACGCGCTTGATCGTGTATTTATCGCCACCGACTACTTTGATGCATCAATAAATCGCATTTCCGCCTGGGTAACCGGTGTGAGAAACGTTCAAAAGGCACTGCTGTTC
>JBGVJM010000101.1:0-6574 GCA_045129415.1 Eubacteriales bacterium
GGTATGCTATACTTGAATTATAATATAAAATCTAACTGTTTTATATATCATTTTTACCTTATTTTTTATAAAATCTTACGATTTGGAGGCGTTTGACAGGTGAACGGACTTATTCTTCCGCGCGAGCTTATATGCGGATATTTTGATTGCAGCGTTTTTGGCGACTTAAAGCAGTCACCTCTGCGTCAGCGCACGCTTTTTGAAATAGAATATTATTTGGAGGACGGTCGCATCACCTACTCGGACGGTGTCGCCTATCCCATCCGCCGAGGCTACATCCGCGTAGGCTCGCCCGGTGAATATTCTTACAGTCTTTTGCCCTTTAAGACCAAATACGTCAAGTTTATGGCGGAGGGCAGGCTTGCCGATTCCCTTGCCGCGCTCCCCCGTTACTTCCGCAGTCACAACCCATACGAGACTGAAAAAATGCTTGACGGTATAATCTCGCTTTCAAGTAACAGCGACAATGACGTGCTTCTGGCAGGCAGGCTTATGACCTTTATCGCGCACGTCATCGAGGACTCCAAGAACTCGCTCATTTCGGGCGGACATGACGCCATAAACGCGGCAAAGGAATATATGGATGCGCATATAGACGAGCCTATAACGCTTTCAAGCGTTGCCGAGGCGGTCAATCTCAGCCCCAACTATCTGCACACGCTTTTTAAGAATACAACGGGCAAAACTCCGCGCGATTTTCTCACAAGCCGCCGCCTGACGCTTTGCGCCGAGCTTTTGCGCACCACCTCGCTTCCACTCTCCGAGATAGCCGAACGCTCGGGCTTTTGCAATCAGCAATATATGTCGTTACTGTTCAAAAAGAGCCTCGGCACAACACCCATAAGCTACCGCAAAAAAATGAGCCGCGATTATCTTGTGTAATCAAAAACCCCTCCGCTTCGTTGGAAGCGGAGGGTTTTTAAAAATTCAATTAAGGTCTTTGACCAAGGCCGCCCTCAAGAGTCAGCGTTTCGCCCGACATAAACTTGAAATCGGGAGATGCAAGAGCTACGCAAGCGCGTCCGATCTCGTTCTCGCTGTGTCCAAAGTGTCCCATGGGCGGCATCTTTACGTTAGCCGCAAATGCCTCGGGATTGTACTTCTTCCACTTTTCAAGCTGAGACGTCCAAGCAAGAGGACATACAACGTTTACGTTGATGCCGTCAGGTCCCCACTCGGTTGCCGCAACGCGCGAAAGTCCTCTTATTCCCTCTTTTGCCGCCGCATACGCGCACTGACCGAAGTTTCCAAAGAGTCCTGCGCCCGACGCAAAGTTGATTACCGTACCCTTGGTCTCCTTGAGGTAAGGATAGCATGCCTTCATGTAATAGAATGCCGCATAGAGTCCCGAATATATAGCCAAGTCAAACTGCTCTGTTGTGTGATCGCAAAGTCTTACGCCCGATGCAGATGCCTGCGCGTTGTTGATAAGCACGTCAATGCGACCGAACTCGGCAACCGTCTTTTCCACAACGTCACGCGCTACCGCCTCGCCGTCAACGTCAGCGTTAACGTCCGCCGCAACGACCAGAACCTTGATGCCGTAAAGACGCTCAAGCTCCTCCTTGGCGTCAAGTAGCTTTTGCATATTTCTTCCTGTCAGCACGAGATTTGCGCCCTCTTTTGCGTATGCCAGCGCAATTCCGTATCCAATGGAGCCGGCTGAGCCGTCCTCAAGAGGCTCGGCACGTCCGCCACCTGTAATAATTGCTACCTTGTCCTTCAAAAAGCTCATTTTCCTTCTCCTTTATATATTTATTAAATTTGAGCGTTGTTTTATGCTCTTGACCTTATTATAGCACAGGCAAGATACGATGTCAATCATTAAAGTCGCCATATCCCGCCCATAATTTAATTTAAGAAAGCTCAACGTCCGCGTATACGGGAGAGTGATCGGTGGCGTCAAGCGCGCCCTGATCCTCAACTATGCGGTACTGCTTGACGGTAAAGCCATCACCCAATGAAACTATATGGTCAATGGACGTAAAATAGTCGGGCAGGCTCTCGTCCTCGCGCAAAAACAGTCTGTTTCTGAACCATTTGATGTATTCCTTATTGGCGACAACGCCGCGGTAGACACCATTCTCATCTCGCTTGGGATCTCCGTGGATACTGCACGTCTCGTCCCTTTCCTCTGCAAGGTCAAACAGCTTATTTATGCCATTTTCCGCATACTCCGAAAAAACTCCCTCCTCTATGGTGGAGTTCATGTCGCCAAATGCGAAAACGGGACACGAATATTTTTCAAATATGCGCTTCATAAGGCGTGCCATCTGATTTGCATTTTTTTGGCGCAAGCCGTTGTGATCGTCAAGCGAAAAATCCTCAACGCCGCAATTTCGGCGCAAGACTACGTCCTCGTTGCCTTTCATCCACCAAAAATGAGTGTTGCAAAAGGCAACCGTCCTGCCGTCACGCTCGGCAACGCACCAAGTGATTGCCTTTGAAATGTCAGGAGTATCCTCAAGGCGCTCGTACCCCTTGTCTATCAAGGTAAATTGCTTGCTTATCGCCATGGGAACGAAATTGTTTGCCTCGCCGCTTACGTCCCTGCCGATGATGTGATATTTGCCCTCAAGCTCGGGCATGAGCGCACAGCCGTACCAAGCCCACGTCGCCTCCTGCATACCGATCACGTCGGGGGCATATTTTTCATATACGTCAAGCAGCTGCCTGTCGCGGCCGATGGGAGAATTGCCGAAATAATCTCCCCAAATGTTGCTTGTCATAATTCTCATACAAAGCTTTTTTTCACTCATAGTAGGTTCCTCCCTGCGTGTCGTATGTTGAAATGTTTGAAAACTTTTCCGTTCAAACGGAATTTATTGCAAAATCGTATGCCTCAATAAGCGAGGCACTTATCAAAAGTCCGCCGATTATATCGCTTGCCCAATGCACACCCGAAAGCAGCCTGCCTACAACCATGAATACTGTAAAGGCGACTATTATCGCGCTCGCCGTGCGCAAAATGACGCGGCTTTTTATGCGCGATCTCAACTCTATAAGTGCCGCGGGCATGACCGTAGTCACAAGCATTGTCGTTGACGAAGGGTATGACACCTCAAGATATCCTTCGATCAATACGGGGCGGCGGTTTATTACCACAAATTCAAAGATAACGTACACCGCCATTACTAAAAGGTAAAATCCGCCCAAAATCAGTATGTCGCGGTCAACCTTTAATAGACTTTTTCTTTTTATCCATTGGATAAGTCCGAAAACGGCAAAGCCGAATGCCACGGCAATGGGCACAAGTCCAAGCCAATCGGTGATGTGATAAAGTGTCATATTGACACCCAAGGCATTGTGAACAAAGCCGTTAAGCGTTGCAAAGCCAACGGTGGAGCCGCGCGGACCTATCGCCATAACGTCAACAAAGCCCAGAAGCCAAGTCCATGTCAAAAATGCCACCAAAAAGCCTGCCGCTAAGCACAGCCTTAAAATTTGTTTCTTTTTCATTTTTATTCTTCCTTTTTATTGTATTAGGCTCGCGCCCAAATACAATATATCAAAGGAAATCAAAATGCGCAAGAAACTCTGCGTCCCGCGCGTGACACTTTTGGTGTCATTTGCTTTTTATAAGGATAAGTGCCTTCAAAGCCAGCAAAACGAAGCCGAAAACCGCCGCATAGGGCTGCAAGCTTACGGCAAAGACCAAAAGTGATGCCGCGCCCAGTGCCAACGATACGCTCAATTGAGCTTTTGCCCACGTTTTCGCCTCACAGCCTTGTAAAGCAAGCGTTAAGATTCCCCACGCCGCCGTTACTGCGACAAGCGCAAAATAAGTTATCAAAAGATAATCCTGCACGTCACCGAGCGCTAAAAGCGACACCGACAGTATCTCCTCGCCGTCTCTTTGCGCGAAAAAGGGCAAAAACAGCAAAAGCGCCATGCAAATATCAATTATGCCGAACTCCAACGTGCGCGCCCGAGCTCGCTTTTGCTTTACGTCCTGCTCGGCAAGCTCCAAAACCTTGTCGGACGAGATAAGCTCGTCAACGGTAACGCCGAAAAAGAGTGCGATCGCTTTGAGCGACTCAATTCCGGGATATCCCCTGCCCGATTCCCATTTGGAAACGGCGGTTCTTGAAACGTACAGCCTTGCCGCAAGCTCCTCTTGCGTAAGGCCGCGACGCTTCCTTAATTCCTGCAATTTTTCGTTGAATTCCATGTCGTATTATATCTTTTCCGTAATTTTCGTTACTGAGCGGTATTTTGGATGCAGCTGCATCTCGCCGTCAACCGACCAACCGACCGTCTTTCCCTCTTTGGTCAAAACGATTTTGGCTCTCTCAGGCTCGTCCATCAGTAGCCAAAACAGATCCTTCACATTACCGATGCCGAAGCTTTCGCCCATATCCATAAGCGCGAATCTCAAAAGACAGTCGATCTCGTTTCGTCGTCCGAAATCGGCATCAATCACGAAAAGCTCATCGGTTTCGGTGTAATATTGCTCGCAAAACTCTTGAAACGTCTTGGGACTGTTGCCGCAGGGACGGTACATCGGTCCCATCTCCGCGCCCTTGAGCGCAGGCACAAAGCCGTATCTTTTATAGACTCTGGATATCTCACCCGCCGTGCAAAAGAGCGCAGGCGGAGGGTTATCCATAGCATCTATCTCTGCAAAGCAAAGGTCCAAGGTCATAGCACAGTATCCGTTACCGCGACACTCCTCGGGCGTGTAGACCGCTCCCCAGTTGCAAACCGCACCGTCATGCTTACCGTAACACATCCATACGCGCGACAAGCCTCGATCGTTCTCACGAGTTACGAAATATATATCCGTACACAAGTCAACAAGCTCGCCGCCAAGACGCATGTGCATGTATTTGTCGTCCCCCGTTGTCATGTTATATACTGCACGATAGGCAAGGTCTCTTTCGTTTCCAACAACGTATTTTTCGGTTTTTATCATATTGATTATCCTCTGTTTTTTCAATTATTCCGACTATTATAGCTTTCGATCACGTGCTCGGCAAAGAGCCTGCCAAGCTCCAATTCGCACAAAGCGTCGTAGTGTCCCCAGTCGGGATCGCCCTCAGGCTCCTTTGTGGTAACGAGACCTTCATCTATGGTCGAGAAATACATATTCAGCTCCGAAAGCTCGGAAAAACGTCTTTTTGCCTCGTTGACCGTGGGATATCCGGGCAAACAGTAAGGCCCGTCTGATATTCCCGCATCAATAAAATATATACCGCCATCCTCGGCGTATTGCGCAAGGTCTTCTCTGAGGTATGAAACAAAGCTGCATTGGTTATCATAATAGCGGTCGGCTTTGAACTTTGACGTATCGGACTCTCCCTGCATCCAGCAGATTGCCCCGATCCTCGCATCATATCCGAGATGCTCAAGATGATCCATGTTTTGCGTTATGAATTTCAAAAAAGCATCGTATATCGAGCCTCTTTTTCCTGCTCTGAGCCAATGATGATGGATCGAATAGCCCGACATGGTGTATTTCAAAATAAGGACAGTTTCGTCGGGATATTCCTGAGAAAGCACGTCCGCCATGCCGACCTCGGGACCAAAAAAGCCGTCGTTTGCGCCGCAGGTCAGATCGACCTTGACGTATTCACCCTCCGAGCAAGCGTTGTGATCGTCCACACAATAGTTTATGAGGACAGAGGGATACCCCGCGCTATATCTTGCATAGTCCTCGGGTGACGAGTTTTTTTCAAGATAGCTGACGATAGACGCTCCACTTGCATTGCTTTGACCTAAAAGCAAAATGACCTTAACGCGCTGTCCGTCGCCCTCCGGCAGCTCCTCGGAGAGCTTAAACTCGGTATTCATATTTAACACAACGGTCTCGTCAACCGTCTCTTGCTCGTCAAAATGACCGTTACATGAAGCGCAACACAAACAAATCGCCAAAACGACAGCTATGTATACTACTCGAAGCACTCTATACAATTCGCACCCTCCCATCAAGGCACCCCGTGCCGTAATATAGTCTAACATTATTATATCATAAATCAGTCATCATTCGGATAACGCCAAAGCCCTCTAACAACAGCAACGAGACTATCGACATAAAACTCTACCTGAAACAGCCAAAGTTCAGAATACTTATCATATACTTCCTTTAAAAGTTCCTTTGTATTACCATCTTGAATAATTCGGTTATTAAGACTTTTTAGTTCCTCCAAAAATCCCCGAAGGTAATCAATTATTTGCGGCATTGAAAAACGGTCATCCAATATCTCGCATTTATCCTTTCCTGATATTAAATTTTCTATAATAATTTCTAAATTTTCGCATTCTCTGTTTAAATCCGATCTCATAATAACTCTCCAATTTGATTTTTCAACTTCATTATATCACAGAAACAGTGCTTTTTCAATATTATTTTATGACGTTGAAGGTTGAAGTCCATAATGAAAGGTTGGCTTGAACCTAACGACATCGCTCGCAAGCGAGCTACCGAAACCGCAAGCGGCTCCGCCCATAATCCGCGCAAGCGCGGAGATGGGGGGTGGAGGCAAGCCCAACAGGGGGAGCCAATGAAAAAAGCAGGTCTTTTAGACCTGCTTTTCTGGCTCCCCCTGTTGGGCTTGAACCAACGACCCCATGA
>JBGVJM010000102.1:0-3969 GCA_045129415.1 Eubacteriales bacterium
GCTCGGGCTATCTTTGCGACAGCTTTTTTACGTCAAGAGTGGAAAGAGCGCTGACGGGCGCATCAACCGTTGAAAAGCAGTTTTTGTCAAACTTTATAATGCCCGGTCAGCTTGCTACCCTGCCCCAAGGCATGCTCCCCATGTGCTACCCTGCCGACGTTGTGTTTGGTCTTTACATTCCCAACTGGGCTATGTGGTACGTAGTACAGCTTGACGAATACCTCAAACGCACGGGAGACCGTGAGCTTGTTGAGGCGGCGCGTGAGCGCGTTTACGCACTTTGCCGTTATTTTGAAGGCTTTGAAAACGAGCTTGGCTTGCTTGAAAAGCTGCGCGGTTGGGTGTTTGTTGAGTGGTCGCGCTGCAACGACTTGGTGCAGGACGTCTCCTTCCCCTCCAATATGATGTATTACGCTATGCTAAACTGCGTTGCAAGGCTTTACGGCGATGACGCGGCGGCAAAAAAGGCACAAAAGATCAAGGACACCATAAATTCTATGGCTGTGACCGATAGCGGATTTTACTGCGACAACGCGCTTCGCTGCGCGGACGGCAATCTCACTCTTTCGGGCGAGCGCACCGAGACCTGCCAATATTACGCATTCTTTTGCGGCATAGCCACACCCGAAACACACGGCGCGCTTTGGCAAAGGCTTGTAGATGAGTTCGGCTCAGACCGCGACATCTCAAAAACGCACACCGAGATATATCCCTCCGCTCCCTTTATCGGAAATTATCTTCGCCTTGAGCTGTTAAACCGTTACGGCTACAAGGAAAAGCTATATTCCGACATTCGCGGCTACTTTGAGTACATGGCAAACCGCACGGGCACGCTCTGGGAGCATGCAGGCATTCAAGCTAGCTGTAACCACGGCTTTGCCTCCCACGTTATCTATTGGATGAAGTCGCTTGGACTTGTTGAATAAAAGCAAAAGGCTCTCCACCGGAGAGCCTTTTAATTTACTGTTTTTATTCGTATAAAGTTTCGTAATCGGGCAATGCTTTCCATGCCTCGGTTTCGGTCAGCAAATTGCTGATGCTTGAGCAGGTGTCCAAAAACAACTGTCCTTTTGCGTCCTCCGACTTATAAAACAATGAAATATCCTCGGCCTTTATTGTCTTTTCCTCATCGTCAACACGAACTGTCAAAATAAGCGTTGCGGAAGGCTCCGACATTCCGTTGCCGGGATCGTAGACTTCGGGGTAAGAATATACGTCCAAAGCGGAGATCAATCCGTAAACAAACGCCATTTCCTTGTCGGTAAGAGTATAGTTGGTCACGTAATCCTCGGGATTTGTCGCATCAGTGGTTTTTACCAGCTTTCCCGTTTGACTGTCATAGGAGCTGATTCCGTATACTCCCCATGTCAGCGAGAATTCAAAATCATCGGGAACGTCCGTTGTATAACGCTCTATGCTATATGCCCATGCCTGCTCCGGCTCGCTTTCTGCAAACATTCCGTCAAAGGTAATACGTACAACGTCACCCTTCTTAAATCCCGATAAGGATTTTCTGGACTCAAGCCATACGTATATTTGATTGCTCCACTCACAAGAATCTTCGTGCCCCTCTACGAATAAATATTCGCCATAATTTTCAAGCACCTCGGCAACAAACCATCTTACAGGCTCGCCTAACTCGGAACCGGGGTAATTACCACCCACAACAGTGCCGCTGTGCTTATATTTCGCATCGGTTACGTACACGCCGCCGTAAACCTCTAACACATCGGTCGTTTCGGTTTCCGTGTGAGTTTCGGTTTCCGTGTGTGTTTCGGTTTCCGTGTTGGTTTCGGTTTCCGTATGGGTTTCGGTTCCGTGCTGCTCTATTCGAAAATGCTCAATATTATAAACGGTAAATATCTGCGGCGGATAGCTTTCCGCCATAGTTCCGTCGTAGGTGATGCGGATAATGTCGCCCGCCGCAAAGCCGGTAAGCTTTACGCCCGAATGAAGCGTGGTGGTAACGTAAATTTGATCGTAGCTCTCCACTGAATCCTCGTGCGCTTTCACAAGCAGCTGCCCGTCCAAAGCCTTGATAACCTCGGCAACAAACCATCTTACAGGCTCGCCCAACTCGGAATCGGGGTAATTGCCGCCCTCGACCGTGCCACTGTGCGAATGCTCGGCGTCCGTTACGTATTCTCCTCCGCCGATTTCAAGCGGTGGGCCTCCGCATTTCATATCGCAGCCTATTATTACGGTGCAAGTCGCAAAAATCACCAAAATCAATGCCAAAAATCTAAAAGCTTTAGTTTTCATAACATCCTCCTTAATTCAAAAACACGGACTCAATGTTGGTATCGTATTTTTTCTAATAGTGTTACAAAATTCCTATCTTCTTATTCCTTGGGCGCAGTTCTCTTTTCGGCTCTTATGATCTTATAAAGCTCCTCGGCGGCAAGACGCGTCTTTGCAACCACGTCCTCCTCGCACTTGGGGAAGCAATAATACAAAATATCCTTTGTTCCAATGCAAATTATATCACCAAGCTTGTACCAGAAATAGTCGGCATAGAGGCTATACGATGCAAGCGGCTTTTGAACGTAGTCAAGCTCACCGTCACAGCCCGTAAGGTGGAAGCCCTCGCGCGAGTGCGTAAGTCTTCCCTCGCCAAGCTCGTGTATGCATTTTGTATCGACCATCGCATAAATATCAACGGGTACGTCAAGCGAATACGTGCCGTTCTTTATCTCGTCCCTGACACATTCTCTTTCCCAATTATACCAATCGGGAACGTGCGCAAACTCGGTCTCGCCCTCAGTTGCCTGCATAAAGCCGTCCTCGGTGAGCTCGTACTGCTTTCCGCACGCGTGACAGGTCAAGGTAGTTCCCTTACCCTCGGTCTTACCCTCACAAAGACAGTGAGGACACTTGTAAAGCGCGCGGTTAAGGTAGTCTGCTCTGAAGGGCTCGTCGATCTTTACGCCGTTTTGCTGCTGCCACAAAAAGTTATCAAATGAAAATCTTTCCTTTAAAAGCTCGTTTATCTCGCGAGGGCTCTTTTCCTTGATCTCCTCGGGAGAAAGCAAATATTCAACCTTTGCCGAAACCTTGACCTTTCTCTTTTGGCGGTTGTTGTAAAGAGGATCGCGGGTAAACGCGCCCTCGGTCTTGACAACGACCAAGGGAAGTCCCAGCATCTTTACGCATCTGCCAAGGCTCTCGGGAAGCGGAGTTGCCGTTCCGTCAAAGCTATAGCTCGCCTCGGGGAACATGACGATAGAAGAATTGTGTCGCTTTACCGCGTACATCATATCGTGTACAAGCGAGATCTCGGTTACAAATTTCTTCGTGGGAATACAACCGATATGGCGCATAAGCAGGTCCTTGCCTATAAACGCATCCGAGGTGGTAACGATGCTGTATTTTCTGGGATAGAATATCCTTGCAAGTATTTCAAGGTCAATAAAGCTGGAATGGTTCATCAAAATGAAGCAGGGCTCTTTTTTTGAGAGCTTTTCCATGCCAACGGACTCAAACTTGAAGTTGGTTGCGAGAAGGTCGGGAATGGAAACCGTTCTGATAAGTGTTCTCAAAAAAAAGCTTGGCTTCTTGGGCTTTTGTTCTTTTTGTTCGGGCTTTGCGAGAATGTCTGCGTAGCTTACGCCGCGTTTGATCTTCATATGAAGTGTCTCCTTGCTCTTAAAAGAATATTAAGTGAACATTAACTCATCATAATTATAACATTTCTTAAAAATATTGTCAATACACTATTTTCAAGCGAAAAACAGTAGATTTTATAAACGTTAAATTGTTTTTTCAACAAATTATTGCAATAATTGACTAAAATCTTAAAGTTTAATGCTAATTCGAGTTGCAAAAATATAGCATTTTAACAATTAAAAAAATTTGCAATAAAATTGTTTTTAAGTATTGCTTTTTTAAGCAAAGTATGATATAATACTTAGGTCGCATATGATGCGATGTTTTATTAATGGAGAGATATCGAAGTGGTCATAACGGGGC
>JBGVJM010000103.1:0-17687 GCA_045129415.1 Eubacteriales bacterium
ATCCTCTATCGCTATAGGCGGCTACGGCTCGGTTTTCTGGATGTGGGTGTCGGCACTTGTCGCAATGGTATTAAAATATGCCGAGATCGTGCTTGCTATCCGTCACCGCAGGGTTGACGCGAGGACGTGCGAGTATCACGGCGGCGCTTGCTATTACATTGAGGATTGCTTTGCGCAAAAGGGCAAATTGCTTTCGGGAAAGGCACTCGGCATCGTGTTCGCGTTGCTTTGCATCGTCAATTCGGTAACGATGGGTTGCATGATACAGTCGGGCGCGGTGTCGGGCTCTTTTTCGGGCGTTTTCGGTGTCGGAGAGTGGATAGTTGGTGCCATAGTGGCGCTATTGTGCATTGTCGTAATAACAGGAAACGCTAAATGGATAAGCGGCTTTTGCGAAAAGACCGTTCCCATAATGACGCTGGGATACGTGCTACTGTCGGTTGCGGTCATAGCGGCAAGGTGGCAGGACGTACCGCGCGCGCTGGGACTTATCTTTGAGGATGCCATGAGCTTTCAGGCTGCCGCAGGCGGAGCGCTCGGATTTTTGATTTCAAGACAGTTAAAGGCAGGAACCATGCGCGGACTTATGTCCAACGAGGCAGGCTGCGGAACGGCGCCCACGGCACACGCGGCAGCGGACACTCAAAGTCCCGCGCGGCAAGGCTTTTGGGGAATATTTGAGGTGTTTGTGGACACCGTTTTACTGTGTACGTTGACCGCCATCGTCATTATTTTGGCGGGTGGAGAGATCATGACTTATTCGTCGGAGCCCATGATGATGGCAATAAAGGCGTATTCGTCGGTGCTTGGCGCGTGGAGCGAGTATTTTATGTGTATTGCCGTGCTGCTTTTTGCCTTTGCGACTATCGTATGCTGGGCGCATTACGGCAAGGAGAGCCTGCATTACGTAACAAAGCGGAAACGAGCGATCGACGTTTACGTGGTATTGTTTGCGTTGTTTGTATTCATTGGCGCGGTTGCTTCAAGTGATATTGTGTGGCTGCTTGCCGACCTTTCGCTCGGAATTATGACGATAATAAATCTTCCCGTGCTTTTTTTCATGCGGCGAGAGGTCAGGGAGGAGACGGACGTATTCTTTTTGAAAGAATAAGATGGGCGGCGAGATGTCTCGCCGCCTGATTTTACTGATTTTGGTACTTGTTCTTGACCTTGCTTATCTCGTTTTGCTGTGCCGCCTCGGCAGGATACCAGCCTATAGCGCTCATTTTGGCGTAGATCTGATTCTGAAGATTCAAAGCATCGTTGAAGCCTTGTGTAAATGCCGCGTGGACGGCAGGAGTTGAGGATTCAATAGCGCCGTGCATCATAAGATCGCATTCGCCCTTGACCGAGTTCAAGATAGTCGTCATAATTTCCTTATCGTTCATTTTTTGCCCTCCTTAACCGTTTAAAAGTCCGTAAAATTTGTTAAAGCACTGTGTGTGCTTTTGTGCTATCTCGGAAACGAAGCTCTTAAGCTCCGCGTTCTGAATTTTGGATGCGAAATCGGTGCAAGCCGCCTTCATATTGGTTTCGTGGCCGAGTACGTCGTCGATATAAAGCAATTCTTTGGGTGACATTTTAATTACCTTCCTTTCTTTTGTGTCATAGTGATTATGGGCAACGGGGGCGGGGTGATATTCATGCCGAAGCCGTTTTGTTGATCAAAAGTGTTGACTTCACCGTAAAACTGTGCTAAAATATCTCTGTTATGACGTTTGAAGGGAGAAGGACTATGTCAAAGAGCTTGCGCGGTAGCTTAATATTGCTTTTAACGGCGCTACTTTGGGGCTTTGCGTTTGTTGCGCAAAGCGACGGAATGAACGACGTAGGCCCGTTCACATTTCAGGGCGTGAGAATGATGCTTGCCGGCATTTGCCTCCTTCCTGTTGCCGTGATAGCGCATGCTTTGGGCAAAAAGCGTGGCATCTCCTCAACACGTGGACTCTTTAAGCCCGATCTTTTATGGCGCGGAGCCGTTACGGGTATTATACTGTTCATAGCATCGGCATTTCAGCAGGTTGGCATAAAGCACACCTCGGTCGGTCATGCGGGATTTTTAAGCACGATGTACATTTTCATAGTTCCGATAATGGGATTGCTTTTCGGCAGAATGGTGGGCGCTAAGCTTTGGATATGCATGGGCGTAGCACTTGTGGGAATGTGGCTTTTGTGCATGACGGGCGAGAGCTTCAGTATCGGTATCGGCGACGTGCTTGTGCTTGTTTCATCCTTGTTTTTCGCATTGCACATAATGTCGCTTGACCTTTTGGCAAAGGATTGCGACGGAATACAGTATTGCGCCGTCCAAATGCTTGTCGCGGCGACCTTACACTTAACTTGCGCATTTATTTTTGAGCAACCGACCGTTGAAGGAATATACGCGGCGGCGCTTCCCATAGCTTATTCGGGAATAATGTCGGGTTGTGTTGCTTACACCTTACAAATAGTTGGGCAAAAGCACACTCATCCAACCGTTGCGTCCATAATTATGAGTCTTGAGGGCGTTTTTGCCGCGATAGGAGGAGCGTTGCTTCTTAGCGAGACACTGTCAAGCACCGAGCTTGTAGGCTGTATTTTAATGTTCTCGACAACGGTTATGTCGCAGGTAGAATTTAATAAAAGGTCTTGATTGAAGAGCACCCGAGCATTCGGGTGTTTTTCATATTTTATCAGATTGACAACAGGGTGCTTTTTTGGTATAATAATATAAATACACCAAAGACAAAAGGGAGGTAAGAGCTGTGCGGAAAATTTTAAAGAAAATTGCGCTGTCGTGCGTCGTCACGCTTTGCTGTATCGTGGCTCTTGCCTTGATAAAATATATCGTTTCGGGCTTTGGAACCGTGGGACTTGAGTATCGCTCAAACGGTAACGGAACCTGCTACGTAAGCGGTTTTGGTAATGCCAAGGACGAGGATGTGATAATTCCCATATTCTCGCCAAACGGTGATAGAGTAACGGGAATCGGCGCTTCCGCGTTTGAGGGCTACACAAAAATCAAGACTGTCACGCTTCATAGCGGAATAGAGAGCATCGGAGCCGATGCCTTTTACGGATGTGATAACCTTGAATATACAAGGTATGACAATGCCTTATATATCGGAAACGAGGATAATCCTTATTCGATACTTTACAAGGCGGTCTCAACCGAGATCGATAGCGTAGATATACATCCCGATACCGAGATGATCTATGGCTCGGCATTTTCGGGCTGTGAGAAGCTTTTGTCGGTGGACGTTCCCTCGGGTGTGCGAGGCATCGGAGCTTACGCATTTGCCTGGTGTGAGTCTCTTGAGTCGGTCAGCCTTGCCAACAGCGTTGGTGTTATAGAGGAATACGCGTTTTTGGATTGCGATAGCCTTTCCGAGATAACTATTCCACTTGGAGTTGAAAAACTTGACTTCTGGACGTTCGCGTTTTGCGACGGCCTTGAGCGCGTCGATTTTGACGATGACACACAAATTGAGGAAATATCCGATTTTTGCTTTTATTCCTGCGGCTCGCTTGAGAGCTTTGACTTTGGGAAAATGACTCGTCTTAAGAGCATCGGATATGCCGCTTTTGCCGATTGCTCGAATATGAAAACGGCAACCGTACCCAACGGAGAGATAAAAATAGGCGAGCTTGCCTTTTTGGATTGCGGTCTTGAGAATGTCGATGAGATACTTGCACTTGCCGCTACTCCGCAAGCGGAGCAATACGTCAAGGACATCCCCGAGAACATCGGTGTGCTTAACACGATACTCAAGGCAAAGCAGCTCAAGAATCTTAATTTCTTTACCGAGGGCGTCATTCCGCAACAGGTGAGTGACATTGAAGCGGGCAAAATGCATGTTGGCATGCCTTATAGCTCCACTCGCTTTGAAAACACCTTCGTTCCGAACTTCGTAAGCCTTTATTCCTTTATAACCTCGACCAAAAATCCCAATAGCTATCTTTATACCGTTGACCTTGGCGACTACGGTAATGAGAACGGTCACACCTTCTACGGTGCGGTGTGCAGTACCTACGTCAACTATACCCTTGGAATAGAGGGAATGTATACCACGCATCAATGGGCAGAAATTCCCGGTATGAAGAGGCTGGAGGATCAGTCGCTTGATGCATTGCGCCTCGGAGATACGATAGTGGGCAACGGACACGTCCTTATCGTTACGGGAATTGCCCGAGAGCCTTCGGGAAGTGTTCACGAGATAACGATAATGGATATCTCTCAGGGTGGAGTAAGAGAGCGAGTGCTTACACCGCAAAGGTTTTATAAGTTCCATTCGCCTGACATCTATACGTATTACCGATACGACAAGCTTTATAGATCAAGATATGAAACCACACCCTTTATTCTTGTTTATGACAAGACACCTAAGACCTTTAATTTCAATCTTGACCTGATACCGCGCAGGGGAGATAAGGCGAACTGGATAGTTGGTGCCGACGTTGAGATAGACGTATTTAATCTTTCGGATTATACGGGGATAGAGATCTACAGGGACGAAACGCTCATAGAGACGAGAGATGCTTCAAGCCTTGTCGTCATTTCGGGACTTGAGGCAGGAAAATATAAGGCGCGACTTATAGGACAAGACAAATATTCGGACTTTTGCTATTGGATAATGGTTGATGCGGTTTCCGAAGTCAAGCCTGTTGGCAAGGACGGAATGGTACGCGTGAGATTTTCGGCTACGAATGCAAAGCCCATCTTTATGATATGGCAGCATGAGCCCTCCAACGGTGCCCAGCACATTGAATTTTTCACTTATGATGAGATGTCAAAGGGACAAGCGATAGGACGTTATATTTCGGGTACGTACAAGGTGCGAGTTGCCTTTGAGACTGAATACGGAGTCATCTTCAGTATGCTTCCCGAACCGATTAATATCCCATAAAGCTATAATAAAAGCGAGCCGCTTGCGGCTCGCTTGTTTTTTAACTTATAATATCACTTCGCATTGTGAACATTCGCTCGGCGGCGGACTTGAGGGCGGGAGAGCCTTCAAGCTGCGGGTCGCGCTCGATAATCGCATTTGCCGAGTCAAAGGCTTGTGTCATTATGTCGGTGTCCTGACACATGTCTGCCAAGCGGAAGGTCAAGCTGCCGCTTTGACGAATGGATGCGTTGCCCGAGAGCGCCAAAAAGTCACCGGGGCCGCGCAATTTAAGATCCTTTTCGGCAATGTCAAAGCCGTTGTAGCAATCGCACATGGTTTTGAGCCTTTGCGCCGCGGTCTCACCGAGTCTGCCACCCTTTGCACCGTTTACAAGCACGCAATAGGATTTCTTTGTGCCGCGTCCGACTCGTCCGCGAAGCTGATGGAGTTGGGAGAGTCCAAATCGCTCGGCATTCTCCACTACCATAAGGCAAGCTGTGGGAACGTTAACGCCAACCTCAATAACCGTTGTGGATACTAGAATTTGTATCTCGCCCGAGGCAAAACGTCGCATAACGTCGTCCTTTTGAGCCGCCTTCATCTTTCCGTGAACAAAAGCTACCGAATAATCGGGAAGCCTTTGCGCAAGCTCGTCCGCGTACTGTACTGCCGCCTTTAAGGGCGGTTTTTGACTGTTTTTGTATTGCTCAAGCGCAAAATTGCGTAATTCCTCACCGAAAATTGATATGTCTGCCATAGACAGCTCGCCAGAGTCGTTCTCGCTTTCCTCGACGGCGGGGCAGACCACGTAGACCTGACCGCCTGCGTCCACCTGCTTTTTGATAAAGCCGTCAAGACGCGCTCTGTAAGAGTCGTCCACAAGGAAGGTGTCAACGCGCTGTCTTCCTGCGGGCATTTCGTCAATTTTGGACATTTTGAGATCGCCGTAAAGCACCAAAGCCAAGGAGCGCGGAATGGGTGTTGCGCTCATTACAAGCACGTGGGTATGCTTATTCTTTTCGGCAAGCAGGGCGCGCTGATTGACACCAAAACGGTGCTGCTCGTCGGTGATAACAAGTCCGGGTGCGATAAGGTCGGCTCCCTCGGTCAAGAGTGCCTGCGTGCCGATTACAACGTCAAGTCGCTCGTCCTTGTTTTCCGCCTGCATTGCGGCATAGATCCTCTTCTTTTTTGCCGCCGTGACCGATCCCGTGAGAAGTGCGCAGGATATTCCGAGGCGCGAGAGCAGAGGACACAGGTCGTTATAATGCTGATTTGCCAATATTTCGGTTGGAGCCATGAGCGCCGCCTGATAGCCGTTTTTGACCGCCATATATATTGTCGCCGTGGCGCAAGCCGTCTTTCCGCAGCCCACGTCACCCACGACTATGCGGCTCATGGGCACGTCACTTTGCAGGTCGCGTGCGATATCGTCAACGGTGCGCTTTTGCGCGCCCGTCAGCTCGTACGGAAGCTCGGATAGCAGGGGAGAGATGTCAACGGGCGACATTTTTGGCGCGGTGAAGCGCTCTATATGCTTTCCCTGCGCGCGAAGTCCTATGGCAAAGAGGAAAAATTCGTCGAAAATAAGACGTTTTTTCGCCGCGGCGAGTCCTTCATAGCCCGTGGGGTTATGTATCTCGCAAACTGCCTCGTAAAGAGAGCAAAGACCGTATTTTTCGCGTATCTCCGTCGGTAAATGGTCGCAAAGACTGTCCCTTGCAAGCTCCAGCGCGTCGTGAACGTTTTGAGCTATTTGCTTTTGGGCAAGTCCCTCCGCAAGCCTGTATACCGAGGCGAACGGGGGCAGGGGAATGCCTTCCACGTAAGGCTCGGCGGAGGGCGAGGTCATGGTGTATCGGCTCTTTTGTCGCTCTATCTTTCCGAAAAAGCGGAATGTCGCGCCGATTGGGAATTTATCCTTTAAGTAATTTTGGTTGAAGTAGGTTATCTCGCACGAGCCCGAGTCGTCAAATGCGCGGAATTTCAAGAGCGACATGCCGCGCTTGATGTTTGCAACGCGGGGTTGTGTTGCAACGGTCAGCACGGTCGCGCACTTGGAATCCGCAGGCGCGTCGCAAAGCTCAACTATACCTGCGCGGTTTTCGTATGCGCGCGGAAAGTAATACAAAAGGTCAAGAAGGGAATAAACACCCGCCGCGGCATAAGCGTTTTGCTTCACCTTACCGACACCGTACAGCGTGCCTACCGAAATTTCTTCAAGCCTTTTCATATTATTCCCCCTTTCCCGATCTGTTTTAAAGTATTAATCCTCATTCTTTTTGTCCGCCTTTGTAAACGTGCGGTTGGAAAGAGGATTTTCGTGCATTGCGTTCATCATTTGCTCGTCATTGACGTGCGTGTATATTTGAGTGGTGCTTAACTGCTCGTGTCCCAAAATGTCCTTGAGCACGCGGATGTCAACCTTGCCCGATTGGTACATGAGTGTTGCGGCGGTGTGGCGAAGCTTGTGGACCGAATAGTGCTTTGAGCCGAGTCCTGCCATGTCGAGATATTTGTAGACAATCTTTTGAACCTGCTTGTCGGTTATGCGCGATTCGCGGTTGCTTAAAAACAGAGCCTTGTCGCGAATGCGGCGGTTTTTTTCGGTAAGACGAACCTCGGAGAGATATTCAACGAGAACGGTCTTGCATGCCTCGTTGAGATAAATGATGCGCTCCTTGTTACCCTTACCAAGCACGCGAATGTGACGAAATTCGCGCTCAATATCGGGAATACTGATTCCGACAAGCTCGGAAAGTCGCATTCCGCAATTCAAGAAAAGCGTTATGATACAAAGGTCGCGAAGGCGGTTGCGTGAATCGGTATCGTTGCGCACCGTGTCAAGCAAAAGCTGAGCCTCCTCTAAGGACAGTACCTTGGGGAGAGTCTTTTTCTTTTTGGGCGACTCAATGTTGGCGGCGGGATTATCGTCAAAATAGCCGCGCTTTATTGTGAAAAATTTATACATCATCTTGATAGCGGAAAGCTTGCGAGCCTTTGCCGCCCACATGTTGCGGCGCACGTTGCCCGTATAGAGCAAAAAGTCGTATATGCGCTCCGTCGAGATGTTTTTGACGTAATCTATATCGATCCCGCGAATATCGATTTCACAAAACTCGTCGCTGTCGGGGTCGATTCCTTGCTCGGTTGCGAGCATAAAGCGGAAAAAGGTGCGCAGGTCGAGAAGGTATTCGTCCGCCGTTTTTTGCGAGCAGCCCTGAATTGCCGTTTTGTAGGATGCAAATTCGCGCAGAATGGGCGGGAATTCTTCAAGATTTATGTTGGTTGCCATGCTTCCACCTCCGATAATGATTTTGTATAATTTAATTATACACGAAACTCAAATAAATTAGTGGATAAAATGTAAATTTTCGCGCTCTGCTATTGAAATAGGGACAATATTTATATATAATATCTAATAGTAACGTTTGACCGAAAGGGAATATATATGAAAAGATTTATGGAGCGCTACTCTTACGATAGCGTGCATTTGTTTTTAAATCAGATAGCAATCGCGCTGTTCGGACTCGTGCTGTCCTTGGCGGCGGGCATGGCGGATAACGACGCGCTGCGCACTACGGCGAGTGCTTTTGCGGTTGTGTTTTTTCTTATTCTTCAATACAGTGCTATGTGGAAGGTGGGCGCAAACGACCGCTTGGCTGACGACTTCGGAAGGCTTCGTGTCAATTACTCGGTTCCGTTCTATATGTGGCTGCTTTCAAATTCATTGAATCTTTTGCTTGCGCTGACGTTCACTGTCGGAAAGATATTTATAGACGTGCCTGCCGTATCCTCGGTTGGCGGCGTTGCGGGTGTTATCAATCTTTTGGTGCAAGGAATGTACACGGGACTTCTGGCGATAAGAGTCGGCGACGTACCTCTCAACAACCTTTGGTTTATGCACTTTATAATAACGCTTCCCGCACTTGCAACGTGCTATCTTGCATATTTTTTGGGCTCCAAGAACGTAAAGGTTTTCGGTAAAAAAGAAAAATAAAAGCATATAAACGCCGCGTCCTTTTGGGGCGCGGTTTTCTTAATTATTCTTAAAATGGGCAAAAGATATTGATATATAAGGGGATTTGTGGTAAAATCAATATGTTCCCGAATGACAAAAAATGGCGGTGCATTATGGAAAACAAAAAAATCAGAATTCTTGTGGCGGATGACGAAAAAGAAATAAGAAATATTCTTCGCATCATGCTCACAAAAAAAGGCTACGGTGTCGTTGAGGCATCGGGTGGCATAGAGGCGGTCGAGGCGGTCAGAAATGACGCGGTCGACCTTGTTCTGATGGATATAATGATGCCCCGTATGAATGGAATCGAGGCCGTTTCAAAAATAAGAGAATTTTCAACCGTGCCCGTGCTGTTTTTAACGGCAAAGTCGCTTGACTCTGACAAGGAAAGTGCATACGCGGGCGGCGGAGACGATTACCTGACCAAGCCCTTTTCGTCCACCGAGCTTATGCTCAAGGTGGAGTCGCTTTTGCGCCGATATATGATCTATAAGGGCAAGGAGGATCAAAGCGTTGTAAGTCTTGGCAGCGCGGTTGAGGTCGATACCGTGAGCAGAACGGTCAAAAAGCACGGAGAGACGGTCGCTTTGCGCGAGCGAGAGACCGATATGCTTCTCTATCTTTTGGAAAACCGAGGCAACGTTGTTGAAACTGCGCATCTTTACGAGGCGGTATGGCAGGAAAAGGCGATGTCGTCAAGCTCCAATAACGTTATGGTCAATATATTGAATTTGCGTAAAAAGCTGGAGGAAGATCCTGCCAATCCCAAGCTTATAAAGACGGTTTGGGGAAGGGGGTACAGAATTGACTGACAAAAAGAGATTCATACCCTTGCGCCTTAAAATGTTTATAATTATCGGCATTGCTATCGCGGTAGCCGCAGGAACGTTTATGGCTGCGCGTGAGTTCGGTAATTTTTTGGTGTGGAGACACTACGTGGAAAATCCCACGGAGGAGCGCGAGGCGAGGTACGTTGAGCAGCTTCAGGATTACGTGACCGATAGAAAGATCACCGCCTCCGAAACGGATAAGGTGCTTAAATGGTCAAACGGTAAGTTTGTGTACGCGGTTATATATCAAAACTCCGATCTTTTGTATTCTCCCGATTGGTTTGAGGAGTTCGACGAGGATAATTTTTCGGACTCGTTCCGCGAAAGTGAGTTTTACGAGAGCTGGTTTTCGGGTGACCGAGGCTTTGAACAGTATCTTACCGAGGAGGCAAGACAAAAATACAGAGAAACTCTTGATTCCATACTTGAAGGAAGCAAGGGACTTTATCCGCTCTATTGTGTTGACGGAACGCTGCTTGTGGCGTTCATAGACAATTCAAGAGAGGCGGCGCAAAATCTTGTGCTTGCCGCAGCATTTGTGTTATCTATTGCTGTTATCGCTATTATAATGATAGTGAGCTTCAGCAGCACGATAAGCCGCGTTAACCGTCTTGCGCAGGACGTAAAGAGCGTAAGAGACGGGGCGCTTGAAGCTCCCATTCTTACAAAGGGTAACGATGACATTGCCGCATTGGCTCACGACGTTGACAGTATGAGAAATGCGCTTATTGAAAACATGGCAGAGGAGCGCCGCGCCTGGGAATCAAACTCCGCATTGATAACGGCAATGTCCCACGACATAAGAACGCCTCTTACCGTGCTTATGGGATATCTTGACCTTATCGAGATAACCGACGTTGACGGAGCAAGCGCCGAATATCTTTCGGTTTGTCGCGAGAACGCGCAAAGACTCAAAAAGCTGTCCGATGACCTTTTCTCATATTTTTTGGTATTTGGAAAAAAGGAAATGGATATACAGCTTATGTCGGTTTCTCTTTCGGGAGAGATATTCGCTATGATGGAGGAGCACGTGTTCCTCTTGCGCGAGATGGGATACGACATAAGCATGCCCTCTGAGGCTCCCGATGTGCGCGTGCTTTGCGATATGGCGTACTTTGGAAGAATTATAGACAATATTTTCAGCAATATATCAAAGTATGCGGATGCTTCGGCTCCCGTCACGGTAAGCGTGACGACGAATGAAAAATTCGTCAAGCTTTGCTTTAAAAACAAGACAAGAACGGATAAAAGTCTGCCCGAAAGCAACCGTATCGGTCTTAAAACCTGTACAAAGATAATTGAGCAGATGGGCGGAGAGTTGATTATCAATGAAATTGGAGACAGCTTTGAGATAACGGTCAAATTGAATTTGGAGGAATAAAATGATAGTCGCACAAATACTTGGTGTGATAAATATTGCCTTTTCGGCTTTGTTTATGATCTGCTATTTTTATCAGGTAGTGTTTTTGATCATTTCTCTTTTTAAAAAACCACAAAAATATCCCGAAACAAAAAAGGAAAAGCGATATGCAGTTATTACCTCGGCAAGAAACGAGGAGGGAGTTATCGGTCAGCTTTGCAGCTACGTAAAGGCGCAGGATTATCCTTCCGATAAGCTTGACGTGTTCGTTATAGCCGACAACTGCACCGACGGCACGGCGGCGGTTGCAAGAGAGCATGGAGCCATCGTTTACGAAAGACACAACGATCAGCTTATCGGCAAGGGATACGCGCTTACCGAGTTTTTCCAGCATATAAAGAGCACGGTCGGATACCATGCGTATGATGCCTACATAATAGTTGATGCCGATAACATTTTGGAGCCCAATTACGTTACCGAGATGGACAAATGCTTCTCGGCGGGCAATTCCATCGCGGTCGGATACCGAAATTCAAAGAACTACGGTGATAACTGGATAAGCGCGGGCTACGGACTTTGGTTTTTGCGCGAATCGCGTCAGTTGAACAGCGTGCGCTCCAATATCGGCACAAGCTGTGAGGTCAAGGGAACGGGCTTTATGTTCTCGTCCGACGTGATTGAGCGTCAGGGCGGTTGGACTCAGCATTTGCTCATCGAAGACGTTCAATTTACCGTTGAAAGCGTGTTGCGCGGCGAAAAGATCGCGTACTGTCACGACGCTGTGCTTTATGATGAGCAGCCTACGAAATTCAAGGATTCATTCTGGCAGAGAATAAGATGGTGCCGCGGATATTTGCAGATACTTAAGAGATATACCAAAAAGCTCTTGGGAGGATTTTTTAGCGGAAAGGGATTTTCGCACTTTGACGTGCTTATGTCCATGTCGCCCGCGTTCTTTATTTCGCTTGCGATGGTACTGTGTAACGCTATTGGACTTATCATCGTTCCGTTTGTAGATATTACTGCGATTCCCGGAGCCTTGGTGTCCTGCGCCATTTCCGCCGTTTCGGCTTACCTGCTTTTTGCCATGGTGGGACTTCTCACTACGATATATGAGTGGGATAGAATAAGAACAAGCAACGCAAAGAAAATATGGTATTGCCTGACGTTCCCGATATTTATGGCGACCTACATACCCATTGCGGGCTGCTCCTTGTTCGTTCATGCAAAGTGGAAGCCCGTCAAGCACAATCCCGTTGACGAGAGCAAGTTTGAAATTAAGAAATAAAATTATAAAAACAACTGCCCCGAGACCGTTGACACGTGTCTCGGGGTATGATATAATTAGAGCATAACAGTATAGGAAAACAGGTGGTAAAATGAAGACCGAAAGAAATATTTTAATAGCCTTTATTCTCAATCTCGTTTTTTCGATCTTTGAGCTTGTGGGCGGTTTTTTCACGGGCAGTATTGCGATAATATCCGACTCAGTTCACGATATTGGAGACGCTGCGAGCATTGGAATTTCATATTTTCTTGAAAAGAAGAGCAAAAAGCAGCCGGACGGCAAGTATACCTTTGGATATATGCGCTATTCGGTCATGGGAAGCGTTGTGACCACGCTTATTCTGCTTTGCGGCTCGGTTGCCGTTATAGCCGGCGCGGTGGAGCGCATTATCAATCCCTCGCCCATAAACTATGACGGAATGATAATCTTTGCGGTGGTCGGCGTGTTTGTCAATTTGCTTGCCGCACTTGTGACAAGGGACGGTCATTCTCTAAATCAGCGAGCAGTAAATCTTCATATGCTTGAGGACGTGCTTGGCTGGATAGTGGTGCTTTGCGGTGCCGTTATTATGAGATTTACCGATTTTTATATTATCGACCCCATAATGTCCATCGGTGTTGCCGTATTTATTCTTATAAATGCTATAAGAACACTTGTGGAAATACTTAACGTACTGCTTGTAAAAATACCCGAAGACGTGGACGTTGAAAGCGTCAGGGAGCGCGTATGCTCGGTTGACGGTGTTGAGGGAGCGCATCACATACACGTATGGACGATGGACGGCGAGCATAATTACGCAACCATGCACGTTGTGACCCAAAAGGATGCGGCTCGCGTTAAGGCGGAGGTTAAAGAGGAGCTTGCGCACATGGGCATTTTCCACGCGACGCTTGAGATAGAGCATCCCGACGAGGTGTGCGACGAGCAGCATTGTCACGTTGAATTTTCCGAGGAGCATGGACATCACCATCACCATCATCACCACGGAAAGAAGCACGATCATCACGATCACGAGCATGATCACGATCACGATCATCACGATCACGAGCATCACGATCACGATCACAAGCATTGATACGTAAACCAACCGAAAGGGAAGGAAAAATGAAAAAATATCTTGTAATCATATTAGCATTGGTTATTGCCCTTGGTCTTGTCGCCTGCAATCCAAGCACGGGAAGCGGTGAAACGACAGGCACACAAGGCGAGCAAAGCACCCAAGATGGCACTACCGATAATGGAACGGAGAGCGAAACGAACAGTGGCGGTGGCGGTGTAAGCAACCTGCCCGATCCCAACGCTCCCTCGTGGGTAACGCTTATTATGGGCGAGAAAACGCTGGAGCTTGGCTACGGAAGCGCTGATTGGGACTATATTTCCGGCGATGGCGAGGATAGGTGGCTCGTGGCAGACGGACCTCATCCGTTGGATGTGAAGGAAACGCTTGACGTTATGGTTATAGAGGACACGGATGACTCGCAAGTCATGCTACATTTTTGGTGCGACAGCTTACCCGATAAGCTGACCGTTGTGTGCTGGCAATACGATTGTGCTCCCGCTGATGCGGAAAATACTGTCGAGGTCATAGAGCTTACCGACTCCGAGACCTACCTTGAGCTTTACGGCGGATATATGTTTGAGCTTCGCGAGGACGGAGAATATATTTATATGATAAGGGCGGAATGGGATGCCGAGGGCTTTGATGCGTCAGGCTTTTGCGGTTATCTTTACTATGCCTTCCGCACGAGCGTGCGCGGTGAGGTTCAATAATTAAAATAAAACGGCGGTTTTAACCGCCGTTTTTTCGTTTGATATTTAATTAATCAAAATAACCGAGTCTGTAAAGCAGCTCCGCGATAAGCACCGCGCCGCCTGCCGCGCCTCTTAAGGTGTTGTGTGAGAGACCGACGAACTTGTAGTCGTATACCGTATCCTCGCGGAGTCGTCCTGCACTCACACCCATGCCGCCGTAAAGGTCGCGGTCAAGTCTTGCCTGAGGACGGTTGTCTTCCTCAAAATAGGTTATGAACTGCTCGGGCGCGTGGGGAAGACCAAGCTCCTGGGGAAGTCCCTTGAAGCTCTTCCAGTCCTCAAGTATCTGCTCCCGGGTGGGCTTATTCTCAAATCTTACGAATACTGCCGCCGTGTGACCCTCGGTCTCGGGAACGCGTATGCACTGCGTGGTGATAACGGTATCGGTTGCCTTGACTATCTCGCCGCCTTCTACCTTACCCCAAACGCGCAAGGGCTCCTGCTCGCTCTTTTCTTCCTCGCCGCCGATATAGGGGATGATGTTGTCTATCATCTCGGGCCATTCGTTAAATGTCTTGCCCGCGCCCGAAATGGCCTGATAGGTGGTTGCAACAACCTCTTTTATGCCGTATTTGCGGAGAGGCGTAAGCTCGGGAACGTATGCCTGAATTGAGCAGTTGGGCTTGACCGCGATAAAGCCGCGCTCGGTGCCGAGTCGCTCTCTTTGATGCTTGATTACCTCAAGATGCTCGGGGTTGATCTCGGGGATCACCATGGGAACGTCGGGTGTCCAGCGGTGTGCCGAGTTGTTGGAAACAACGGGGATCTCCGCCTTGGCGTACGCGTATTCAAGCGCCTTTATGTCGTCCTTCTTCATATTTACCGCGCAGAAAACGAACTGACATATCTTCATAGCGTCAATATCTTCCGCGTCTATTACCGTCATATTCTTATATTGCTCGGGCATGGGTGTTTGCAGCTTCCAACGACTGCCAACCGCCTCTTCGTAAGTCTTGCCCGCGCTGCTTTTGGATGCCGCAAGTGCGACGACCTCAAAATAGGGGTGGTTTTCGAGTAAGGTGAGAAATCTTTGACCAACCATACCCGTAGCGCCAACAACGCCAACCTTCATTTTTTCCATAGTGAACCTCCTGTCTGTCACTATCGTGTAAGCTCTTGTAAAATACGAGATAATTATATCACATTTTGCCATTGATTTCAATAAGGAACTGATATTTTAACAACTGAACTTTATATAAATTTATTCATTTTGTGCGCAAAACGTTTGTATAATTTTTGCGAATTGCGAGCCTTACACGTCAAATTGTGTTCAGTTCCTAAATCGGAATTTAAAAAATGACTTTGCGGCATCATTATAGAAATATAAAATGAAAATTACCGATTTTGGAAAAAATATTTCAAAAGATACTTGACAAGGTGTTAAAAAAGGTGTATAATCTTGATGTAAGGCGCAAAAGTGGTGCTTTTGTGCGCATTAATTGATTGAAAACAAGTGTTACGGAGGAATTTGACATGGCAGTAACCAAAAAGGCAATGGTAAAGGTAACGGATATAACCGACAAGGAAGATAGAAAAAGAGCGCTCAGCACGGCGATGGCTCAAATAGAAAAGGAATTCGGCGCAGGCGCGATCATGAAGCTTGGCGAGAACACTCATATGGAGGTTCAGGCTGTTTCAACGGGTTCGCTCTCTCTTGATATGGCGCTCGGAATAGGCGGCGTTCCCAAGGGAAGAGTGGTTGAGATATTCGGTCCCGAGTCCTCGGGTAAGACCACCGTTGCGCTTCATATAATCGCCGAGGTGCAAAAGGCAGGCGGCGAGGCAGCGTTTATAGACGCGGAGCATGCGCTTGATCCCGTTTATGCAAAGGCGCTTGGCGTTGATATTGCGAATTTGCTCGTTTCTCAGCCCGATTGCGGTGAGGATGCGCTTTCCATAACCGAGTCGCTTGCTCGCTCGGGTGCTATCGACGTTATAGTTGTGGACTCGGTTGCAGCTCTCGTTCCCAAGACCGAGATAGACGGCGATATGGGACAGTCAAGCGTTGGTGTGCAGGCTCGTCTTATGTCTCAGGCTATGAGAAAGCTCACGGCGGTCATTTCCAAGAGCAACTGTATCGTTGTGTTTATCAACCAGCTTCGTGAAAAGGTTGGCGTTATTTACGGAAATCCCGAAACGACCACGGGCGGCCGCGCGCTCAAGTTCTATGCGTCGGTAAGAATTGATATCAGAAAGACCGAGCAGCTCAAGAACGGTACCGATATAATCGGTAACCGCGTAAAGTGCAAGATCGTTAAAAACAAGGTCGCTCCTCCCTTCAGAGTTGCAGAATTTGATATTCTTTACGGAAAGGGAATATCGCGCACGGGCGAGATCCTTGATTTCGCTATAATGCTTGACGTTATAAAGAAGAGCGGCTCCTGGTTCTCGTATGAGGGCAACAGACTTGCGCAGGGTAAGGACAACGTAAAGAGATTGTTTGACGATAATCCAGAGTTTGCAGCTGAGGTCGAGGCAAAGGTAAGAGATCTTATGATGAAGAATGACGGCATTCTCAACGAGGAGGAGTTTGAGCTCGACGACGAGGACGATTTCGATATTCGCACCATGGATGAGGAATAATAGAGCTTTATGGGAAGCATACAGATCAAGGAAATCCGTCATCGCTCGGATGCTACGGTAGTCGTTGACGTTACCGTTTGCGGTGAGGGGCAGTCCGAGAGAGTGACGTTTGCCTTCCTGTCCGAGCTTTACGACGTGTCCGCGCTTCGTATAGGTGAAATACCGTCCGACGTGCTTTGCGATCTTGAATTCTGGGCAAACGTAACGAATGCATTCAATTCGGCTTGCCGCTCCATTGCCTTTTCGCAAGGCTCATATATGGCGCTCAATACAAAGCTTCTGGCAAAGGGCTTTTCAAAAAACGTGTGTGAGCAGGCGATAGAGCTTGTAAAGCGCAGAGGCTACGTTAACGAATCCGAGATCGCGCAAAGACGTGCCGAAATGCTTGTAGAAAAGCTTTGGGGACAAACGCGTATCGTCAACAAGCTTTATGAAGAAGGCTTTCGCGACGAGGCTCTTGAGGGTGTTTATTTGTATCTTGAGGGCGTAGACATGGTTGATAGATGTGTCTCGCTTATAGAAAAGCGATATGGAGAGGTACCGAAGGAACGGTCGGGGCGCGACAAGCTTTCGGCGGCACTCTACCGTTACGGTTATTCTCCCTCGGAGATCAGGCTTGCATTTTCGCGCATGTCCGGCAATTAGCATTATTATAACGCGCAGGGCGACAGGCTTTGCGCGTTATCGCTTTTAAATTACAAAAACCTTACATCAAACGTTAACATAGAGTTCACACATGAGTGGTAAAATTATCTATTGTAAAGGCAAGTAGCGGTGTGTGATAAGACTTTTTAAGGAGAACCGTATGGAATTTATAAGAAAGCTACCCATACCCAAGGATATAAGAGAGCAGTATCCACTCTCAAAGGAGAGTACGGAGAGAAAAAAGCTCTTTGATCGCGAGGTGGCGAGCATATTTGAGGGA
>JBGVJM010000104.1:0-11079 GCA_045129415.1 Eubacteriales bacterium
TAAGCTCCGGAATGACCTCCATAGAGGAGGGTGACACCATTGTGGTGTACGGATATTTCAAGAACTATCAAAACAAGGTTATTGAAATGTGCACCGGACCTAACGGTGAGTATGCTTACGTCGTAGCCATCGAGGGCGAGGGCGGAAGCACAGGCGGCGGTAACACCGGAGGTGGCAACGCAGCAACACCCGATAACGTTATAACGAATCAAGGCAGCGGTCTTCCCACCGACGATAACAACGACGGAATTGTTGACGTTGATTTCACGAGCGGAAAATACGTTAAGAACGTAACCGAACAGGGATATTACCTTGACGGTTGTCCCACCATGGACCATTCTAAGGGCTCTCCCGCGGTGCTTGTAATTCCCATCGACTTCACCAACAGCAACCAGGATACTAGCGACAACCTCAGCGATCAGGAAAAGGCGCTTATGAAGGAGAATATCGTAACGATATTCAGCGGCGGTGAGGGTACGCTTGATTACGTATCCGTTCACGATTACTTTTACGGCTCCAGCTACGGTCAGCTGAACCTTCAAATAACCGTGGTCGATTGGATCGTTCCAGAAAACGATAGCGACTATTACAAGAATTACGAGGACGCCGCAGAAAACAAAATCGGCGACTCGGTCTTGATCGACGAGGCACTTAAAAAGCTTGATGAAAACGGATGGGATCTCTCCCAATTTGACTCGGACGACAACAAGGTTATCGACGCGATAGTTGTTGTAACGACGCTTGAAATTAGCGACGAAAGCACGTTCAACTGGGCGTACAGATACTGGAATAGCTATACCGACGGTGAAGGCTATTTCTACGAGTACGACAAAGTTTCAGCTAACGACTTCGCGTGGATCCCGTACGACTTTGTGTTTGAGACCTATGACGAAGATGGAAATATGACCTTCGACGGTGATTCGCTCAATCCCTACACGTTTATCCACGAATTCAGTCACGTTTTGGGTGCGGACGACTATTACGACACGTCTTACAGCGATTATCCCAACTCGTCAGGCCCGCTCGACTCCGCCGATATTATGGACGGCATGACGGGCGACCACAACCCCTATACCAAGTTCAATTACGGATGGATCACCGAGTCCAAGCTTATCGTGGGTGACAACGTTACCGTTACGCTCGGCGCGTTCGTTGATACGGGCGATACGGTCATTATTGCAAACAACTTTGACGTGGAGCTTGGCGTTTATCAGGAATATTACGTGATCATGTATTACACCAATACCGGACTTAACGCGGGCGACGGCTACGGTTATTTTGGAAGAGACGGTGTGCTTGTATATCACGTTGATGCGTCGCTTTTCTCTGAGATATATGAAGGCACGACGTATTATGACGTGTATAATAACAACACAGACGTCTCCGATCCCGAGGGCTACGGCACAGAGAACAATCTCATTGAATACGTAAAGAGCGCGTCGAACGAATTTACTTATGTCGTTGGCAGTGCGCTTCCCAGCAACGTGACCGACAACGCGGGCAACAAGCTCGGCTATACGTTCTCGGTTGATTCCATCACCGCGGACGGTGTAACGCTTATCTTTACAAAGGTAAACTGATCTATATTCACTAAAAAAATAAATGGCTGAGCCACAGGCTCAGCCATTTTAAGTTATTTTGGTGGATTGAAATTATTTCTTACCTTTTTTAAATTCCTTCATTCCGTTGGTGCTTCCGCCGTCGCAAAGAACGTCAACGCCTGCAAGATAACCGTTTCGCTCGTCGGCAACGGTGGCAAGCGCAAAGCCAAGCTCCTCGGGTCTTCCCATTCTTTCCTCAGCGGAGAAGGGGATGAGCATGCCGCCATCCTTGCTTTCAAGATTACCCATATCGGTAGCTATAAGTCCGGGGCTGAGGGAAACTACGCGGATGCCCTTCTTTCCGTACTCAAACGCGCACTTTTTAGCGTACCAAACCACGAAGTTCTTGGAAAGGGAGTAAGCAAAGCCCTTTCTCTGATACTCGCCCTTGGGCATGCTGCTCTTTTTGATAAGCTTTTGGAGGAACTTGTCCTCGTTGGACTCTGCATATAAGTAGTCCTTTTTATTGATAATGAAGGAGGGGAGGATATAAGCGGAGTTTGAGGAAACGTCAACAATAACGCTGCCGGGCTTCATAAGCTTAGAGAATTCTTGGTTTACGTAGACCGTTCCAAGAGCATTGATTCGGAGAATGCTCTCCTGCGTTCCATTCATCGCGGGGGATACTCCTGCGGAATGGATAACGTTCTTGATCTCGCCAAGACTCGCTGCATATTCTGCAAGCTCGCGCACCTGCTCGCGCTTGGATGTGTCGCAAGCCTTTGCATACGCCTCGTAGCCAAGCTCGGTGAGCTCCTTGACCGCACCCTCAAGCTTTGACATTGTTCTTCCGGTTACAACAATAATTTTGTCCTTAGGCATGTATTTTGCGGCAGCAAGTCCCATTCCGCTTCCGCCGCCGGTGATTACACATACGGTTTTGTTCATATCAAGTCTCCTTGTTTTTTTAAATTTCTATAAGATATTATACCATGATGGTGTGTAAAAGTCAATGAATTATTCGTATTTGATGTAAAAACCGCCTGTCAAGGCATTATTTTTTGTGCCAAACGCTTCCTTCATGCGGCGAAGTGCTTCTTTTATTGGCTCCATTTTATCAACACAACACAAAAAGCAGACCGCGGTGCGCGGTCTGCTCTACGATTACCAACAAGGAGTTCAGTCTGTGGGATTTGAACACCTTATTGTTGATATGTGTGTATCTCCGATAAAGGATACACTGTCCTTATTTTCTTCCTAATTTCACTGTGAAGTGCTTATAGCATAACGTCGACGTACAAGATCCGGGAGTATTGGTAATTCCGGCTATAACGCTGATGCTCCTAGTTGTCGTTGTATCAACCTTTCCACAGTAGGGACATCTTACGTGATATTTCACAGTTCTTCCGTCATCTGAAACAATTACGGCATTTTCTGCCCATGCAGGTACACTCATTTATTCTCCTTTCTGCTGTTGGCTTAATAAAATTGAGCTATAAGTGGTTTGCCAACCAACATCAATTATTTTTCAGTATAATTAAAATTAAGAGTACAATTTTCACTGATAGTGTAATCGTGAGTGGTTATGATTACAACCGTGGTCTTAAAGTTTGGTTTTTCCCCAGGCTTATCTTTTATTGCTCTATATGCGTCCCCTCTTGACACTCTTAAGGAAGATTTTGCTCTTCTAATGATAATTTCCTTGTGTGCACTATCAATTATATCCCATCGTGCTTTTGCCCCGTCAAAATAAATCTTCATGTTTTCTTTCCGCAACTGTTCTTCGTTTGAAAGACAATCTGAAAGGTCAGTGAAAAGCCAAGCGTTTGGAGGACTCTGTTTATATTCTTTTATCGACAATTTACTTACCTTATTCCATTCTTCCTCTGTTCCGCGGTAATTAATGGTTAACTTAGAACCTTCATAGTTTGATGTGAACATATAAATGGGATCAATCATACGTAGGCTTTTTGGCAAAATCACATCAACTTCTTCACTCAAAAAGCGAAATTTTGTAGACGCAAGATTGGTTACGCCTTCACAAAATTCGACGCGCGAAATTTTTTTACACACATCAGGAATGTCAGCAAAGCCTTGTTTGCTAATAATAGAAGCAGGAAAAGTAACACTTTCCAACGTGCCTCTACACTTTAAATATGCAAGACGAGACATAGATTGAACATTTGATGGAAGAATCGCGTGAACAGTGCCCTCTTTTATTTCCAATAATTCTTTCTTGGTTTTATCAATGACAAAATTTGACATATCCGCTCTTGGTTTTTTTGAAAAAAGATTTGAAAAGAACTTTCCCATAATTCTTGTCTCCTATATGTGCGTTTATTTTGAATATCTTGTGATTTAATTATAGCACAATACGACTAACTTGTCAACACTATAACAATAATTATTTTGTGGACTTGTGATAAAATATTCTTATAAGACTCACAAGGGGAAAAATAATGGATGTTGGCAGAAGAATAATTAGTTTAAGAGAGCGTTGTGGTTTAACGCAAAACGGTTTAGCAGAAAAAGCAGGCGTATCCCAAACACATTTAAGACGCGTAGAGCTTGGTCAAGCAGATATTACTGTTGGCTATCTTCAGCTTCTGTGTGACGCTATGAGCATTTCTATTGAAGAATTTTTTAATGAAGACATGGAGTCAGATGAGCTTGCCGCAGCACTTTCCAAACTTTCACCCAAGCAAAAGACCTTACTACTAACATTTCTTGAAAGCTTATAAATGAACCTTTTGTTTTTTGAATACCAGCAAAATTTTATTACATCCAAATCGTCTAGCGTGCCTCCGAATTAGGAGGCACGCTCTTTTATCATAGAAATGCCAATAAATACCTTTAAAATCGCAACAAAAAAAGGAGCAGACCGCGGCGCGCGGTCTGCTCTGGTTTTTAATTTTAGAGTGGTTTTACCAAGTGCGGTTATTAAATCAGCCTACAACCTCGAACGCATCCTTGCCGAGACCGCAAACGGGGCACTCGAAATCTTCGGGAACGTCCTCCCAAGGTGTTCCGGGAGCGATGCCGTTATCGGGATCACCAAGTGCAGGGTCGTATTCATATCCGCAGGGGGCACATCTTGCTTAATCTATACTTATGCGTATATCTCCACTAACGATCTCAACTTGAATTTCATGAGAATATTCATCATGATCGTAATGCTTGAACTCTCGTAGCGTTTCTATCATTATTCTCGCGGCATCGTCAAATTTACGTTCAATAACATCAAGCCCGATGATTTCTATATGAATTGGACGACCTACCATGTCTGTCAGGCAATCCCAAAATGCATCCCAGTTACATCCGTAATAATCAGGCCAATCTAAAGCCTGACGAATTATAAAATGCATTTCCAAATAATGATCTACATTAGTAAAATCTATTGTGTACTTTTCTTTGTGTTGATACATACATTCTCCTTATTCTGCTATTTCATAGAATGTTTGGTAATGGTCGTATGTTGCAAACATTAACCCATCGTTTGAATATAAAATTCGTTGTCTGTTTCGATACCCTTTATAATAATTGATGTCTGCTTCATACCACACTCTACCCGTCGCACTAGGTAATTTTCCATCCCTGTTTTTGTATATGTCTCCGCCTATCATTTTGTTGGGAAAAACCTCATGCAAATTGCCTTTCCAATTTTGCCATCCGGCTTTTTGCGCCTGATTTTTATTGACATAATAACTGGGTAACACCCCCCAATTAGCCAAATATACGTCCGCTCCATCAAACCCCAAGTCTGTTACAAATCCAACCGTCTTTGTTCTCATAGCAACATAGATACACTTGCAGTTTCGATGAGCTTGAACCTCGGTTTTATTATCCAAAACCGAAACCTCAAAAATCTTTCCGTGTTGCTCTATACAGTGTTTGCAAGATGTTGGTAACAACTCCGACATCCAATTTGCCCAATTTTGGCTGTTTCCTCGTAAGCTTCTGTCTTGTAAAAGATTATTTATTAAATTATCAATCAAATTTTCGTCCATAGATTCTCCTTAATTATATACTGTTTTTTTGTTCTTGTCAATTAAAAACGACATTCATTAAGTATTAAGCCTCCCACCAACAAATTAGAACTTTTGTTCTATTTTATCACATGAACAACTGATTGTCAACCCCTACTTTGCATCATTTCTCATCTTTATTCTACCTTATATCCCATTGTTTCGCGTACCAAGTCTTCCACAAAATCCCCACGGTTTGCAAAAAATATCAAAAGAAAGCAAAAAGGAGCAAGCCGAAGCTCGCTCCTTGATTGGTTTAAATATATTAATTACTCCTCAACCTCAAAAGCGTCCTTGCCAAGACCGCAAACGGGGCATTCGAAGTCCTCGGGAACATCCTCCCAAGCCGTGCCGGGAGCGATGCCGTTATCGGGATCGCCAAATGCAGGGTCGTATTCATAACCACAGGGACATACGTATTTCATAGTTGTAATTTCCTTTCAAAATTAAATTTTTTGTTATTTTGTAATTCTTCCCGATGCCGTTCTCAATTATTCGCGGCGGGGAAGTTAAGAAGCCCTACAACGGACAGGAAATAACCGTTGAAGTTGCTCCTTGTAACTGGAATGCAAAGTGCTATCGCGGATGTGTTCTTGCGGTAAGACTTGCGGACGGCTCCAAGATATGCAACGAGCTCAATTTCTCAAAACAATAAATTGATACAATAAAACACCGGCTCGCGCCTTGGCGCGGGCCGGTGTTGTGTTTGTTTTTGCCGTTGGACTTAAAATTAGAAATCAACCTCTGTGTCGTAGTAGCAGCACTTGAGAAGCTTTTCCATTTCCGCAGGGGATATAGCTCTGGGGTTAGAGCCGGTGCAGGCATCAGCAACTGCATTCTTTGCGATCTCGGGAAGTCTCTCGAGGAATACGTTCTCGGGAACGAAGCCGTTTTCGCAGGGAAGGCTGTCAAGACCGTAGTTCTTGATGCACTGAGGAATGTTGAGCGCGTCGTTCATTCCGCGGAGGTAAGCGATAAGGTTAGCAACCTTCTCATCGTCGTTAGCGCCGCCAAGTCCCATTTCGTCAGCGATCACGCCGTAACGTTTCTTAGCGGTCTCATCCTTTGCGTTGAACGCGATAACCTTGGGGAGATACATAGCGTTAGCAGCACCGTGAATGATGTGCGCGCCGAGGTCCTCAAATACGGCACCAGTCTTGTGAGCCATGGAGTGAACTATGCCGAGAAGAGCGTTGGAGAAAGCCATACCTGCAAGGCACTGAGCGTTGTGCATGGAAGCGCGCTTTGTCATATCGCCGTTGTAGGAATCAACAAGGTTAGCCTGGATCATCTTGATAGCGCCGATAGCGAGAGGATCGGTGAAGTCACAGTTGCAAGTAGAAACGTATGCCTCAATTGCGTGAGTCATAGCGTCCATACCGGTGTGAGCGGTGAGCTTCTTAGGCATAGTCTCTGCAAGCTCGGGGTCAACGATTGCAACGTCGGGAGTGATCTCGAAGTCAGCGAGAGGATACTTGATACCCTTCTTGTAGTCAGTAATAACGGAGAATGCGGTAACCTCGGTAGCCGTTCCGGAAGTGGAGGGAATAGCGCAGAAGCGTGCCTTTTTGCGAAGCTCGGGGATACCGAATACAACGCACATTTCTTCAAAAGTGATCTCGGGATACTCGTACTTGATCCACATAGCCTTTGCAGCATCGATGGGCGAGCCGCCGCCGATAGCCACGATCCAGTCGGGCTGGAACTTAGCCATAGCCTCAGCACCGCGCATAACGGTGTCAACGGAAGGATCGGGCTCGATTCCTTCAACAAGTTCAACTTCCATTCCTGCTTCCTTGAGGTATTCAACTACCTTGTCAAGAAAACCGAACTTTTTCATAGAACCGCCGCCAACGCAAACCATTGCGCGAGTTCCTTTGAGTGTTTTAAGAGCCTCAAGAGCTCCCTTACCGTGATAAAGATCACGAGGCAAAGTAAAACGTGCCATATTTTTTCTCCTTAATTGTATAGAATTTTTGATTGCGGCATTATTATAGCATATATCATAAATGTTGTGAATAACCAATTTTTTATATCCTTGTTATCGCTTTTGATATAACCGAAAAACGACCTTGCCGAGAGCAAAGTCGTTTTTTTAGTTTATTTTCCGAGAAATCTCTTTCTGGAGCTGTAAAGCGCATCAATAAATGCTCGGTCAAGCCTTGTGAGCTTGTATCCCTGATGATATATGAGAACGTCTTTGTACGTTTTCTTGTTTCCCTCGCAGGTACGCTGAACGAGATCGTATCTGTCAAGAATCTGCGGGGAAGCCGAGGATACCCACATAAAGGTTTTCGGATTTTCGGAAAGCAGATCAAATTGGCTTGCCCGTTCAAAAACGAAGATGCGCTGGCGGATATTGTCGGGCAGCGTTTCTCGGAACACCTTTGACATAGGCAACGTGGGGACATAAGGGTCGGCGTGAGCTATCTCAATGTATGAAGAAAGATCGTCATAGGTTATGGTTTCCTTTGTGGCAAGCGGATTGTTTCGGCTCATGATGAGAACGTAAGAGAACTCGGAAATTACCTCGCTTGCCAGACGCTTTTCTTCAAGCATTACCTGATAATACTTTTCGTAGCTCTCGGCGTAGCGGATGATGCCGAGCTTGTATTCGTTTTCCAAAAGCTTTTTGATGGTCTTTTTGGAGTTGGTCTCCTTGTAGTATATCTCAACGTCGCCGCCGCCTATATTTTTGGAGAATTCGGCAAGAGCCGCGGAGATATAGCACGCGCGGGGCACGGAAACGGAAAAACGGCGCTTTTTATGCGAGCCGTCCTTGTAGGCGCTTTCCATTTTTCTTATTCGGTGGAGAATGTCTTGCGCATAGTCCATAAACTCCTCGCCGTCGGGAGTGAGCGTCATACCCTTTGAGGTGCGCTTGAATATTTTAATTCCGAGATCGGCTTCAAGCTCTTTAATTGAGCGGCTGATATTGGGCTGTGCGACCATAAGTGTTTCCGCTGCCTTATTGAGCGATCCCAACTTTGCCACCTCAACCGCGTATTTGATGTGTAATATGTTCAAGGTCAAGTCTCCTTTCGCCGTTGTACTAACTGTATTATATCATAAAGACAATTTTTGACTGTCGTGCCGGTATGGTTTATTATATCACAAAAAGCCATACATATCAATAGCTTTTAATAGAGAAAGAGCAGGGAAAAACCCTGCTCTTTGGTGTTTAAACGTTGTTCAATTAAATGAATTACTCCTCAACCTCAAAAGCGTCCTTGCCGAGACCGCAAACGGGGCACTCGAAATCTTCGGGAACGTCCTCCCAAGCCGTGCCGGGAGCGATGCCGTTATCGGGATCACCAAGTGCGGGGTCGTATTCATATCCACAGGGGCAAACGTATTTCATAGTTGTAATTTCCTTTCAAATTTAAAATTTTTATTATTTTGTAATTCTTCCCGATGCCGTTCCTGATTATTCGCGGCGGGGAAGTTAATATTGACTTGTTTTATCAGAGAACAAGGCTGGGGGCGGTATAGACTCTGCCCGCGTATTCCTGATCGAGTGCGTACAGACCCTTGGGGTCACTGCCGAAAAGCTTGTAGCGATTGATCATGGAGTCGGCGTTGTCTTCCTCCTCCATCTGCTCGTCAACGAACCAGTCGAGGAATTTCATTGTGCGGTAGTCTCTTGCCTCGTAGCACTCGTGATAGATGGCGTTGATGAGGCTTGTGACGTATCTTTCATGCTCTGCCGCAACCTCGAGAGGACCTATAACACCCTCAAACGTCTTGTCGGGCTTTGCAATTGCCTCGAGAGTGACCTTGTAGCCGTTGTTCTGCATATATTTCATAAACAGAAGCGCGTGATCGCGCTCCTCCTGCGCTTGAATCATATAGTAATTAGCGTAGCCGTCGAGATCAAGCTCGTCGTAGTAATTTGCTATGTCAACGTAAAGGTATGCGCTGTAAAGCTCCTTGTTGATCTGCTCGTTGAGCAGGGTTTTTATTTTATCGTTCATAACAAGCTCCCTTTTCATCAATTTCAAATTTAGTGGAGAACGATGGACTCGCACCACCGAACATTGTTAAAGTGCCGCTTGGCTCCTCCATGTAGGGCGGCGCCTTGGTGCCGCCGCCCATTTAGTTTATGATTATCAGCCCTTGAAGTATCTGTCGTGGAGACCCTTGAGAGCCTTACCGTGTCTTGCTTCGTCGCGAGCCATCTCGTGAACGGTGTCGTGGATAGCGTCAAGACCGTTCTTCTTTGCGCATGCTGCAAGGTCAAACTTACCCTGTGTTGCACCGAATTCGCAGTCAACGCGCCATGCAAGGTTTTCCTTGGTTGTAGCCTTCATGTTGGGCTCGAGGTCCTCGCCGAGAAGCTCTGCAAACTTTGCAGCGTGCTCAGCCTCCTCGTAAGCTGCCTTTTCCCAGTAAAGACCGATCTCGGGGTAGCCCTCTCTGTGTGCGATTCTTGCCATGCAGAGGTACATACCAACCTCAGAGCACTCGCCTGTGAAGTTAGCCATGAGCTGCTCGAAGATGTATTGCTTGTCTTCCTCGGAAATATCGGGGTTGTTCTTAACGGTCTTAGCATAGATGCCATACTCGTGCTCAGCAGCGAGCTTGGAGTTATCCATTACCTTGAACTTAGAACCGGGAACCTTACAAACAGGGCATCTGAAATCAGCGGGCATCTCATCAGCCTCGTGAACGTAACCACATACAGGACATACAAACTTTTTCATAATTAAATTCTCCTTTTAAGTAAATAAATAATTTTTAAATTTTAATTTTTTATAATATCGGCTATATCGGCGTGGCTGACGCTTTCGTCGTGCAGCATACGAACCGTTATAAGTCCGAGATTTTCAATTAGCTTTTCATTGATGACACCAAACGCGATATGCATCTTACAGTCGGTCTTGCAGGGGTTTCTGGAACAGTTGTGCTCACAGTCAAGGCACTTGGAGATGCAGACGGGCCCGTCGATAAGCTCGATCAACTCCAATATGCGAAGCTCTGAGCCGTCTTTTACAAGCTCGTAGCCACCCTGCGCACCCTTGTAGGATTTGACTATGCCTGCCTCCGAAAGCTTCCTTAGCACCTTGAGTGCAATTTTGGGAGTGATACAGGCAACGTCCGCTATCTGAGCTGCCCCGACCTTGCCCGAAAGCTTGTCGAGTATCAGACAAATGCGTATGGCGTAATCGGCTTCTTGCGTCACTCGCATATCCGTTCTTGCCTCCGTTTTCAATGTCTACCTTTTTGGTACACATTGATTATATCACACCGAAAATGCTTTGTCAATACCTTTTTCAAAAAAAATCAAAAAAATTTTTTTACAGTTAAAAAGCCTTAAAACACAAGGGAAACGCGCATAATGCGCATTGTAATTGCTTGACAAATGCCAAAGAATGTAATATAATGGTACGGTAAATTAAACGGTGACGGCGGAGAGGCACTTTGAGAGAGCTTAAGGATAGAATATATTTATTCGGAATGACAAGATTTACGGTTGGCAAGCTTATTGCCTGCCGATCGGACCTGTCGGATAT
>JBGVJM010000105.1:0-6505 GCA_045129415.1 Eubacteriales bacterium
CAGTGGGTCCCGGGTTCGAGTCCCTGAAGGTGCACCATAAAACAAAAGGCTGTGTCCAAAGGCACAGCCTTTTGTTTTATCTTGTAGACTTTATATCTCGAACCCGCTTCCACCGCTTGCGGTGGGATTCCACGTGCGCTAAGAGAACGAACGGAAAACAAAAGCCTCAGCGCACGTTATGGTTCAGAGTCCCTGAAGGTGCACCATAACAAATAAGAGAGACGTTTGGTCTCTCTTTTTTGTTATCTTGAATTGCATCACGACTCCGAATCTGCTCCCACCGTGCTTTTTTAAAAACATTAGAACTTTTTTCAAAAAAACCTTGACAAATGGATTTTGATATGCTATAATGTTACCCGTAACAAAGAGAAGTTCCGCTTCCACCCCGTAAATTTATGAGCGTGGGTCAATATTTTCCGCCTTTTGCGATAATTGGGCGGAGTGCGCGCGGGACGCTTTGTGTCCGGCGTTTTTTTGTTCGTCGGGCGCGTTACATAAATTTTATGGAGGTATGGAACCATAGCAGCAAACAACACAAAGGATACCCTCATTAACGAGGCTATCGACTACAAGGAAGTAAGAGTTATCGCGGATGACGGTGAGCAGCTCGGTATAATGAGCTCGGATAAGGCACTCAAAATAGCATACGACAAGGGACTTGATCTTGTTCTTATGTCTGCGCAGTCCAATCCCCCCGTTTGCAAGATAATGGACTACGGTAAGTACCGCTTCGATCGTGAAAAGCGCGAAAAGGAAGCAAAGAAAAAGCAGCAGACCGTTGAGCTCAAGGAGATCCAGCTCTCCCCCAGAATCGACACGCACGACTTTGAGACCAAGGCAAGACACGCAGTAAAATTCCTTGAGTCCGGAAATAAGGTTCGCGTTGTTATGAGATTCCGCGGACGCGAGATGAGCCACATGGCGATCGGTCGCGAGATAATCGAAAAGTTTGCCGAGGCGTGCTCGGAGGTTGGTAACGTTGATAAGAAGCCCGTGCTTGACGGAAGACTTCTCAGCATGGTTATAAGCCCTATCACGCAAAAGGCATCTAAATAATAAGTAATTTTTTAAGCATAAGGAGAATACAAAAATGGGAAAAGTCAAGACACATAAGGCTTCTGCCAAGAGATTTTCAGTTACGGGTACCGGCAAGGTAAAGATGAACCACTGTCATCACCGCCACAACCTCGGTCTTAAGACTCAGAAGAGAAAGAGACACCTTCGCACAGGCGCTATCATGAGCGAGGCAATGGCAGGCAACATCAGAACACTCATCCAGAAGTAATTAACGTAATTTGAAATTTGAGAAAGGAAGAATAGAAAATGGCAAGAATCAAGGGCGCTATGATGACGCGCAAGAGAAGAAATAAAATGTTGAAGGCTGCAAAGGGCTACTGGGGTGCAAAGTCTAAGCACTTCAAGATGGCTAAGCAGCAGGTAATGAAGAGCGGTAACTATGCATTTGCAGGTAGAAAGCTCAAGAAGAGAGATATGAGAAGACTCTGGATCACCAGAATCTCCGCTCAGGCAAAGGTTTGCGGTATGAACTACTCCACCTTTATGAACGGCCTCAAGAAGGCAGGCATCACTCTCAACAGAAAGATGCTCGCTGAGCTTGCAGTTTCCGACAAGGCTGCATTCGCTGCTCTCGTAGAGCAGGCAAAGGCTGCGCTTTAATTTCTTTGAATAAAAACCCCGTACGGAAACGGGGTTTTTGTCATAGATAGGCACATTTTAATTTGCCTCAAAAGGACAATTTTTGCCCCGAAAAAGCGACTCAAAACAGCTCAAATCCTTCAATTTTTTACAAAAGAGTAATTTTTTGGATATAATATAATGAAGGAAAAAATTCAAAACGGGCAAAAACGGGTGTGATCTTACCCTGAAATCACACGTCAAATCAAACAAAAAAATAAGGGATAATTTGTTAAAAACGGAGAGGAGAGGTGCCATGTCGGACACAGTTATTACGTCAAGTCAAAATCAATACGTTTCCATGGCGCGAGGCCTTTCCGAGCGTAAGATGAGACAAAGGCTGCGCCTTTACAGAATAGACGGAGTAAAGCTTTGCGCCGAGGCGATAAGTCGCGGGGCGACGATAGATACGCTGCTTTTGTGCGACGCGCAAAGGGATGGCGTTTTGCAAAAGGCTATGGCGCTTTACGGCGTGGATATTCTTGAATCGGGCGCGCGAATACTCACCGTGTCGGAGAGCGTGTTTGACAAGCTTTCCGAGGAGCAGGCTCCCGAGGGCGTTATCGCCGTCGTTGCATACGACGAAGAAAGACACCGAGAGCTTGAGGGCGGCGATATCGGCACCTGCGAGGGCGAGCGCGTGCTTTTGCTTGAATCGGTGCGCGATCCTCAAAACGTGGGAGCGATCGTAAGAGCCGCGGCGGCATTTTCGGTCGACCGAATAGTCATGAGTCGCGATTGCGCCGACATTTACAATCAAAAGGCGGTTCGCGCGTCCATGGGCGCGTTGTTTTCCATGAAGATAGACAGAGTCGATTCGGTATCCGACGCGATATGCGCGCTAAGGGGTGGCGGCAGGCGAGTTTTTGCCGCGGCACTTGACCGCCAAGCGCAAAGGCTCGGAGACCTTGAGCTTTTGTCGGGCGACTGTGTTGTCATCGGCAACGAGGGACACGGACTTACAAAAGAGGTGATAGACGCCTGCACGGGCAGCGTTTATATTCCCATGTCGGACGGCGTGGAGTCACTTAATGCCGCAACTGCGGCGGCGGTGCTTTGCTGGGAATTCTTCGGCAAGCATTGAAAAGATAACGGTAGAGGAGGTATGGTATGAAGAACTTAGCATTGTGGATATGGCTGGCACAAAAGTGCGGCGCGGGAAATGCCGAGATGGCGGCGCTGGTTGAGCGAATGGGCTCGATCGAAAACGTATACGAGGCGGATTTTGATACCTATACCGATGAGGGCGCAAGCGAGCGCCTGGCGGAGGACCTGTGTGACAAGCGCTTGGACGATGCCAATCAAATAATCGCGTTTTGTCAGGCGCGTAAGATAGGAATCTTGTGCTATGATGATCCGAGATATCCTTTAGCCCTTCGCTCAATAAGCAATCCTCCTGCCGTCCTATATTATCAGGGAATACTGCCCGATTTCAATAAGGGACTGTTTGTTTCCATCGTCGGCACTCGCAAAATGAGTGAATACGGAATGGGAGCCGCGTATAAAATAGCCTATGAGGTAGCATCCTCGGGTGCTTTTGTTGTCAGCGGCATGGCGCTTGGAATAGACGGCGTTGCGGCGGCTGCGAGCATTGAGGCAGGCGGCAGGACGGTTGCCGTTCTTGGCTGCGGAGTGGACGAGATATATCCCAAGGAGCACGGAATACTTAAAGAAAAGATAAGACAAAACGGAGTGATCCTCAGTGAATTTGCTCCCGGAACCGAGCCAAGAGGCTCACATTTTCCAATAAGAAACAGAATAATAAGCGGACTTTCGCAGGCGACCGTTGTGGTTGATGCCGACATAGGCAGCGGCGCAATGATAACCGCCAAATGTGCGATATTGCAGGGTAGAGACATATATGCCGTGCCATCAAATATCGGTTCCGTCAATTCGTCGGGCACTAATAGCTTGATACGTGACGGAGCGCAGGCGGTGCTTTGCGGAAAGGACATAGTTAAGAATTACACCTTTGCGTATAAGGACAGGCTCAACCTGAGCCGAATGTACGCGTCCGAGGAGCGCTCGGCACTTGACGTGTCGGTGCTTACGCGCTTGGGCATGAGACTTGCGAAGGATTTCGCCCCAAAGGCTGAAATGCCAAAGCAAGAAGCAAAGCCTCGCGTCCATAAGAGCGCGGCTCCCGACAAAAAGCCCGAAGGCGGCGCTAAGCCGGAGACGGTCAAGCAGGAAAGCGCGTACGAAAGGGCAATAATGGCTAACGGTAAGCCTTGGGAGAAGGAAACGGATAACAGTCAGGCGGCACTTGCGTCACTTGGCGAAAAGCAACGCTTGGTGTTTGACGAAATTCCTCTGGACTTTCCCGTTACCGTTGACCGACTTACCACACATACGGGACTAAAGCTCGGAGAGGTGATGTCGGCACTTACGGTGCTTGAAATAAAGGGACTTGTGGTATCGCTTCCCGGCGCGATATACATGAGAAAATAATTTTGTAAATAAAAGACGGCGCAAGCCGAACACTTGAAAGGATATATACGGTTAAATGGCAAATCTCGTAATAATGGAGTCGCCTTCAAAGGCAAATACGGTAAAGAGCTATCTTGGCTCCAATTATAAGGTAATAGCAACGGTTGGTCACCTTCGTGACCTTCCCAAGTCCTCGCTCGGAGTTGATATAGAGAACGGCTTTGAGGCGCACTACATCAACATCAGAGGCAAGGGCGACATAATCAAGGACATCAAGAAAGAGGCAAAGAACGCAAATAAGATATTCCTCGCAACCGACCCTGACCGCGAGGGAGAGGCAATTTCATGGCATCTTGCAAACGTTTTGGGAATTCCCGTGGAAAAGACCATGCGCGTGACCTTTAACGAGGTTACAAAGAGCGTGGTAAAGCAGTCCATAAAGAATCCCCGTAACATAGATATGAGCCTTGTTGATGCTCAGCAGGCGAGAAGAATACTTGATAGAATAGTTGGCTATAAGATCTCTCCGTTGCTTTGGAAAACGGTCAAGAGCGGACTCTCGGCAGGACGCGTTCAGTCCGTTGCAACGAGAATACTCGTTGAGCGCGAGGAGGAGATAAACAGCTTTGTGCCCGAGGAGTATTGGAACATAGACGTAACGCTTGAAAACGAGAGCGGCAAGTCGTTTGTAGTTCATTTCTTTGGAGACAAGAAGGGTAGAATAGACGTTTCGTCCGAGTCTGAGGCTCAAAGGATAGTGGACGCGATAAAGGGCGGCGAGTTCAAGGTAACCGATGTTAAGCGCTCCACACGCCATAAGCTTCCCGCACCTCCGTTTACCACCTCCACGCTTCAGCAGGAGGCATACCGCAAGCTCGGCTTCGGATCTCAAAAGATAATGAAGATCGCGCAGGAGCTTTACGAGGGTATCAACGTAGGCGGCGAAAACGGCGGCGTGCAGGGTCTTATCACCTACATGCGTACCGACTCGCTCCGCATATCCGCCGAGGCGCAGGATGCGGCAAGAGCATATATCGCGGAAAAGTTCGGCGATAAGTATAACACCGACGAGCCCCGCGTATTCAAGTCAAAATCGGGAATTCAGGACGCGCACGAGGCTATAAGACCCTCAAACGTAGCGCTTGAGCCTCAAAAGATAAAGCAGTACCTTACTGCCGATCAGTTCAAGCTGTACAGACTTATCTGGGCGCGCTTTGTGGCAAGCCAGATGGAGTCCGCCGAGCTTTCTACGCTCACGGTAGACGTTGAGTGTGCAGGCTACGTATTCCGCACGGGCGGATACACCGTAGCCTTCCAGGGATATATGGCGGTTTACGAGGAGAGCGCTGACGAGGGCGTCAGCTCGCGTCGCGGTGCGGATATTGAGGAGCAGAAGAACGTAAAGATCCCCGAGCTTTCGGTAGGAGAGGCACTGAGGACCGATTATATCGATCCCACCAAGCACTTTACCGAGCCTCCGCCGAGATATAACGAGGCGTCCTTGGTCAAGTTCCTTGAGGAAAAGGGAATCGGACGACCCAGCACCTATGCGCCCATCATAACCACGATAATTGCGCGCAATTACGTAAAGCGCGATAAGAAAATGCTGGTTCCCACCGCTCTCGGCGAGATAACCACCAAGATCATGTGCGAGAACTTTGCAAAGGTCGTTGACTACAAGTTTACCGCCGATATGGAGGATAAGCTTGACGCAATTGAAAAGGGCGAGCAGTCGCTTGTCAACGTGCTCTCGGAGTTCTGGGGAGATTTTTCAAGCCAGCTTGACGTTGCAACCGATAAGCTCGGTAACGTGAATATCGAGGTTCCCGCCGAGGAGACCGATATTATTTGCGACAAGTGCGGAAGCCGCATGGTAGTCAAGAACGGTAAGTTCGGTAAGTTTGCCGCTTGCCCCAACTTCCCCAAGTGCCGCAACACCAAGCCTTTGGTTGACAATAAGGTAGAGCTTATGGATGCCGAAGAGGAAAAGGTAGAGGAAAAGGTGGAGGAAAAGGCGGAAAAGAAGCTCGTTATTGCCGAGGATATGAAGTGCGAGAAGTGCGGCGGCGATATGGTGCTTCGTAACGGTAAGTTCGGCAGCTTCTACGCTTGCGCAAACTATCCTGCTTGCAAGTTTACCAAGCAGAGAGTTAAAGAGGTCGGAGTTCCTTGTCCCAAGTGCGGCGGCAAGATAGTTGTAAGATACAGCAAGAGCAAGACCGTGTTCTACGGCTGTGAAAACTATCCCAAGTGCGATTTCTCGTCGTGGGATATGCCCGTAGAGGAAAAGTGTCCTGATTGCGGAAAGAATCTCTACGTAAAGAAGGGCAAGCAGCAGATGCTTGTTTGTCATGACGAGGCTTGCGGATTTTCCAAGCCC
>JBGVJM010000106.1:0-2270 GCA_045129415.1 Eubacteriales bacterium
CCACATTGGAGATTCCACATGGTTCAAGGGCTTTAATGAAGCTTATTTTATTGGAAGAGGCGCAGCATTTGCTGCAATGAAAACTCCGTTTACCCATCTTTTGATATGGCAATTTGCCATAAGAAAGTATAAGAGATATAAGAAGAATGTCTCTATTCTCAAGGCAGTGCGCCTTATGAACGAGGGCAAGAAACGGTATTTGAAAGGTTGATTAATATACAATGGTTGAAAATTACTTGGTAAGTGTGGTCATTCCCACGTACAAAAGATCGGACATGCTTCCGCGTGCCATCGCATCTGTATTGGCGCAAACCTACACGAAGGTTCAGGTAGTCGTTGTGGACGACAACAATCCCGATACTGAGTGGCGCTCTGCTACTTCAAAAATGATGGAGCAGTATGCGGGTGATGTGCGCGTTAAATACGTTTGCCACGAGAAGAATATGAACGGCTCGGTTGCAAGAAATACGGGCATAGAGTCTGCGGATGGCGAGATAGTTTGCTTTCTTGACGATGACGATTGGTTCTTGCCCACAAAGATAGAAAAGCAGGTCAAGTTTTTGATTGAAAACCCCGAATATCATGCGGTTTATTGCGGTTGGCGCAGAAAAAACAGCGATTTCCTTGACGGCAAGGAGGGCAATTTGTCCTTTGAGATACTTAGCGGAAGCCAGCTCATCTATACCAACGTTATTATGATGTGGCGCCGCGATGCGCTTGAATGCGGTGGATGGGACGTCACATTCAAAAGGCATCAGGAGGCAGCGTTTATGCTCCGTTATTTCCGCTGTGGCGGAACTATCGGCTTTGTGCCCGAGGTCTTGGTTGAGTTTGATATTTCGGACAGAAGCAATGCGGAGGGAAATCCCGAAAGATTTGAGGAGCTGACTCTTTTCTATCTCAATAGCTATCCCGACATGATAGAAGCATGCGAAAAGGCGAGACGTGGAGCTAAAAAGGATATCTGGTCGTATAGAAACAGAAGTATGTTTTTGAGCTACTTAAAGAGAAAAAAGCTTGGCGGAGCTTTGAGAGTATATTGGAGAAGCGTAAAGAAGATGCCGTTGAAATTCAACGCCGATCTTGTAAGATACGCGTTTAAGAGGATAAAAAGATGACTAATGGGTTGAACGTAAAGCGCAAGTCAACGGCGGAATTTCTTTTTGCGCTGTATTGCTTCGCGTTTTCCTTGGCAAAGCCTGTAACAACGGCGGTTGGCGGACTGTCAACTCTTGTGCTGCTTATGATCGCCGCAGTGATTCTGCTTGTCTATATTTTTACAAACATAGGCGACTTGAATTTCACGAATTTGTTGAGATTTATTGCATTTTTCTTGCTGATGGCGGCATTTTTGGGCTTTAACGTTTTGTTCGCAGGAAATGCAGTCGTATATCAACACATATACAACTTCATAATCTACGGAGTTATACCGATCTTTTTGCTAATTAACGTAAGGGATTATTCCAAGGTGCTGAAGTATTGGTCCTATATCGGAGTTTTGCAGGGAGCTTTGTTTTTGCTTGATCCATTTGTCGGATTTAAATGGTCGGGTGGATATATGCCTCTTGGCTTTAACCACCTGCTTCCCGCGTTTGCCGCAAGCGTTGTGATATGGCTTTACTATGAAAAAAAGTGGGGCTTGATAGCAACGGCGGTATTCTTTGTGGATATGCTGATCAATACCAACAAGGGCTCACCTCTGACCGCAGTTGTTTTGTTTGTGCTTTTCTTCCTCATGATGAGAAAGATAAAGTATAACAAAAAAGCAACGGGTGCTATTTTGGGACTTTCCGCGTTGGCGGGTTTGGTAGTGGCGCTCAGATTTCAGCTCCTTGAGCTTGCGGTATCATTGGCAAAGACGCTTGGCGTCAGCAGTTATTCATTGAATACGTTAAAGGAGATGCTTTATAAGTCTCCCGATAGAATATTTGCCTCGAGAACCAATATCTGGGATGATGTTATATTGGCGTTTAAGGACAGTCCTATTTTCGGAATCGGAATAGGAACATTTCAAAATGAGACCGGCAAGTATCCTCATAACGTTATGCTTGAGGTGCTTTCCTCATCCGGAGTATTTGCATTGGTGTTCTTCTGCATAATGATAGTTGTCAGCGCACTGTCTATAAGAAAGCTCAAGGGCGATAAAAAGGTGCTTATGTTTACCTTTTTGATCCTTTGGATAGTTCCTATGCAAATAAGCTTGTCCTTGTGGAACTATATGTTCTTTTGGATATATTGGGGAATGTTTATGATGAAGCCCGACCGAGAGA
>JBGVJM010000107.1:0-10363 GCA_045129415.1 Eubacteriales bacterium
AATAGATACGTTACTGCCGATAACGCCTTGTGCGGCAAAGGGTTCTCCGCTTGCGGCAACCCAACCGATAAAGATGTATCCGTCCTTTTCGGGAGCTTTCAAGACGTATTCTCCACCGGGTGCGGTGATCACGGGCTCCATGCCTTCAATGCTTATCGTGTAGCAAGGCTCGGTGTCGGTTTCGGGATTGTATTTGGTTTCGCTTTCGGTATCGGTATTGATTTCAGTCTCAGTATAGGTTTCGCTTTCGGTATCGGTCTCAGTCGTCTCATGATTTGCTTCAACCGTTGTTTCTGTGGGTTCGCTGTCCGTAGCTTTCTCGGTTGTTTCAGAGGACGGCTCGGTGTCGGATTCCGTTATATCCTCGGAGGTGCCTTCGGATGACTCGGTCACGGTTTCCGTTGTGTCGATTGACGATTCCGTTGAGCTTTCCGTGGTTCCTTCTTCGGAGGATTCCGTGAGAGTTTCCGTCGTTTCCCCGGTCGTTTCCGCGGATGACTCTGTCTCGGTTTCCGTTGTTTCGTGCTTTGTCGTTTCGGAGGTTTGCGTAGTTTGCTCCGTGGTCTGCTCGCTTGTTCCTTCGGTTGTCTCACTCGCGGGCGGAACTACGCACGACGACAATGCCATTGACAATACCAAAAGCATTGTCACAACGGCAATCGTTAAAGATAAGTGCTTCCTGTTCATGATGCTTTGCTCCTTGTATGTTTACTTGATAATTTTAATTAAAGTATTCGGACACGACTCTGGATGCCGCGTAGGTCGAAAGCGCGCCGCTTCCCGAGGATTCAATGACCGACGAAACTACTATTTTGGGGTTATCATAAGGTGCCGCGCAAACGAAAAGACCGTTATCAAGCTTGTCTCCGCCGCGCTGTGCCGTTCCCGTCTTTCCGCCAACGGTTACGGGGACGTCGGCAAAATAGCCCGAAAGTGTGGGAGATGCCTGGATCATGTTTTTCATTCCGCGCCTTATCGCATAAAGCGCGTCATCGCTCAGCTCGACCGTGTTGAGTATTTCGGGCTCGGAGCTGTAAACGATCCTTCCCGAGCCATATTCCCTTACCTCTTTTAAAAGGTGAGCCGAGTATCTTGTACCGCCGTTTGTTACGGTTGCGATATAAGATGCGAGCTGAAGCGGCGTTACGCTGTTATCGGACTGACCTATTGCCGCGGAAATGGTGTTTCCTGCCGCCCAGTGAGGCAGTCCGTTTTCGTTTCTGTAATCGGGGCCTGCGAGAATACCCGTCTTCTCGCCAAGCTCAATACCCGTGTGCTGACCGAAGCCGTACGCGTGGCAATATTCGTTCATAAGATCAATGCCCATGCGACGACCAAGCTCGTAATAATAGCAGTTACATGACACCTGCAAGGAATATGCCGCGTTTACGCTGCCGTGAACACCCAGGCACTTGGGCTGATAGTCCGGATAGTACGTATAGATTCCGGAACAGTTGAGCGACGTTCCTGACGTTACGTGACCGCTACTTATTCCTGCCGCCGCTATTCCGACCTTGAAGGTGGAGCCGGGGGCATATATTTCATTGAGCGCTCTGTTAAGAAAGGGCTTTGCGGGATTTTTGGCAAGAGCCTCGTAGTCCTTATTATAGGTAGAAAGGTCATACGTAGGATAGGATGCAAGCGCCAATATCTCTCCGTTATTGGGATCCATCGCGCATATTGCACCCGCCTCCGCGCTTGAAAGATTTTCTTCTATATTTTGTTTGAGTCCGTCCTCTGCGGCTATCTGAAGCTCTATATCTATGGTAAGATAAACGTCCTTGCCTGCCACCGCAGGCTTCAATATTTTGCTTTCTAATATATTTCCGTCCTTATCCTCGGTTATTTGGCGTATGCCGTCCTGACCGCGCAAATAGGACTCGAACGCCTGCTCACATCCGTTAAGACCGACAAGGTCGTTCATGTCGTAGCCCAAGGACTGATAATAGGGCCAGCTATCCTCGGTTATTTTTCCGAGCTGACCTAAAATGTGGGAAGCATATCCGGGATAAGCATACTGCCTTGTCGCGTTTGTCGCAAAATCCGTTCCTGCGATCGACAGTTCCTCGATATAGCTCATAAACGGCATGTCAACGTCAACTATCACGGTATATCTGTTGTATACCGAAAAATCCTTCGTTTCCATATCGTATCGCATGCGGATGAGCTTGTCCATATCGGAAGGCGAGAAGACTGCATTTCCTTCCTCGTCGAGAAGCTTATATTTTGTAAGATACCAATCAAGGATCTCGCCTTCCGTTGGGAATGCATCGGGATTTCTCTTGTAAAACGAGTCAAGATGCGATACGGTAAGCTCATTTTTGGGCTTTCCCGAGTCCGCCTCAAGCTCATTTTCGGCTATGCGCTTCAAAAGTCGGTAATAAACGTTGCTCTTGCCGTCGCGAGCCTCCGCCGTGTACGTGTAATTCGGATACGTTCCGTCAAAGGGAAAGCTTTCCTGGCTTATCTTGTTGCTGTTGCCCGTAGCCTTAATGGCTTCGAGAAGCTTTAAAATGTCATGGTTTCTTTGTGCTTGAGTTGCCGCCATGGCATCGTAGTCAAGCACCAGATCGTACGTGTATTTGTTATAAACGAGCTTGTTTCCGTTGCGGTCGTATATCTCGCCGCGCTGGGCATAGATGATTTCCTGCCTTTTATAAGTGCCCGTTTCAATTCTGTCGGTCGTTGAGCTTGACGCGATATTTATCATTCGTACCACGAACACAATACATACCGCCAAGAATACAGCACCGACTGCAAAAAGGCGAAGGAGGGCCTTGTTCTTTTTGTTCATAAGCTCCTCCTTCGTTTTAGTTTATTGAAATTTTATGCGGGTATAAGCGAAAGCCCGAATTCAAGGGCATAAAGCGCCAGCAAAACAATGGCTCCCGCATTTGCAACTATTATTGCAATAGCTCTTTTGCGAGGAATGGCAACCTCGGGTGCGCTGAGCTTTATTTTTTTGCGCATTACTATGGGTATTATAACTGCCGCCGCCATTGCCGCATAGACGAACAGTGAAAATGCCAAAGCGGCGAGTATTCCGCCGACGTTGGCGGCAAGGAATTGTGCCGTTGCATCTACGTTTTCGAGATCAATGCTCTCGATAGCGTCAAGAACGGGCGAAAGCAGAGTGGGAACAACGCTTCCGACAAGATTTATTGACGCGTGCAAAAGAATACAGGGCAAAAGTCTTCCCGTGCTGTGATAGATATAAGCGAGTATAAGTCCAAGTCCCAAGCAATAGAAGAACTGATAGAAGTTTCCGTGCATAAGACCGAAAACTATTGCCGAGATGAGAACGGAGACTGCGCCGCCGTACTTTTGTGTTCTGTCCATCAAAAGCTTGCGGAATACGAATTCCTCACCAATGGGCGCAACTATAACGGTGAATATTGCAGTTATCCAGATGTGATTCTCGTCAACTATGTCTTCCAGCGCGTTGCTGTAATCGTATCCCATCAATTCCGAGAAATAATCCATTACCGTGTTGCCTATAATGGCACCGATGTACATGACTCCAAAGCCAACAAGCAAGAACAAGAACCACCTGCCAATGCCGAGCGGCTTTTTTTCGGGAGCCTTTGCCTCAACGCCCGAGAGAAGTATAAGCAGGGCGGGTAAAGCAAATATATAGAGCGCGACGGGAGATACCAAATTAAGAAATAAAGAGGTTTCGCAAAATTCGGGCGCTATGTTTTGGGTTATTATTTGTATCAGGAGCGCCGCCACCGTGGAAATGAGTGTAAAGAGCGCAAATCCAAAGCCTATACGCGAGAAATTACTTTTGTGCTCCGCCTCGTCTATGAGAACGGGAGGCTCCGTCCAGCCGTTATACGCGCCGTAATTAACATCCGAGCTGTATCCGCCAGAATAGGGGTTTCTTGGCTCCCATTCGTCAAAGCGAATTTCTTCTTTTTGATTATTTTCATTGCTTTGGTCATTGTTTTGACCGTTGTAATCGTAACCGTTGTTCAATGTTACACCTCCGATTTGGTGTTTTTACTATGTATATGACGTATAAGTGCCGTGCGATCATCTGTTTTTATAAAGTATTCCGTCGGCAAGTATGGACGGCTTTTCGATAAGCCTTCCGAGACCGATGCATTCGCTGTCCATAGGGCTTCTTGCGATGGTTACGCGCAAGCCCGTTCTTTGCGTAATAAGGTCGGCAATTCCGTGTATATTCGCGCCGCCGCCCACAAGCAAAAGACCGAATTCCGAAATATCGCTTGCGATTTCGGGAGGAGCGCTGCGTAAAACACCCATTATGGTGCGGCAAATTGCCTCAAGACCTGCATTTATAGCGCCGTAAACGTCGCTCGTCTCAACGCGCACTGTTTGAGCGCACTTGAGCTTTTCGTTTCGACCGCTGACGTCAACTGCGCCTCGGTTTGCCCTTTCGGTTGCCGCGCCTATCTTTACCTTTAGCATTTCCGCGCTGATAGGACCTATAAACAGGTCTTTTTGTGAGCGCAGACTGTTGATTATCGCGTTATCAAGCTTATCTCCGCCAAGCTTCAAGGCTCTTGAGCGCACGATGCTACCCGAGCTTATGATGCTTACCTGCGTAAGTCCTGCGCCGATATCCACTATCATGCATCCTCGCGCACTGTTTATGCGAAGTCCTGCTCCGACCGCCGCCGCCATGGACGACGTAACCGTGCCGACCGCCTTTGCGCCTGCGGCGAAAATTGCGTTTTCAACGGCAAGTCGCTCCACCTCGGTGCAGCACTCGGGAACGCTGACAAGCACGACGGGACGGTTAAAGAGCGAAAGCGACTCGGTCTTTACCAAAAGCTCGTGTATCATCATGGACGCGACCTCAAAGTCCGCCACAACGCCGTCGCGTATAGGTCTGTAAGCCTCCATATGTGCGGGGGTCTTGCCTATCATAAGCTTTGCGTCGCTACCCAGCGCCACTACTTTGTCCTCATACTTGTCAACGGTTACTACCGTTGGCGAGCGAAGCACTATTCCACGGCCTTTTACGTAAATTCTTGTGTTGGACGTACCAAGGTCCAATCCTATGTGCTTTGGCATGACGTTTCCCCCTTTCTTTCATATTTTGGCTTTGATTTTTCTTTATCTGAGACTCGTTATGTCAATATTGAACTCTTTTTTCAGAGTGCTCGCAAGCAGGTTGACGGGAAGTCCGACAACGTTGAAGTAGTCGCCCTCAATTCCGTTTATATATATACCTGCCCAGCCCTGAATGGCATAGGCTCCCGCCTTGTCGTAGGGCTCGGCACTGTCGAGATATGCGCCGAGGTCGGCATCTGATATTTCATCAAAAATTACTTTTGTGAAGGCGGCATCCGTGACGAATTTGTCGCCGTATTTTAAGTATATTCCGCTGACCACGAAATGATGGTCGCCCGAAAGCTTTTTAAGCATTCTTTCGGCATCCGCGCGATCATGTGGCTTGCCCAAAAACTCACCGTCGGCATACACCAGCGTGTCGCATGCGATTATAAGGCAGTCCTTCCCTTCGGCGCCGAGCTTTTGTGCAACGGCATCTCCCTTTCGCTTGGCAAGCTCGGTCACGAGCGACTTAGGATCGGTTATATCGCTTTCCTCATTGGCATCCGCTGTTATTATTTCAAATTTTACGCCGAGATTTTCAAGAATTTCGCGTCTTCTGGGCGATTTTGATGCAAGAATTACTCTCATAGCTTTCTAATTTTCCTCTACCTTGAAAATGGGTACAATACGCCATTATTATTATCCACTCTACATTATAACACATCCATAATATTTTTTCAAGTATAATATAAGAATAAATTACAGTCATTCGCCAAATTTTGATAAAATATTACATAAAAAAACAGGCGTGTTTTTCCAACACGCCTGAAAATATTGATTTATTGCATCAGCATAAAGATAAGTGTGGTTGCCGCGGGAATTACGAACTCAACAAGCACCACGACCACGGTGTATATTACCTTCCACACCTTTTTATGCGGACTTGTAAGCATGAGAATTATACCGAGAGGTGCCGCAAACAGGGTTGCCAGCAGTATGCACCACCAGCGGTGATACCATTCGATAAAATAAACCCTTCCCGAGCCGCCCTTGCGGTGCCGTTGCTTTTTGGGAGGCTTTCGATTGCCTGCCCTCATTTCCTCGGGACATTCTTTGCCGCAAAGAGGACAGTTGTCGCCTGCAAAATAGCACTCACAGTCGGGACATTTATTAAGATCGGGGCGGTCAAGCTCCTCGGGATTGTCAAACGCGCCAAGCATTTTTCCCATTTTCTTATCTCCTTTTTTGTTAGGTGATCGCAAAATTTTGATTCATCTATATTTTCGAATCATCAATCAAGCTGTCGATATGAGACTTGATTTGATTATAGCAAAGCGGCAAAAAGCCGAAGCTTTTGATACGCCCTAACGAAACCGTTTTGTTGTCACCACAATTTTCGTTTATGAATGCGGTGGGAACAATATAAAATTCCCAATTGTTTAGATTTAATGGGTATGATGATTCTTCATCATACCCCGTATTTAGACAAAACACGTATACGTCATTTTGTCGACAAAAATCGGACGTTCCCGCTTTCTCAAAATCGTAAGAACCATTGGTTTTTCTTATTCCAAAAATTCTCTGTTTTGAAATGCTGCCGTTAGCGTTAAAGGAGTGATAATACGAGGTCTCTTTGACCTCTATTCGCTTGCCTCTATACGATATGTCCCATAACGTCCAATACTGATCGTTTTGAGCTTTATTGATTTCTAACGCTTGGGCAACGATGAATTCCGCTATTGTGTCGTGTAGATTATAAATGTTTGAGTAGTGAAATTGCCAATACTCAAGCATGCCGAACTCAAGCTCTTTATCGTTGAATTTGAATTTTTCGATTCCTATCATAAGTCTAACCTGTTAAGCTTTGCTTTTGTTCTTCAACGTTGTTATAGACGATACCAACATTCGCTTAATAGCAATACAATCAGCACATAAAGGTTTATATTCTTCCTCTGCAATACACGCGGTATTTCTCAAAAGCTCAAGCCAATACTCGCTTTCATTACACTCTTTCAATGCAATCTCTAGCTTGGAAATGAAATCCTTTGTTCCTTGCGCATATTGTGCTTCGTGTATGTTCGCTCCAATGGAAGTTCCGCAACGAATCAACTGATTGATTAATGCCGACTCAACCTTTCTCTCTTTCATAACGCGGCAAAGAATTATTATGCTTTTGGCAAAATCCTTTGATTTTGTGCGCAAAACACTATTAGGCATTGTAATTCCCTCCGTTCACAAAGTGTTTTAAGTAAATGCTTTATAAAACGTGTCGAAGACACTTATAACGCGCGAAGCGCTTATAGTTGCGCGAAGAGCATCATATCGCGTTTCGCCAAAGTTATGAGCTTGCGAAGCAAGCGTTTATAGATATGAGTTTTCCGATGCAATAATTGCATCGGAAAACGTTATGATATGACCGTTTCTGCGAAACGCTCATAACTTGTTGGATTTGAGCATCCAAATTTTTCTTTATTCGGATATTACCGCAATGCTCAAATCTAACAAAGCCTTTGCGTCCGCGGGTGCGGGACAGCCCGACATAAGCTCGCTCGCGTTCTGAACCTTGGGGAAGGCAAGAACGTCACGCAGAGAGTCCGCGCCACTCATTACCATTGCAAGACGGTCAAGTCCCATTCCGGAGCCGCCGTGCGGAGGTGCGCCGTACTTATAAGCCTCAACGAGGAAGCCGAACTTCGCCTCTATCTCCTCGGGAGTAAGTCCCAATGCCTTGAACATCTTTTCCTGAAGCTGCCAGTCGGTAATTCTTATAGAGCCGGAGAGCAGCTCGGTGCCGTTGAGAACCATATCGTAGCACTTTGCGCGAACGCTTCCGGGATCGCTCTCAAGCATGGGAAGGCACTCTTCAAGGGGCATAGTGAAGGGATGGTGCATAGCATCCCAATGCTGTGTTTCCTCGTTCCACTCAAAGAAGGGGAATTCCGTGATCCACAGGAAGTTGAACTTGCCCTCGGGAATGAGGTCAAGCTTTCTTGCAAGAATGTTACGAAGCGCGCCAAGCGTGGGAAGAACTACCTTGTCCTTGTCTGCGCAAATGAGCATAACGTCGCCCTTTTCAAAGCCAACTGCGGCATAAATTGCCTCAAGCTCCTCGGCGGTCATAAACTTTGCAAACGAGCAGTTGGGAGCCTCGTCCGCCCATCTTACGTAGGCGAGACCCTTTGCACCAATTCCCTTTGCATGCTCGGTGAGCTTGTCTATCTCTTTTCTGGTAAGAGTTGAAGCTGCGTTCTTTGCAACTATGCAACGAACCGATCCGCCGTTCTCGATAGCCGACTTGAATACCACGAACTCGCTATTCTTTACGGTCTCGGAAATGTTTTGGATCTCCATACCGAAACGGGTATCGGGCTTGTCGGAGCCGTATCTCTCCATAGCCTCGTGGAAGGTGAGACGTTGCATGGGAGTTTCTACCTCAACGTCAAGCACTTCCTTGAAAACTCTCTTGATAAAGCCCTCGTTCATGGACATAATGTCCTCCATGGTTGCAAAGGACATTTCAAGGTCTATCTGTGTAAACTCGGGCTGACGGTCAGCGCGGAGGTCCTCGTCACGGAAGCAACGGGCAAGCTGAATGTAGCGGTCAAATCCCGAAAGCATAAGCAGCTGCTTGTAAATCTGGGGGGACTGAGGAAGCGCATAGAAGCTTCCCTTGTGGATTCTGGACGGAACGAGATAGTCGCGCGCACCCTCGGGTGTTGCCTTTATCATCATAGGAGTTTCTATCTCGTAAAATCCGTTCTCGTAGTAGTATTGTCTTGCAACACGCGCAATGTCGTGGCGCATCTTGATGTTCTTTTGAAGCTCGGGACGGCGAAGATCTACGTAACGGAACTTGAGTGCCGTTTCGTCCTTGACCTTCTTGGAATCGCTTACCTCAAAGGGAGGTGTCTGCGCCGCGGAAAGCACCTTCATGCTCTCAACGTATATCTCGATCTTACCTGTGGGAATGTTGAGATTTACCGCGCCCTCTCCGCGAGGTCTTACCGTACCGTGAACGCAAAGCACGTACTCCGCGCGGCAACCGAATGCCTTATCAAACACCTCACGGTCAGTGGTGCCGTCGAATGCGAGCTGAACGATGCCCGTTCTGTCGCGCAGGTCTATGAATATGAGTGCGCCTAGGTCTCTTTGTCTCTGCACCCAACCCATAACACATATTTTTTCGCCGATCATGCTCTCATTGACTTGAGCGCAATAACAGCTTCTTTTGTCTTCGTTAGTCAAAAATTCTGCCATTTTTTATTCATTCCTTTCCGTATGATATCAATTATGCCAAGGGCTGTCCGTCCTTGTCAAACAAGGGAAGCTTTTCAAGATAGATAAGGTCGTCTCTGTCGGCGGCCTCGCCCTCGGCCAAGATCGCCATTCTTCCGCATATCTCGCCGCCTGCCATTGTCACAAGCTCTTCAATGGCGCGAAGCGACTCGCCCGTGGAGATAACGTCATCCACAACGAGGATCTTCTTGCCCTTAATAAGCTCCGCATCCGCGCGGTCAAGATAAAGCTTTTGCACCTTTTCGGTCGTTATGGACTTAACCACAACCTCAAAAACGCCCGTCATATAAAGCTTCGGTGCCTTGCGCGCAAGGAAGTATTTGCGGTTTCCGTCAAGACGTGCCATCTCGTGAACGAGCGGAATACCCTTTGCCTCCGCGCTTATCATATAGTCGTATTCGGGAGCCTTTTTGAGAAGCTCCTCGGAGCAAGCCGTGGTCAACTCGGGATCACCGAAAATAACGAAGCCCGCTATCTGCAAATTTTCGTTCAAGGGGCAAATGGGAAGGTCGCGCTCAAGTCCCGCAACCGTCATTCTGTAGTATTTCTGTTCCATGGTTTTATTCCTCCGTAAGTCAATCAATATGCTTGCGCTCTTATCGTGTAAGCGCCGTCAATAGCTTCCTGTGCCAGAGCCTCAAAGTCGAGCTTTCTCTCCTCAACCAGCACCTTTTCAAGCTGGGGCTTGGTTCTGGGATGCTTTGGTGTGAATACCGTGCAGCAATCCTCGTAAGGCTCGATGGATATATCAAACGTTCCGATCTTGCGCGAGATCTCAACTATTTCTTCCTTGTCCATACCGATGCAGGGACGGAGCACGGGGATGCTTGACGCATTTTCGGTCACCGCGATCGCCTCCATGGTCTGAGAAGCTACCTGTCCCAAGGATTCGCCCGTAATAAGACATTTGCTGTCATGCTGTGCCGCGATCTTTGATGCGATATACATCATGTATCGGCGCAAAAGCAAGGTGAAATAATCCTCCTCGCAGTGCTTTACAAGCTCTTCCTGTATCTTGGTCAGCGACACCACGTGAACGTAA
>JBGVJM010000108.1:0-7704 GCA_045129415.1 Eubacteriales bacterium
CTCGGAGAAGCAGCTTGTACTGAGCATATATCTTCGCGACGAGCTTATTTCACTCGGGCTTTCAAACGTTGAACTTGACGATAAGGGTTATCTCTACGCAACTCTTCCCTCTAATCTTGATCACAAGTCCGTTACTCTCGGTCTTGTTGCGCACGTTGACACATCCGATGCTTGTCCCGATTATCCAATAAACACCAAAACCGTGTTATATAGCGGTGATCCTATTCTTTTGAATGAACATAAAGGCATCTATCTTGGTCGCGATGAATATCCCTCTCTTGATAATTACGTTGGAGATCATCTTATCGTTACCGATGGAACAACACTACTCGGTGCCGATGACAAGCCAGGAGTATGCGCGATAGTATCGGCACTTGAGCGAATTATTGAGAGCAATGCACCTCACGGAGACATCAAGGTATGCTTTACTCCCGACGAGGAGATAGGACGCGGCGCGGACTATTTTGACGTTGAGAAATTCGGTGCTGACTATGCATACACCGTTGACGGCGGTGCGCTTGGCGAGATCGAATATGAGAACTTCAACGCGGCTGCTGCACGTGTTGAATTCTTTGGCGTGTCAATTCATCCGGGTTCCGCTAAAGACAAGATGAAAAACGCGCAGCTTATGACTATGGACTTCAATTCCCTTCTTCCCGCCGACCAAATTCCCGCAAAAACTGAAGGGTACGAGGGCTTCTTCCATTTGTGCGATATGAAGGGTGATTGCGAGAGTGCTGAATTGTTATACATCATTCGTGACCATGACAAGGAAAAGTTCAACGAAAAGAAGGAGCTTTTCTTGTCTTGCGCAAATATTATAAACGCAAAATACGGCACAGGCTCTTGTATAGCAACCGTTAAAGACTCCTACTACAACATGAAAGAGATAATTGACGACCACATGTACACGGTTGAGCGCGCAAAGGCAGCAATGCTTGCAGTTGGTGTTGAGCCGCGCATCATTCCTATCCGCGGCGGTACGGATGGCGCAAGACTTTCCTTTATGGGTCTTCCTTGTCCCAACATATGCACGGGAGGCGAGAATTTCCATTCCCGATTTGAGTTCCTATCGGTTGAATCTCTTTGCAAGGTCGTTGATATAGTTGAAAGACTTATTCTCGATGCCGCGAAGGTTGAAAAGCAATGATAACTATAAACAAATCATATAACCCCATCGGTTTTTTATCGGGTTCAACACTTAAGATCCTTGCATGCATATTTATGGCGTTTGACCACGTGGGCGTTGTCTTCTTTCCAAGAGAAGAAATATTCCGAATGATCGGACGCATTGCATTCCCGCTATTTGCCTATTTCATTGCCGAAGGCTGCAAATATACTAAAAATAAGCTTCAGCGCTTTTTGACTGTATTTATAATAGGCTCACTTTACGTACTGTTTTATTACATATACGAGGGTGAAATATACTGCAACATATTTATCACGTTTTCAATTTCAATAGCGGCAATTTTCCTATTACAACTAATCAAAAGACTGATCTTTAATGATAAGAAGATCGGGCTCGCCATATTGACGGCGATAGCTTTACTCTTAATATTAGTCGCAACCACCTATCTTTCCTCGATCGTATATCTTGAATACGGCTTCCGCGGTGTAATACTTGCACTTTTAGTTAGCTTCTTTGATTTCAAGGGTGTCAATGCTCCGAGATGGCTTGCGCGCTTGGATAACCATTTTACGGAATTGATACTTTTTACGGCGGGGCTTCTTTTACTGTGCATTAACGCCAATCAGGGAGAGCTTCAATTCTTCTCTCTCATTGCCGTTGTGTTGCTTCTATTTTATAACGGAACTGTGGGAAGTAAGAAACTAAAATATGCTTTTTACATATTTTATCCCGCGCATCTTTTGATAATCGAAGGATTATCTATCGTTCTAACGTACTTATAAAATAAAGGTCGGACAGCCAAATGTCCGACCTTATTTTTGGGGCAACTGTGCCATTAATTCGTTGCCGTGTCTTTTGAGCCATTGATAGCTTGCATCAAAGTCAGGTAAAACTCGTTCAACCTCAGCCCAAAACCTTTTTGAATGGTTCATTTCCTTCAGGTGACAAAGCTCGTGAACTACCACATAATCCTGCACGTCCTCGGGCGCCAGCATCAAAAGGCAGTTAAAGTTAAGATTTCCCTTTGAGCTACAGCTTCCCCATCTCGTCCTTTGCGTGCGGATAGTTATGCAATTATATTCAACACCTATTATGTCTGCATAATATTCAACGCGCGAGGGAAGAAGTCTTTTGGCATCCGCCGCAAGATAATCTATTTCATCCCTATCAAGCTGGCGTGTAGCGACTCTGTTATTGGCTTTTTCATGTATTTTCTTGGTAGCTTTTGCTATCCAATCCTCATGATCGTCTACAAACGACTGAATAAATGAAATCGGCAATCCTATTGGTGCGCATACTATCACGCTGCCGTCAGGCTTGACTTTAATTGCACAGGTCTTTCGCCTGCTGCGAATTATTGGATATTTAAAATCGTTATCTCTCATCTCTTGTATCATCTCCCGATATTAATTTATCATAAATGGAGATAATTTGCAATAGTTTGGGTTGATTTTTTGCTTATTATATGTTAGAATAAATTATATTTTGAAGAAAGGACGTGAGATTATGGCACTTGATGCTTGTATGCTTGCCGCTCTTGTTAAGGAGATAAACGCAATAGGTGGCGGCGGCCGCATTGAAAAAATATATCAGCCCGAGCGCGACGAGCTTGTATTGCAAATGCGCACCACAAGCGGCGGAAAGCGCTTGCTCATCAACGGTGGCTCCAGCAACCCAAGAATTCATTTCACGTCCGTTCAACGCGAAAATCCTGCCCAGGCACCTATGTTATGTATGCTTCTTCGCAAGCATCTTAACGGTGCTATACTTGCCTCAGTTGAGCAAATAGGATTTGAGCGAGTTGTAAAGCTTACCTTCAATGCGCGTGATGAAATGGGATTTGACTGCAAAAAGCATATCATCGCTGAGATAATGGGTAAGTACAGCAACCTTATTTTTGCTGATGAGAATATGAAGATCATATCCTCACTGAAAACCGTTGATTTTACTACAAGCAGCCTGCGCCAGATCTTGCCCGGCATGACCTACGAGTTGCCGCCAAAGCAGGACAAGCTCGACCCCACTACGACGAACGAGCGAGAGTTTATTCAGTCCTTGGATGCTTTTCCAAAGGATCGCGCAGGACACAAGTTTATTACTACCACCTATCTCGGCATTTCAACGGCACTCGCTCGCGAGATCGTTTACAGAGCCTGCGGTGATTTTGACGCAGCGCTTTCAAGCATAAATGCAAACAAGCTTTATGAAGAATTTGAGAGCATATTCAACACTCTAAAGTATGGCAATTTCACCCCCTGTGTCGTCTATGATGGCAATACACCTCGCGAATACTGTTTTACTAACCTCACTCATTATGGTGAGAATAGCGAATCTCACGTATATTCTTCTCTTTCGGACTCGCTTGATGCCTATTTTGAGGATAGGGATAAAGAGCATCGCATAAAACAGCGCGCATCTGATATTCTCAGGATGCTGACTGCCGCGGAATCGCGATTGACCAAAAAGCTTGAGCTCCAACGCGGTGAGCTTGCGGATTGCGAACGCGGGTCGGAATACAAGAAATACGGAGATCTTATCAGCAACAATATCTATCGACTTCAAAAGAAGCAAAAGTGCGTTGAGGTTGTTGATTACGAATCGTGGAACGAGGAAATTCAGGACTTTGACAAAACCGTGATTGAGCTTGATGAAAGGCTAACCCCTGCTGCCAATGCGCAAAAGTTCTATAAGCTGTATAATAAGTCAAAGAACGCTAAAGTGTTTCTCGCACAGCAGATCGAGATCGGTGAGCAGGAGCTGAAATACATCTACTCGGTATTTGATGCGCTAACTAAGGCTGAGACCTCCGCCGACATCATAGAAATACGAGACGAGCTTTACCGCTCCGGCTATGCTTCAAAGATGAAGGGCTATGTTGCCTCCAGAAAGCCGCACAAGCCCGTCCTTGCCGAATTCCGAACTACAAACGGCTATCGCGTTCTTTGCGGCAAGAATAACTACCAAAACGAATATATTACTCATACCGTTGCCGAAAAGCACGACTATTGGTTCCATGCCAAGAACGTTCCCGGTTCGCACGTGCTGTTAATAACAGAAGGAACTGAGCCGCCCGAGCAGGACTTTACTGATGCCTGCGAGATAGCTGCTTACTTTTCAAAAGCCGCAAACGGTCAACTCGTTGCCGTCGACTATCTCTTTGCAAAGGGTGTTAAAAAGGTTTCGGGAGCAAAGCCGGGATTTGTAATCTATCACAGCAACTGGAGTGCTTACGTAACTCCAAATAAGGATAGAATTGAAGAAATGAGAATTAAATAATTGAAATAACGCATCCGCCAAAGCGGATGCGTTATGCTTTTATTAAATTTTTTGTAATCGCGCGTAGGTTGCCATAAGCTTTTTCGTACCAACCTTGTCAAACATAACCTCGTAAAGAATATCTGCACCCATTGAGCGCGCGGAAAGTATTTCTCCTTCTCCGAAGGTCATGTGCTTTACTCGGTCGCCGGGCTTAAACGGAGTATTTGAGCTTTGCTGCTTGCGAACTGTTAATGGCTTGCCTACCGTTGCATTGTCACCAACGGAAAGATCGTTTCTCGGCTTTGTGGGAGTATTGGGTATGCGCTTATCCTCGCTTTGAAGATATACCTTAACTCCTCCCTTTTGAGATCCATACATACCACTTCCGTATTCATTTGATTCACGCTTGACGAGCTTTTCCGGTATTTCAGTTACAAATCTTGATGCCGGGTTATACTGAGTTTGTCCATACAAGAGACGCGACTTCGTATGAAGTATATAGATCTTCTCTTTGGCTCTTGTGAGTGCGACGTATGCAAGTCTACGCTCCTCTTCCATGTCGTCAATTCCCTGTACTGTTTGTATGCTCGGGAAAATTCCGTCCTCAAATCCGGGAATGATCACTATCGGGAATTCAAGTCCCTTTGCGCTATGAACCGTCATAAGCACAACTGCATCGGCGGTGTCATCATATCGGTCAACGTCGGCAACGAGGGCGTTTTCCTCGAGAAATCCTGTAAGAGTAGGCTGTTCATTGTTATTAACGTATTCAATTATAGCCGATTTAAACTCATCAAGGTTATCGAGTCTATCCTTTTCCTCGGGTCCTGCGGCTTCAAGCATGGCGCGGTATCCGCTATCTTCAAGCACGGCGTCAAAGAGGTCGGGCAAGGATTGATGCGCTGCTTTTACAGTCAAAGAATTTATAAGCTCCGCAAAGCCTTCAAGAGTATAGGCACCGCGGGAGAGCGCGGTATATGAGCTTGCATTCTCAATAACCTCGAACAAGGAGCAGTTAAGCTCAGCTGCTATTTGAGATATCGCATCGATCGTTCTCTCTCCGATCTTTCGCTTGGGCTCATTAATTATACGCAAGAGTCTCTCTCTATCTGAATGGTTGGCGATAAGCTGGAGATATGCAACAACGTCTCGGATTTCTTTTCTGTCCGAGAAGCGTACACCGCCGAGCATTCTATAAGGTATCGCGCTCTTTGCAAGCGCGCGCTCTATACTGCTTGACTGCGCATTGTTTCTGTAAAGAATGGCAAAATCCTTATACATTCTTCCATCGTTCGCAACCGACCTGTATATCGTATCAACAATGTTCTTAGCTTCAAGATTCTGATCATCAACACGGCGAATAATGATCTTGTCTCCCGTTTTGCCGTCAGTCCAAAGATTCTTACCGTGTCTACCCGTATTATGAGAGATAACGGCGTTTGCCGCATCAAGAATGGTTTGCGTTGAACGGTAATTTTGTTCAAGCTTGATAACTCTTGTATTCTCAAAGTTCCTGTCAAAATTCAGTATGTTTTCAATCGTCGCACCTCTGAATTTATATATGGACTGATCGTCATCACCAACGACCATAATGTTTCCAAATCCGCGTGAGATCAGCGATGTCAGTACAAATTGAGCGTCATTTGTATCCTGATACTCGTCCACGCACACGTATTTGAATTTTTTTTGATAAAATGCGAGGATATCGGGATTTTTGTAGAACAAATCAATGGTTTTCATGATTATGTCATCAAAATCCATTGCATTTGAAGATTCAAGAGTTTTTTGATACTCACGGTATATTTTTGCAATTCTTGAAAGCCTGTAATCGCCGCTCGCCTGCTCCTCGTACATATCCGGAGTGACAAGCTTCTCCTTTGCGCGACCGATGGCGGAAATAACACTCTTTAGCGGAAGCGTCTTTTCATCAATGGCGCAACGCTTCATAGCCGACGAAATCGCTTTTTTTGTGTCATCGGCGTCATAAATGGTAAATTCCTTCTTATATCCGATCTTCTCACAGTTAACACGCAAAATCCTCATGCAAACCGCATGGAAGGTTCCCGCCCATATATCGTTTGCCGCTTCGCTGTCGTTAAGAGCTGATGCAAGGCGCGCCTTGATCTCATTCGCCGCCTTGTTCGTAAACGTTATCGCAAGCATTCTATATGGAGGGCAAGCTCCATACGCAAAATCGGAAAGCATATCGTTTGCCGCCTGAGTGCCGTTTTCCGCAAGGGCGGCTTGCATTTCGGATATGTATTTTTCATCCACCCATTCGGGAACGTAATCGTTATAATATGCGTCTCCGTATTTTATGATGAATACAACGCGCTGAACAAGCACGGTAGTTTTTCCGCTTCCCGCACCGGCGAGAACAAGCAAAGGACCCTCTGTGTTATAGACGGCCGCTCTTTGTTCTTTATTCAGATATGAGTAGCACTTGTCAAACAATGCTCTCTTTAAATGTAAATATTTTTGATTAAGATCCATTTTTGTTTCCAAGGTTAAGTAGAATTATAGATATTGCTTACAGCTTTGCTTTACTGCTGATCTTACGTAGCTGATAAAATACCATGCAGTAAATATAGATAAGATACCTAGTAAGGTGTTGATAACACTTGCCATACTGAATATTTGAGCCTTTTCCACGTAAGGCAAAGAGGAATAATAAAACATCTCTCCGCAGCAGGACAAAAAGCAAAATACAAAGGTCAAGGCCGTGCCTAATGTAAAGCTCTTCATCAATTTTTCCTTCTCTTTTTTGCCAATATCGCGTGATAGCCCGGTGTTATTCACATATATGTCCTTTAAAGTCAAAAGAGACAACACGGCTACCGTCAAAAAAACAATTTGCTCGGCTGCATTTACCAAAAGCATAAAGTAATACGCGTTGTAGGCATGAATGTCCTTAATTACGGAGGTTGCTAAGTAACGCTCAAAAAAATAATCGGACGAAAGGCCTGCAAATACCGAAATTATTGCGCCGAGTGATGAAAACGCTACAAGCGCAATTATTTTACTTGAATAGTGTCTTAAAATGATAGCGGCAATAATTACCGCAAGATATTTCATCACACCGGGGATCACCTCAACGTTATCAAGCCTCAAGTTCAGCGAGATAACAAAGGCGACAGTAAGTGTAATCAGTCCGACGGACAAGGTTCTTCCAACGAAAAAGCTTTCTTTACCTTCAATTTTCTCAAGATAAGTAGTTTTAAGGTTATCAATAAAGGTTGTATCCTTATTTACCCGTATGAAATAGATAAGAACTACGAATAACCAAATTAAGCCGACGGGTACCGAAATTATTGCTC
>JBGVJM010000109.1:0-4521 GCA_045129415.1 Eubacteriales bacterium
GTTTGCCGTCATCAGATGGCAAAGAGGCATATCGTGGCGCGGATTGTCAAGCGTCTCCAGAAGTGCCACCAAAAGCTTCATCTCGGCGGTTTCAAAAAGCTCGGTCTTGGACGACAGTGCGCACTTGATATTGAGCTTTGAGAGAGCCGAGATAATGGGCTTTGAGTGTGAGCTGCCGCGCACCAGAATGGCTATATCGCCTGCACGGATCGCGGAGCCGTCCGCGTTTTTATGGTTGCGGATAAGATCGGCTATCTGGTTGGCAACGACTATTGCCTCGTCCGCAAGCGGAGCTGCATTTTTCGCCGACTTATCGTCTCCCATGTCCAGCTTTATATCCATCGCATCCTCCGAGTCCACGGCCTTGACCTGCTTGGGAGTATGTATTACGTTTATTACTGTTTTGGGGCTTTGATAATTATCATGGGGCTTTCCCTTGGCAAAGCGCAGATCATCATCGCTCGTGTATCCTATGCTCTCGGCAAACGTTGAAAATATACCCGAGCATACAAGGTTTGTAAAGTTTATAACACCCTCATCGCATCGGAAGTTTTCCGACATAAATATGGTGTTTCCGCCGCACTTTGACGGTGAAACGTTATTTTCGCTGTCATACGTGTCAAAGCGTCGTCTGTATTCGGCAAATATGGAGGGCTCTGCCTCGCGGAAGCCGTAAATGCTTTGCTTTATATCGCCTACCATAAAGCGACGGTCGTTTCCGATTATTGAGAATATCTTATCCTGTATCTCGTTAACGTCCTGATACTCGTCGATATAAACTGCATCAAAGCTGCTTGCAAGCCTGTGGGCATATTCCGAGGGCTCGCCGTTTTCATCAAGCAAAAGCTTGAGCATAAATATCGGCATATCCGAGAATTCGCATATTGCGCGAGAAAGCTTTTCGCTCCTGTATCGCGTATCAAAGCGCTTGATAATGCTATACAAAAGCTCGGTTATCTCGGAATACAGCTTAAGCGTCTTTGCCATTTCTTCGGCTGAGGGCTGAAGATATTTTTTGTTCGCCTCATTGAGAGCATCGGAAATAGATTTTCTCGCCTTCTTTGCGGATTCGATTATCTCGCTCGTAACACCCTTAACGGTCAAGCGACCAAAATCCAATTTCGCAAATTCGGCGCGCGCTCTCTCATAGTCGGCACCCTCAAGACCAAGCGCCAGAGAGAGGCAGGCGGTCTTGTTTTCATCAAAGGTTATGAGCATATTCGCGGGAGCCAGACCTTCCTCTATAAGGCGGTCGCACCAAAGCGAAAACGTATTGGCGCCGTATCTTGCCAGCTCCATAAGGCGACCGTGTATAGCTTTTCCTTCAAGAGTATCGAAGAAATCGCCGTCGGCGTTCTTTGAAAGTCGGTCGGCGTGCTTTTTGAGCTGTTCGATACCCTCGGGGGAGGTGAGCAGTCGCGAATAAATATCACATAGCGTGGGCAAAAGATTTGCCGAGCTTCTGTTCTCGGTTATGATGCCGATAAGCTCCGTATATCTGTTGGAATATCCAACGCTTGAAAGCGTGCCGTCGCCGTATGCGTTGCATTCGTCAAAGAATTCGTCCAGCACCTCGCGCATAAGCCTTTCCTTCAGGGGAGCAAGCTCGGGCTCGTCCGCCATACGAACCCCGGCAGGCAAGCCAAGCTTTTCAAAGTTTTGGCGCACGGGATTCATGAAAAACGAGTCTATGGTGCTTATGTTGGCGCTGCCGAGGTTTACAAGCTGCTCCTGAAGTCTATCGTTATCGGGGTTTTCAATGATAGCCTCGCCGAGAGCCTTTGCGATCTTGGCTTTCAGCTCGCCTGCGGCGGCCTTTGTAAAGGTAACGATAAGCAATCTTGAAAGATCCTGACCGTCGTCAATTATGGATCGGATTATTCTTTGGGTAAGGGTAAATGTTTTTCCCGAGCCCGCGGCGGCACTTACAAGGAGAGTGCGGTCACGGACGTCTATAGCATTTTGTTGGTTTTTTGTAAATCCCATACCGTGACCTCCTTTAATCCTTATTTGCTACGGGGCATGATGATTTTACAGAGCAAAATTTACAAGCGGACTGTGAAGGGCATCTCAAAGCCTCTCCGGAATACATGTCCTCCGCAGTATACTTAACGGTGGATATGAGTTCTTCCTTCATGATCTTGATATCGTCCTCACTTACAGCCGCGCGGCTTCTTGCGGAGAGCGAGCCGTCCTTATTGTAGGATATTCCCGCAAGTATGCTTGAGTTGCGAGAGCGGCTTGAAGCGTTTATTACCTCGTCGTCCTTGAGAATAAATCCGCGGCGCACGGGGTCTATTTTGCCGTTCTTTTCCTCGGCAGAAAGGAACAATGCCGCCGCGGGTACGATTATTTGGTGAGCTCCCGCACCGAAAATGCTCTTGTTTTGTTCAAGAGCCGCGGTAAAGAGGTAGGCAGGGAGCTGAACGTCCTCTCCGCTTGTTATGTCGTCCGCATCAAACGTGTGCGTTCCCGTTTTGTAGTCAATGACGCGTATATATTTTCTCACGCCGTCGTCGTAGCAATCCACGCGGTCAATGACTCCGCCAAGACTTACCGTGGGCTGTCCCTCGATCTTGTCAAGCGTGATCTTCATGGGCTTGAGCGCGTCGCTTCGGCGATCCGAAATGTGTTTTTCAAGTCCAACGACCTTAAACGATGAATCGGCAAACTCCGATATTACGCTTTTAGCCATTATCAAGGCAAGGTCGCGCAATCTTGAGATATTGTGCAGCGTGAACGGAGGAAGAGGACAGTTAATTTGTCCGACGTATTTCTCAATAATGCGATTGACGTGTGATATAAGAGTCTCGTCATCGATCCTTTCAAGACTTCCGTCCTTGTTCAAAAGCATTCTGACAAGGTTTTCAAGCACGTAGTGTATTATCGTACCCGCATTGTCGTAGCTGATCTCGGAGACCTTCCTTTCGCGCAAGCGAAGAACGTATTCGCACCAATATTTATAAGGGCACTCGACAAAAGTGGTTATGCGAGACTTTGAAAGATGCAAATTGTCTCCGAAAATACTGCGCACGTAAGCGGGATCTATGATAGCACCGTCCGTGTAGTCGATCTCGTCATAAATGCCGCTGTCTGTATCGTTCTCATCAAGATCGGCATCGTCTTCTCTTATTGCCTTTGCAAGAGTGCGAACTCTTGACAGATCAAAGCTCTTGGGTTTAAGATAAGGAAGAACGAAATGAAGTCTTGTCCATGCGGTTGAAGGCGACATGGCGCGTCCTGCGACGGTTGAATGGCAGGTAGAGACGATGAGCTTATCCTGAGGCTTCGTCATAGCTCTATATGCATAGAAAAGCTCGTCGGAAATCACCTTGCTTTCTCGCGAGGTCAGGGATATGCCGTAGCTCTCCATCTTTTCCTTGTCCGCTTCGGTAAGGATACCGCTATCGGAATAGGAGGCAGGGAACTCGCCCTCGCAAAGACCAAGCACTATGGCTACCTTGACGTTTTCAACACGGAGCGTTGCCGCAGAGCCTACGGTGACGCAATCGTTGATGGCGGGGACGGAGCCTATGTCGGTATTTTTGAGCATTATTTCAACGGCACTTGTGATCTCGTCGGGAGAAAGCGTCTCGTCCTTCATGACCTTGCAAATATCGGTCAGTGCAGAGATGATGAAGTCGTAGATGCGGAGAAGCTCGCCCGCCTCCTTAACGTTACCTGCCGCCAAGGAATATTCGGCGAGAGAGGACAGGTTTTCTTCAAGTCCTATTTCGTCAAGATAGTTGTAAATAGCGCGACAGCTCTCAACTGTATTGCCGTTTGCGGCAAAAAGCTTAGATTGAAGTGTAATGAGCGGAGGAATAAGCCTTGCGCGAACGTCGTTTGCGGCGCGTCGGATCTCAAGTCCACGCTCACTCTCGTCCGTGGTATAGCCATCAGCGTTCATGCTCCACACCTGATCAAAGGCACTTCTTCCGTTGATATTCCACGTGTAGCAATAGTCCTCAAATAGATCGGCATCGCGGCGGTCTATTCCGCAAAGTCCCGTTTTGAGAAGATTGATAACGTCAGCCTGATTGAATTTGTGAGTAACACATCGGAGCGCCGAAAGCACAAGACGCGCGGGCGCGGTTGCCGAAAGGTCGGTTCTCTCCGAGAAGAAGTAGGGAATGGATGCAAGGTCAAGTACAGCCTCCAGCATTCCCCGTCTTGACTCGGGATCGCGCGTGATTATGGCAATATCCGAATATTTGTAGCCGGCCTGAACGGCTTTTATTATTTTAAGCGCGGCAAGCCAGGCCTCCTCATACTCGTTTTCACATTCGTATGACTCAACAGCTCCGCGCCTGTCCGCCTTTGGTCTTTGAATGGAGCTTTGCTTTGTTCCGAATTTCCAAAGATAACGCTCTATTGTGTCAATTTCGCTTACATCATCGGAAGTTTGTTCAAGTATCAACGTGCCAAAGTCAATGCCGCGGCGCTTTAAAAAGCTCTTGAGCTTTGATATAGTATCGGCAAGCGTTCTTGTGTGCGGTGTGACCGAGCGAGGCTTGTAGG
>JBGVJM010000110.1:0-14300 GCA_045129415.1 Eubacteriales bacterium
GCAACAGTGCTATGACGTCCGCCGAGATTAAGGCTCTTATGGCTGAGCACGGCTTTTCGGTTGGAAGTCCTATCGCACGGGCAAATACGGACAAAATAGAAAATGCCATCATGATCGACAGCGACCGCATATCGTGGATGTCCATAAATATAATCGGCACGGTGGCGCACGTGCAGATAAGAGAGAATCAGGCGGCGCCGCCAAAGGACACGTCAACCAAGCCGGCAAATCTTGTTGCAAGTAAGGCGGGAATGGTGGAGGAGGTACGTCTTTTCCGCGGAAATGCCGTGGTGACGGCGGGAAGGTACGTGGAGAAGGGACAGCTTTTGGTGAGCGGTCTTTTTGACAGTATGCAGCTTGGATTCCGATATACGAGAGCCGCGGGAATGGTAATGGCGAGGACGGAGGAGCAATTTGTGGTTGAAATTCCGTACCAATACGAGCAAAAAGTGTACACGGGACGCGAATATTTGGAAAAAAATCTGAATTTTTTTGATTTTTTTATAAATATTTCGAAAAAAGGTAGCAAAATAACACAATTTTATGATAAAATAGATATAGTGGAGGACTGTGACCTTTTTGGCATTATAAAAACGCCCATTTCGCAAACCACCGTGAAATATATGGAGTATGAGACTCGCGCGGCAACGAGAAGCGAAGAGGAAGCTCTTACCTTGGCATATGCAAGGCTTGATGAGCTTTTGGGCGACATTTCCGAGGAGAGAATAGTGGTCAAAAAAACGGTGTCGACCGTTGTCAAAGAAAACGGAGTGATGCTTATATGCACAGTCACGGCAATAGAAAATATAGCCGAGGTCGCGGAGTTTGAGGTCGGATATTAAAACACGGCGGCAGGCGAAAGGATAATTTAATGAGCAACAAGATAATTAAGGTGGACGGTGACGATATAGTTTCCGTTGTATTTGGCAGCTTTGATGCAAACGCCGATATAATTGAAAAGAAATTCGGCATAACGCTGCACAACAGAGTTGCCGACGACGGGTGCGATACCATTGTGATAGCGGGTGACGACGAGGCGGTATCCTCGGCATACACCGCGGTAAAATACCTTGTCAGAATGGCAAAGTACAGCGGAAATATAACCGATCAGAACGTTATTTACATTTGCGATACCGTTCTTGCGGGCAGGGCAGAAGAGCTTGATACCCTGTCGGACGATTGTATATGCGTTACCATGAAGGGCAAGCCAATAAAGGCAAAGACGGTCGGTCAGAAGCAATACGTAAACGCGATAAAGAAGAACACGGTGGTGCTTGGCGTAGGTCCTGCGGGAACGGGTAAGACCTTTTTGGCGGTAGCCATGGCGGTAAAGGCTCTTCGCGAAAAGCAGGTGTCGAGAATAATCCTCACGCGACCTGCTATCGAGGCGGGTGAAAAGCTGGGATTTTTGCCGGGTGATCTTCAAAGCAAGATAGACCCCTACCTGCGCCCGCTATACGACGCGCTGTTTGAAATGATGGGCGCGGAGAACTATCAGCGTCAGGTGGAAAAGGGAGTTATAGAGGTTGCGCCTCTTGCTTATATGAGAGGACGAACTCTGGACGATTCTTTTATCATTTTGGACGAGGCGCAAAACTGCACACCCGAGCAAATGAAGATGTTTTTAACGCGTCTCGGCTTTAATTCCAAGGCGGTGGTAACGGGTGACTTAACGCAAACAGACCTGCCCACAGGACAAAAAAGCGGTCTGTACGAGGCGGTCAAAATACTTGATGGAATTGATGACATCGCCATTCACGCCTTTACCGAGCGCGACGTTGTAAGACATAAGCTGGTTCAAAAAATAATTCTCGCATACGAGAAATACGATAAGGAAAAAAGAGAAAAGGCCGCCGCGCGCAAGAGCGAGGGAGACGGCAAAAGGCATTACGTCAGAAAGGAAAACTGAAAATGAAAAGAAAAATGAATCTCCGCATATATTTTGAGAACGGACAGGACAAGCTTCCCGTTACCTACAACCTTAAAATGCTCGTAAGAGAGGCAATAGAGACAACTCTTGATTTTGAGGATTTTCAGAACAGCTGTGAGGTGTCCGTAACCTTTACCGATAACGAGGGAATACACGAGCTCAACAAAAAGTACAGAGGAGTGGACAAGCCTACCGACGTTTTGTCCTTCCCCCTCTTTGACTATGACGGAACGGGCGAGGAGCCGCCCGTTGACGAGATACTCAACAATCTCGGCGACATCGTTATCTCTCTTGAAAGGGCGCGCGAGCAGGCGGAGGAATTCGGTCATAGCTATAAGCGCGAAACGGCATTTTTGTGCGTTCATTCCATGCTTCATCTTTTGGGCTACGACCACGAGAGAAGCGAGGAGGAGGACCGCGATATGCGTGCCCGTCAGACCGAGATCATGAAGATCATGGGACTTGAGGTCAAATAATGAAGCCGAGCGAAAGAAGAGCCATGATGGCGGAGCGCGAGCGTCGTGAGACTGAGCGTGAGCAAAGCCCGAAGGTCGAGCCCGAAAGGGAGCTGCGTCAGGACGCAGGCGGCAAAAAGGAAGGCTTTTTTACAAAGCACGCGCGACTTATCGCCTTTATCGTGACCGCGCTTGTGGTGTTTACCGTGTTCAGTCCCTTTGCCGTTGATATGTTCATTGAATGGCAGAGCAACAGAAACGTGGTAAACAACAAAAAGGACATCACGCTTGAGCAGGTGTACGTTGTTGCGGACAATTACGGATCGGTCACGTGGCAAACGTTTAACGATTTCAATTATACCGACAGAAGCCATGACGACGGCAAGTATCAAAAGCGGGAATATCCTATCAAGGATACGGGCTTTGTGCTTGTTGTAGGTGGAGTTGCGGGCAGGGACGTGCCCGAATATATCTACATACAGTCCTATGCTCACGCGGCGTATGCCGATCTTGCAAAGGATAACGTAAAGCAATTTGTAAATAAATACACACAGGAAGAAAACTGATATGAAAAGAACCGGATTTATAGCAATAGTGGGACGCCCCAACGTGGGAAAATCCACACTTCTCAATACCATTCTCGGCGAAAAGGTTGCGATAGTTTCCTCAAAGCCGCAGACCACCAGAAACAGAATAATCGGAATACACACAAAGGGAGACGACCAGTACGTTTTCCTTGACACGCCCGGAATGTTCAAGCCCCGAAATTCTTTGGGAAGCTTTATGGTGAAAACGGCAAATTCCTCAATGCAGGATGCCGATGCGGTAATATTGGTGGTTGATACGGGCAAGCCCGTGTCGGACGTTGAGAAGAACGTGATAAAATACGTAAAGGGCACGCAAACACCCTGTATTCTCGCGCTCAATAAGGTAGATCTCTATCGCAGAGAGGAGATCGCCGAGAGAATAACCGAATACGCGGCAATACACGATTTTTGTGCCGTTGTGCCCATGTGCGCAAAGAACGGCAAGGGTGTTGATGCCGTGCTTGACGAATGCTCACCCTTCCTTGCGGAGTCGGAATTTTTCTTCCCCGAGGATATGGTGACTGACCAGTCCGAGCGTCAGGTAGCCGCGGAGGTAATAAGAGAAAAGCTTCTCCGCACGCTCAATAAGGAGATACCGCACGGAATTGCCGTTGCCATCGAGGAATTCAAGGACGAGGGAAGCCTTATCAGCATCCGCGCCGAGATATTCTGCGAAAAGTCATCGCACAAGGGCATTATCGTTGGTAAGAACGGTGCGGAATTAAAGCGAGTAGGCTCCTATGCAAGAGCCGACCTTGAGGCAATTTTCGGCACCAAGGTATACCTTAACCTTTGGGTAAAGGTAAAAGAGAATTGGCGCGACAGCCAAAGAGGAATAACCGATTTCGGATATACCGAGGAATAAAGAGTGCAGAGTTAAGAGTGCAGAGTGCAGAGTGCAGAGTGCAGAGTTAAGGGAGAGGAGGGAATGTCGTGGCATTTGCAACTGACGGAGTGATAACGCGAATAAGGGACGTTGGTACGTCCGATAAGCTTTTGTATATTATAACTCCCGAACACGGAAGACTTGCCGTTATGGTCAAGGGCGGCCGTTCGCCGAGCAGCAAAACAAGGTCGATCTCTCAGCTCTTTACTTACGGAAATTTTGAGATAAACAAAAGCAATTCGACATATTGGCTGAGGGCGGGCAGCGTCATAGAGCCGTTTTATGATATATCAAAGGAAATAGAGCGCGTAGCTCTTGCGTCCTACCTTTGCGACCTTGCAAACGAGCTTACCGACGAGGAGGACGAGGACAGCGGAGAGATAATGAGATTGCTTCTCAATTCCTTACATCTTATCGGCAAGGGAGAAAAGCCACTCGCCCTGATAAAATCGGTTTTTGAAATGCGCGCGGCGGTTATGTCGGGATATTCGCCCGAGCTTTCCTATTGCGCTTATTGCAAAGAAAAATACGCTGATTTCATGTATCTTGACGTTATGGGCGGAAAGCTCATTTGCACCGACTGTATGGCAAAGCGAGGAAACTCTTCTCCCCGCATTTCAAAGGACTTTGAGGACGTGCCCGAGGCGAGCATACTTTGCGGAGTGTCGCCCTCGGTGCTGGCGGCTCTGCGCTTTATCGCGGGCGCACCGCAAGGAAAGATATTTTCCTTTGAGCTAAAGGACGAAAGGGAGCTTTCGGACCTTTCCCGTGTGACCGAGGATTATATCGTCAGTCACCTGGGCAGAAGCTTTGATTCGCTTGAGTTTTATAAGGCGCTCAAATAAAAAACGACGGCTCTTGCCGTCGTTTTTTATTAATTTCCAAACCTTCTTTTTCTCGGATTTGGCTTTCTTTTGTAGTTGCCCGTGAGGGCTCCGAGGACGCAGAAGAGCAGGGCTAATGCGTGCAAAAGCAAGCCTTGGAAAAAGGTATAGCTTGATGTGGGCGCGCCCGTGAATATAAGCGAAAGCCCCAGCATTGCGATAGCGCACATAGCACCGCACACAATTCCGCAAAGCAGGGGTGATTGGCGCGTCAGCTTTACCGTTATAAAGCCGCCGATAAAGGACGAGGGCAGGAGTGCCGCAAGTGCCAACGGTGCTATGAGCGAGGTCGGATCAGGGCAGGCGTAAGCCGCCGCGCAGGCGGCAGTTACAAGCATTATACCCGAAAGCACAAAGCCGCCAAGACCGATAAGTCCGTTTTTTATCAATAAAGACAATAATCCTTCGTCCTCGCTCTTGCTTTGGCGCACCGTCGGAAGAGAAGAGCGCCGACGTGGCATAGCAGTTCGTGATCTTTCCGAAAGCCTGCTAAGAGCTTTATTTTTATATGATTCTTGCATAAAAACGCCTCCCATCAAACGTTGATATCTTACGATAAAAACGTATGCCACGGGAGGCGTTTTTATTACTTTTTTGCTTTATCAGTCGATGGAATCCTCGGCCTTTACGTCTACGCGGCTGATGGCAGACTTAAGAATGCGCATCTTGGTGCGCTCGCGGCTGGTCTCGATAACGCAGGTCTCGTCCTTGATGCTGACAACCTTACCGATGATACCGCCGATAGTTGTTATCTCATCGCCGACCTGAAGATTGTTTCTCATGTCAGCCTGCTGCTTCTCCTGCTTTTTCTGGGGGCGAATTCCAAAGAAATAGAATACAACGAAAACGGCAACGAGCATTATGATGGTGATTATCATAGAGCCGGCATCGTTTCCGGGCGTTGAACCCGATCCTGTAAGCATTAATGCATTGATCATTTTTAGCGTTCCTTTCGTAAAACTGTATTTATATCTCTTTAATTGTAACCGCAAACGGTGAGATTGTCAATCACTTATTTGTAAATTTTTTATATACGGGGTAAAATTTGCTCGCATTACAAAAAAATTTAGGTAACTTATTGAAATTTCTATATAGATGTGTTATAATTACTCTGTATAAAAATGCGAAATAAGACTGGAATATGATCATGGCAAGAAAACAATACCTTGAATGTGCAAAAATGATCAATACGCACGGAGTGCGCGGTGACGTAAAATTGGAGTCGCTTTGCGACAGCCCCCAGGTGCTTGCGGGACTTAAGCGAGTTTACGTTGCGGAGGGCGAAAAATACGTTGAGAAAAAGGTGCTTCACGCATCCGTCTTCAAGCAGTTCGTAATTGCGGGTATTGAGGGAATAGACGATATGGACAAGGCGGAGGCGGCAAAGGGAACAATGCTTTATGCCGCGAGAGGCGACTTCAAACTCAAAAAGGGCGCGTACTTTATTGCCGATCTTATCGGTCTTGAGGTTATAGACGAGGCGGACGGCAAGGTATACGGTACCATCGCCGACGTTATAAACCGCGGCGCATCCGATATATACGTTGTAAACACGCCCACGGGAGAGAGAATGATGCCCGTTGTTGACGAGTTTGTCAAGAAGGTGGATATAGACCGCGGCGTTTTCGTGCATAACATTCCCGGACTTTTAACGGACGACTGAAAAGGAAGCATATATGAGATTTGATATAATGACGCTTTTTCCCGACCTTGTCGATTACGTGCTCTCGGAGAGCATAATCGGCAGAGCAAGAAAAAGCGGAGCAATAGAGGTAAGAACGCACAACATCCGCGATTATTCCGAGGACAAGCACCGTCGCGTTGACGATACTCCTTACGGCGGCGGCAAGGGAATGCTTATGATGGCACCCCCGATATATAACTGCTACAAGGCAATATTGGACGGTCAGGCGTCGGAGGGCTATAATTCCGAGAAGCGCCGCGTGGTGTTTATGTCACCCGCAGGTAAGGTGCTCAATCAGAAAAAGGCGGAGGAGCTTGCGACCTACGACAACGTGATAATTCTTTGCGGTCATTACGAGGGCGTAGACCGAAGAATAATAGACGAAATAGTTGATGAGGAGATCTCGATCGGAGATTTCGTGCTGACAGGCGGCGAGATACCCGCCACCATACTTGTGGACTCTGTGGCAAGACTTGTGCCGGGCGTTCTTGCGGATGCCGAGTGCTACGAAAAGGAGAGCATATCCTCGGGTATGCTGGAATATCCGCAGTACACAAGACCTTATGAATTTCACGGCGTAAAGGTGCCCGACGTGCTTATATCGGGACACCACGCAAACATTGATAAATGGCGCGACGAGTGCGCGCGCAAGCTGACCGAGGAGCAGCGTCCCGATCTGCTTGAAAATAAAGACTAAGTATTATCCGACACTTTTGGAAAGGAGGAGCTATGAACAAGGGAAAGATAATAAAGCAAAGAAAAAGTCATCGCGGCTCGCTTATATGGGCAATGCTTAATAGCTTTACGGCATTTTTGTATTCGCTGTTTATATTCGGAAGAGTAGGCGAGCATCTTTCAAGCAGGAATACGTATTGTAAGAGAAGTCTTCTTGCACACAGCTTCTCGGGCACAAAAACGGAGGCTCACACCGAGTGGCATCTGCTCTTTGCCGCGGCATTCCAAAAGAACGGTATAGTCCGATTCTTATCAAGGATAGGACGGCTCGTCTCCTGTCTTAAGGTGAATATTTACGGAACGTTCTTTGCAATTTACGGTATTACGGCGGGCTTGGTTTGCTACATAACTACGCTCATCAACGGACAAAGTGTTTTTGAAGACGGCAATCTTCAGTTTATAGCAACCTCGGCGGCAATATCGATTTGCGCCATTCCGCTTTTGTTTTCCGGCCAATCGGCGACCAAGGCGATAGCTAAAAGCCGAGTGATGAGACGCGTTGCGCTTGACTTCCTTGATATTCCGGAGGAAAAGCTTGAGGGCGACGTTCAGTACGGAGGCAAGCAATACGCGCTTGTTGCCGTTATTTCGGCAATAGTGTGCGGCACTTTGACCTATTTATTCGGCGTTTGGTACATGATAATAGCAACGCTTGCTATAATCGGGCTTTATCTCGTATTTTCCAGCCCCGAGGTCGGCGTTATTCTTACGATAGCGGCTATTCCTTTTTTACAGTACGGATCGGTTACCAAAACCGGAGTTGTCATAATGATATTGGTAACGTCCTTGGCATACGGCGTTAAGCTGATACAGCGCCGCCGCGCGATGACGCTGAGTCCCGAGCTTGTGATGGCACTTCTGTTTTGCGGATTTACCTTTGCGGCAAGTCTGTTTACGGCGGGCGGAGCGCAGGTCACGTGGGATGCTATCTCTCAGATAATAATCATCGTTGGCGGACTTTTCCTGACAAGTAACCTGATAACCTCGCGCAAAAGAATTGATATTTGCGCTAAAACGCTGACAAGCGTGCTTGTCGTGTGTGCGGTGATAGGTATATGGGACGGATTTTATCACGGAATTTCGCATAGAATTTCGGACAGAGTCGGCGAACAGCTCTTCGACATATCGAGTATGGACGTTATGGCTGTGCTTGAGGGCGGAACCGTATTCGGAATAATGGCGGTATTGGCGTTCCCGATGCTTTTTGCCTATGCGGCAAAGCAAAAGAGCGTGAAGGGAATCGCGGCAATGATAATCGCGAGCCTTATAACGTTCGTGGCATGCTGGCTTTGCTCGCGCTACGAGATAGTTGTCGCGCTTATTATAGAGTGTGTTTTGTTCTGGCTTTTGTATAGCCACCGTTCGCTTGCGGTCATGATAATAGCGGCAATTCCGATCTCAATAGCGGCAATACTTTATCCCTATGCGATACAGCATCTCGGATGGCCCAATTTCACGGCGATCCTTGCGGAATATATGCCGACAGGTCTTTACAGCACGGCAATTAATACCGAGGCATCAATGGCTATGCTTGAGATGTTCTTTGGCGGCAATATTTTGGGAATCGGCGCAGGACAGGGCGCGCTTGAAGCAGTGTTGCCTCAATTCTCCGAGCTTGTTTCCGCCTCCGAGGCATACGGCTCGTCCTTGTGGATGAACGTGCTTTGCAGCTCGGGAATATTCGGCTTCGCGGCCTTCCTTATCTTTATAGGATTTTTGATAAGACGCAGCTTCGGATGCTTTTCGGCATCGGACCGAGACGAAAACCAAAGCCTTGGAATCGCGCTTTTGTGCTCGGTATGCGTGGCACTTATGCTTGGAATGATAACCAATGTTTGGGCAAACGGTGGAATGATGTATCTATTCTGGGTAAACGTAGGACTTTTGATAGCGCATATAAGAGTGCTTGACAGCGAACGCGCACGACGCTCGGCTTCGTTTGCGGATTCCGTCCAAAGCGCAGATACGGAAGTAAAATTTTATAAGTAATTCGGATTGGCGTGAAGTTAAGCTCACCTAATAATGAACAAATGGAGATCAATATGTCAGAATTTAAAAATTACGACACGGAAGAAAACAAGCTTAAAATGGCGGATTCCCGAAAAATGAAAAGTGACGAGGGAATCGGAATTCCCGAGTTTTCGGGAATAAAAAAGGCAAGAGGCGTTGCCACAATGACTCCCGTTTCATCAAAAAAGAATAAAAAAGCACCCATCGTGGTCGACGTTATAGTAGGAATAGTTATGCTTTTGCTTGTTGCGGCATTGCTTATCGGAGCGTATTATGTGTTTACATACTACGCAAACGACTATAAGGGCGTATCTCTTACTTATACGATGATGTGCGAGGACGAGGACCTTGCCTCCGTGGTCACGCTTAATAATGCCGACGTTTATCTTGACGTGGAAGGAAACTCCCTGTATCTTGGCAAGGTAAAGGGAATAAAGCAGGAGGTTAGCGACGGAAAGAGCGCTATTATCCTTGAGATCAGGATAGATAAAGTAAGATACAGAGACGGAGAGGGATATACCGTATCCTCCGAGCGCTTGGCGGTTGGCGAGACCTTTACGCTGAGATACGGCGAGAAGTATATCTCGGGCACCGTTGTGGATATTGAAAATATGAGCAAGGGAGGCAAGTGATATGACGGAAAAGACCAAAAGAAAAGTAAAGATAAACGTTATAGATATCCTCATAATATTGCTTGTCGTAGCCCTGATTGCAACCGTGATATATCGAGTATATACGGGCGTAAACGACGACAAGTCGCCCATGAGCAGTAAGTATGTTATAACCTTCGAGTGCGAAGACTACAATAGCCTTGTAAGCTACTTAAAGAAGGGTGAAGCCGTGTATTTTGCCGAAAATGGCAGGTTACTTGGCAATATGTATGCTCCCAAGGGCTCGGAGGGAGCCGCATTTGTGGTAGCTGATGACGAGAGAGACGGCAACAAAAAGGATTTCACTTATACCGTTGAAACTATTTATGGCTACATCAGTCTTACCGGCGATGCGGTTAAATCCAAGACGGCGGACTACTATTCTATCGGTGACATGAACGTTACCGTTGGCAGCATCATCGAGGTATATACCAACGAGGCACAGTTTACGCTTACCGTAAAGAGCATTGACGCAAAGTAAACGCTTTGTGACACAAGCACAAAAAAAGCTTGATTTATTGTCTAATATGCAATAAAACGCACATCAAAATCCGTTGAAAATATACAATATTGCCCCTTGATTTTTAGGCAAAATTTTGCTATACTAATTATAACCGACATTATGCTTAAAAGCGAACACTTACTTATATAACAGGGGTATAGTATGAAAACATGTGAAATCGTAATAAACAATGCAAGCGGACTCCACGCAAGACCCGCAACGTTCTTTATTCAGAAGGCTAACTTCTATAAGAGCACGATCCTTATTGAAAAGGACGAGCGCAGAGTCAATGCAAAGAGCCTTCTCGGAGTTCTTTCTCTTGGAATTGCAAAGGGAATGACCGTTAAGCTCACTGCAGAGGGACAGGACGAGGAAGCCGCAATAGAAGGTCTCGTTTCGCTCATCAATTCGGGATTTAACGAGTAATAACCGTGTTATAAAGAACGGGGCTGAGTCACAAAAAGGGACGGCCTCGTTTTTTGTTTTTTAATTTACGCTATAAGGAGGATACGGTAATGGCTGCAAGCGCCGAGCAAAACAAAATACTTTTGCAAAAGGCAAACGCCCTGCCACACCGTCCGGGCGTGTATATAATGAAAAACGCGGCGGGCGCGGTCATTTACGTTGGTAAATCCGCCAAGCTTAAAAACCGCGTTTCACAGTATTTTCAAAACAGCGAAAAGAACGTAAAAACCGCCAATATGGTGCGTCAGGTAAAGGATTTTGACTATTATTTGTGCGACACCGAAATGGAAGCACTGTCGCTTGAAAATACACTTATAAAGCAATATTCTCCCAAATACAATATAAGACTTAAGGATGCGAAATCCTATCCCTATATAAAGCTTACGGATGGGGAATATCCCCGTCTTATCATGAGCCGCAAAAGGCAAAATGACGGCGGACGCTATTTTGGTCCTTATTCGGGAACGAGTGCGGTGTTTTCCGTTATCAATACTCTTTCCGGCGTGCTTGGATTGCCGACGTGTAACCGTAGGTTTCCCAAGGATATCGGTAAGGAGAGACCCTGCCTCTACTATCAGATAGGCCGCTGCTGCGGAGTTTGTACGGGCAAGGTGTCAAAAGAGGAATACGACGAGAGAATAAGATATGCCACCGAGGTTCTGAAAGGCAACACGGGTGAGGTCAAGGCAAGTCTTACCGAAAAAATGTATGCCTGCGCGGAGCAGGAAAGGTTTGAGGCTGCGGCAAAATACCGCGACACGCTCGCGGCTCTTGAGCGCCTTGGACAAAAGCATAAGGTGGTTACTGCACCCGGCACCGAGCATGACGTTATCGCGCTTTATCACGATGAGCTTTGCTCCTGCATATCCGTGTTTTTCATACGTGACGGAGCCGTTACCGATAAGGTCGAATACGTGTTCTCGTCGGATAGAATAGTCGACGAGGAGAGCATTGCCGCGTTTTTGTGCGAGCTTTATAACGTAAGGGAATATATACCGCGGAGCATACTGCTATCCTTTGCTTTACCCGAAAATGACAGAGAGCTGGTAGAAGCATATCTTAACGAAAGATCGGGTAGAAGAGTGCACTTGCGCACTCCCGAGCGCGGTGAGCTTAAAACGCTGTGCGACATGGTGCGCGATAATGCCATAGAAAAGGCAAAGGCATATAAGAGCGAGGCGGAAAAGGACGAAAAAACACTTTTGCGCTTGGCGGAGCTTTTAAAGCTTGAGGTGTATCCCCAGCGTATCGAGGCATACGATATATCCAACCTCGGTCACGAGCATATAACCGCGGGAATGATAGTCACGGACGGCACGAAATTCAAAAAGAGCGATTACCGAACCTTTAAAATCAAGAGTGTCACTGACGGCACGGACGACTACGCAAGCATGAGAGAGGCGCTTTGCCGCCGCTTTGAGCATCTTAATGACGAGAACGGCTCTTTTTCCGAGCTGCCCGATCTTATATTGCTGGACGGTGGACGCGGACACGTGTCAACGGTGCAAGCCCTGCTTGACGAGATGGGAATTGACGTCCCTGTTTTCGGTATGGTAAAGGACGATTTCCATAAAACGCGCGCGCTTTGTACCGCGGATGAGGAGATAAGCATTGCCAAGGAAAACGCGGTATTTGTGTTCATTTACAAGATACAGGAGGAAGTACATCGCTTCACCGTGTCTAAAATGAGCGCGGCAAAGAGCAAGACCTTGACAAAGTCCTCGTTGACTAAAATTTCAGGCATCGGAGATGCAAAGGCAAAGCTTCTCTTAAAGGCCATGGGCAGCTATACCGCGGTCAAGACCGCTGATGTGGATTCTCTTTGTGCCGTAAAGGGAATCAGTCGCAAGGATGCCGAAAGCATCGTTGCATATTTCAAACAAAAATAAGGATAAAAATTATGATGAGAATAATCACGGGCAGGGCGCGCGGCATAAAGCTTGACACCCTGCAGGGCGACAATACAAGACCCACGAGCGAGCGCGCAAAGGAAGCCGTTTTTTCAATGCTGCAATTTGACATTGAGGGCAGGCGAGTGCTTGATATATTCGCAGGCTCGGGACAGATGGGACTTGAAGCCGTGTCAAGAGGCGCGGCGAGCGCCACCTTTGTGGATAGCTCCAAGCAGGCGGTTGAGATAATTAAGAAAAACGTTGAAAAAACGCGCCTTTCGGACTCTTGCCGAGTGCTTTGCGCCAAGGCGGAGGACTATATCAGGACTATGAGGGGCAGAGAAGCCTTTGATATCGTATTTATCGATCCGCCGTACGCTTTGAGACTCGTCGCGCCTGTTCTTTCGGCATTGCTTGACGCGAAAATGATAAAGCCGACATCGGTGATCGTTTGCGAGAGCGAGGAAGCCGACGTTTTTGAAAAAATGCCTGAATTAGCGGCGAAATTTGAAGTTTTGAGACATGCAAAGTACGGCGCGGCTCACATAACCGTGCTTAAACCGTCAAAGGAGAAGGAATTATGATTGCACTCATACCGGGTAGCTTTGATCCCATAACGCTGGGACACGTCAACATAATAGAGCGCGCGGCGAAGAAATTTGACCGCGTTATCGTTGCCGTTATGAATAATGACTCGGCAAAGCACGATAGCACGCTTTCGTCTAAATCCTATACCTTTGATATGGCGACGAGACTTGAAATAGTAAGACTTTCGGTGTCGCATATTGCCAACGCAGAGGTCATCTCATCTTCGGGAATGCTCATCGATCTCTTTGACGAGGTGGGAGCCGACGTTATCGTAAAGGGAATACGTAATGCAGCCGACCTTGAATACGAATTGAAGCACGCCACGTGGAATAAGGCGCACAACGCGCGCATAGAAACGCTGTTTTTGCCTGCCGAGGAGACTTTAACGTCCATCAGCTCCACCCTTGTTCGCGAGCATCTGAAAAACGGCGAATTCCAAAAGCTTGACGGTGTTCTTGCCGCCCCCGCGATACAATATCTCAAATCCCGCACAAACAGTTGATCCCAAAGACATATAAAAAACACCCTGCCCATGCGGCAGGGTGTTATTTTTTGCTTGACAAGGCAAATAAAGGGTGTATATTAAAACCGATGCATAAAATTTGCTCAAATAGCAAAAAATTCACCTTTACATTATAAATTTTTTATGATATAATTATCATGGAAAAAAGGGAACTAAGGTTTCATTTTTGTCAAAAATTGTGTTTGGGAGGTCGCTATGGACAAATTCAAGCTTAAAAGTGAATATAAGCCCACGGGCGACCAGCCCGAGGCTATTGAGGCGCTCGTAAAGGGAATCGAGTCGGGGCAGAGAATGCAAACGCTGCTCGGCGTTACCGGCTCGGGCAAGACATTTACGATGGCAAACGTTATTGAGCGCATCAACCGTCCAACGCTCGTGCTTGCGCACAACAAGACCTTGGCGGCTCAGCTTTGCTCGGAGTTCCGCGAGTTTTTCCCCGATAACGCGGTGGAATATTTCGTTTCCTATTACGATTATTATCAGCCCGAGGCATATATCCCGGGCAAGGA
>JBGVJM010000111.1:0-6504 GCA_045129415.1 Eubacteriales bacterium
CTAAAATGAGTTAAAATATATAATTGGGAAGATGAGGAGTTGTCATTCCCACCATATTCTGTTAAAATTTAAATTAATAAACGGAGGACATTAAAATGTCAGTAAAAGTTGCTATTAACGGATTCGGCCGCATCGGTCGTCTCGCATTCCGTCAGATGTTCGGCGCAGAGGGTTACGAGATCGTAGCTATCAACGACCTTACCAAGCCTTCCATGCTCGCTCACCTTCTCAAGTACGACACCGCTCAGGGTCGTTACGACGGTCACACCGTTGAGTCCGATGACGAAGCAAACACTATCACTGTTGACGGCAAGGTTCTTAAGATCTACGCTGAAAAGGACGCTGTAAACTGCCCTTGGGGTGAGCTCGGCGTTGACGTTGTTCTTGAGTGCACAGGTTTCTACTGCTCCAAGGATAAGTCCATGGCTCACATCAATGCAGGCGCTAAGAAGGTTGTTATCTCTGCTCCCGCAGGCAACGACCTCAAGACCATCGTTTACAACGTAAACAACGACACTCTTACCGCTGAGGATCAGATCATCTCCGCAGCATCCTGCACCACCAACTGCCTCGCTCCTATGGCTAAGGCTCTCAACGACGCGTTCCCCATTCAGTCCGGTATCATGACCACTGTTCACGCTTACACCGGTGACCAGATGATCCTTGACGGTCCTCACAGAAAGGGCGACCTCAGAAGAGCACGTGCAGGCGCACAGAACATAGTTCCCAACTCCACCGGCGCTGCAAAGGCAATCGGTCTCGTTATCCCCGAGCTCAACGGCAAGCTCATCGGCTCTGCTCAGAGAGTTCCTACCTGCACCGGTTCTACCACCATTCTCGTAGCTGTTGTTAAGGGTCAGAACGTTACTAAGGACGCTATCAACGCTGCTATGAAGGCTGCTGCTACCGAGTCCTACGGCTACAACGAGGATCAGATCGTTTCCTCTGACGTTATCGGTATCACCTACGGTTCTCTCTTCGATGCAACTCAGACCATGGTTGCAAAGATCGATGACGACACCTACCAGGTACAGGTTGTTTCTTGGTACGACAACGAGAACTCCTACACCAGCCAGATGGTTCGTACTATCAAGTACTTCGCAGAGCTTGCATAATTTAAGCTTTACACAAATAAAGGAGCTGAGCTTTCAGCTCCTTTTTTGTCGCAACAAGTTGCTAAAAGCAAGACAAATTTTGCTATTTGTAAATATGTGTTGACAAACCAAAGATTTCGTCTTATAATATATTTTGTGTAGATATTCTTTTATTTACAAGGCAAAAACTATATTCTTCCTACCGAAAGGAAACAAACTTATGAAGAAAAAACTTGTTGTAGTCGGATACGGCGGAATGGGTAGATGGCACGTCCAGCACGCGCTTGAAAGTGACGTTGTTGAGCTTGCGGGAATCTACGATATAGACCAAAAAAAGCTGGGCTGGGCGCGTGAGCGCGGTATATTCGCTTACGATTCACTTGAGCAGCTTCTGGATGACAAGCGGGTTGACATAGTTACAATAGCAACACCCAATAACCACCATTGCGAGCTGGCTGTCAAGCTGTTGAGATCGGGCAAGCACGTCATTTGCGAAAAGCCCGTTGCAATGAACGTGCATGAGCTTAAAGAAATGATAGCGGCATCACGCGAAACGGGAAAGCTCTTCACTGTACACCAGAACAGACGCTGGGACGCGGAATACCTTATGATGAAAGAGGTATATGATAGCGGAAAGCTAGGTCCTGTGTTCGGCATTCAGTCCATAGTGTACGGTTGTCGCGGTATCCCCGGCGACTGGAGAGGACACAAGCAGTACGGCGGCGGAATGATCCTTGACTGGGGCGTTCACCTCATTGACCAGATACTTTGCATCGTTGGCGATCTTAAAATAACGCAAGTATATTGCCGCTGCGAGCATATTACCAACTACGAGGTGGATGACGGCTTCAAGCTTGATATGCACTTTGAAAACGGACTTGTCGCAAGAGTTGAGGTGGGCACCAGCCACTTTATCTCCCTGCCAAGATTCTATATGACCGGCGAAAACGGATCTGCTATAATTCCCGATTGGAACCAAAACTGTCAGATAGTTGCCTGCACCAATTGGAACGCAGGCGAGGCTGTACCGATCGTTACGGCGGCAGGACTCACCAAGACAATGGCACCCCGAAATAAAGATTCCATTGAATCCTTTGAGATCATCAAGCCCGAATCTGACGTACACGATTTTTACAGGAACTTTGTCAAGTCCATTGACGGCGAGGCAACCCAGATCGTTACTCACGAGCAGCTTCTCCGCGTAATGCGCGTTATGGAGGCTTGCTTTGAGTCCGATAGACTCGGACAGCCCGTAAAATTCAACGATTAATTTCATAATAAACATAAAAGGGATAGGCGGATGCCTATCCCTTTTGCGTATAAAATTTACTTTCGGCATTGACAAACCTTACAAGGTATGATAAAATAAGTGAGTGCGCGGGTATGTGCGGACTCAATTCCGCCACCCCACTCATAAATTCGCGGGTATGGCGGAATTGGCAGACGCATAAGATTTAGGATCTTACGCCAAACGGTGTGCAGGTTCGACCCCTGTTACCCGCACCATAAAGAAACCATAATATTGATACGAAAAATATCGGTATTATGGCTTTTTTATTGCCAAAATAGGAGTTTTTGCCCTTTTTTCGTGGTTTTTTAGCAAAAATGTTGGCTTATTTGGAGGATTTTCATCCTCGCAAGCCTTTTTTGTTTTTAGCCGTAAAAAATAAATCGTTCACTTTATACCCCTTTCGTTCAATTTATGGGGTATCGGTTCATTTTATAGCTATTCAAATAATACACGAAAAATATTGCTTTTCGTGAAAAAATATGTTATATTTAGATTGTGGAATAATTATAGGAGTTATGGTTTTCATGAAAAACAATTTTACAAAAGAAGATATAAAAAACAGCGTTGAGTACGAGTGGAGAAAAACCTCTTTTTGTTGGCTTCTCGGAATTTGGGCTTTTATAGCCGTGGTGATGCTTTTCGGCGTACTCATAGCTGGCTTTGACGATATAAAAGCCGGTATGGGTTTGCAGGTTTGGATGATAGTAATGTCAATATATAGCGTGATATACTTGCCATTCGTGGCATATTACGGATACAAAATGCTTTATATCTTGAAGCATTACACAGAGTTTAATTCGTATGAGGTAATGCTCGACAACGTTTCCACCTCGTATGCGTACCGCGGTGCAGTCTATTACACAGTTGTAATCAATGATGAGGGCGTAACAAGACAAGTAAGCACAAACGCTTACTTTTCAAGCAGTATACTCGCCAAGTTCCCCCTTGAAGATTACAATAATAAAAAGGTTGTCGGCTTATACGACAGCCAAATGGATAAGTTCTATATCATTAAAAAAGCAAGTTAATTTCAAACAAAGGTGGATACCTATATGAAGAAAACAATCGCCTTACTGCTCATTGTTTTAACTGCGTTCACGCTGTCCTCCTGTTTTTTGTTCGGTGACGTTACCACTCATCCCGACATGGTGGAATACACCGAGGAAGAAATCTTAGAGGTAGCAAAAAACAAATACGGTGTTACCGAATGGATATTTACCGGTAAGGGAATACACGGCGGATTTTGGTACGATGCCGAAGGCACTTTTTGCCTTGAAGAAGATTTCGGCACAGACTTCGTGAATGGAGATAATATTGAAAATGCTATGACCGCATTTGCAGGGAAAAACGGAGGACACGATATACAAGGAAAGTACCGATATTTTCTCAGCTATGTGGCACTCGGTAAGTGTGACGATGGCTCTATGAAATTCGTCTATTACAACACCAATATACATAAGGATGCCGAGATTGCTGATACGATCGGTACGTCCGATTACGCACTCGATGTTTTACCCACTGAGATTGTAGATTCTCTCTTTAACGCTCCACATAACTGGGGCGCTATGACACGCTATCTTAGCAATTACAAGAACATGGATCCTGCAGGATTTAATTATTCCGGCGAGCGCTTGAGCGTTATGCGCCGTGAGCGCTACGGCGGCATCTCGTATATAGAATTTTACAAGGAGAATGGCAAGGTAGTTTTCGACCTTTATAACGACAATCAGGAATATGACGAAGAAGAAAGACGCCTAGTCTATTCTACATCCGACCGCTACGGTGTAATATACAATTATTACGGCTTGGATAAATCGCAGTATTTTAATATTACACAGGACATAACTCAAAGCCAGAATGACCAAAACATTATTGAACTTAGGGGATTCGTTAAAACAAAGGAAATCGACGGTATAGTTCTTTACTCAAATATCTCTTATCACGCGGAGTATCAGGTATTACGTGACGGAAAGATTATGACTTACGAAATCTCGAATTCCGTAACAGATAAATTGAATTTCGAAATAGGCTACAGTATCGATAAAATAGAGGGAGTAGACCACCGAGATACGTCTAATTTTACCATTTCCGATTTCTATATTTTCTACGAGAAGAACACAGAAACCGAGTAAAGTGCAATTACGAAGACGGTAAAAAGGTTGCAACACATTTTACGTATAGATTTAAACTAATACGAATAACCAGGTGCAAACCCTTGTAGGAAAATGCACGCATAACTCTGAATTTTGCACCCATTATAAAACTGTATCAAAATTTTATATTACTCACAAATTAAAGGAGAGGTATTCACTCTCCTTTTGTTTTATAAAAATAATCTTGTCGCGACTTTATTGCGACATTTTTTTGTTTTACCTTGATGTATAATGGTATCACCAAGCAAGGGTGGAGGTGAAAAATGGACGTTTACGTTGACCTTTTGTTCCTGATAAATTTCAGCATGGACTACATTTGCCTTTACATAACCGTTAAAATACTCCACCAAAAGATCAAGCTCTCCCGAATGATCTGGGCGGCGGCGATGGGCGGTGTTTATTCGGTAATTTCGCTGTTTTTGCCCTTCTCCGCCCCTCTTGAGATTGCCGCCGACGTCCTCATTGGTCTCGCATTGTGCTTTATCGCCTTTGGCGGTCGCGACCGTCCCATAAAAAGAGTTTTGCTTTACGGCTTTTTGTTCGTTGGCGTTTCAATGGCGGTTGGCGGCTGTATGACCGCAATATTCAATATGCTCTCAAGGCTTGACATTCCCAAAGACCTTATCCCTGCCGACAGTCCGTCCACCTACTTGTTTGCCGTGATCGCCGCCATTGCGGGCATTGTCTCTTTAGCAGGCGGACGCATCATCTCGCGTCGCACCGCCATTAAGAAATGCCGTATCAAGCTTAAATTTTGCAATCAATCCTTTGAGCTTGACGGCTTGTGCGACAGCGGCAACCTTGTGCGCGATCCCATAAGTCACAAGCCCGTGATCTTCGTTGACCGCGGCTTGCTTGAGGAGAAAATTGATCTCGGCTTTCTTGACGAGTATGCCAAGGGACGTTTTTCGTCCAATTTTCCCGCAAAAAGCCTACGGCTCATCATAATTGAAACCGCTGCGGGACGCTCGACCTTGGTTGCCGCCGCGCCCGATGAAATTTACATTTCAAGGGATTCGGGTAGCGGCTCGGATGCTGATAGCGGCATCTCTCCCGACTGTCTTATCGCGCCCACCCAAATCACTCAAACCGATGACGGCTACCGCGCCATCGTTCCGCAAGAAATAATTAAAGGTATATAGAAAGGGATACACATGCTGTCATTCGTCAACAAAATAAAGTCGTTAATCGCTCGCTTGCTTTCGTCCGCCGAAAATTCACCGCTTTATTACGTCAACGGCCCCGAGCAGCTCCCTCCTCCACTCTCGCGCGACGAGGAAAACGAGGCGATCTCTCGCCTTCCCGCCGAGGATGCGCGCAACACGCTCATAGAGCACAATCTCCGACTTGTAGTTTACATAGCCAAACGCTTTGAAAATACGGGAATCTATATTGAAGACCTCATTTCCATAGGCACGGTCGGTCTTATCAAGGCGATAAACACCTTTTGCCTTGACAAGAACATTAAACTCGCAACCTACGCCTCGCGCTGCATTGAAAACGAAATTTTGATGTACATTCGCAAAATTTCGGGACGCGGCTGCGAAATCTCCATCGACGAGCCACTGAACGTTGATTGGGACGGCAACGAGCTGCTCCTATCCGACATTTTAAGCTCGGAGGAGGAGTCGGTATCCTCAAACATAGTCAAGCAGGAGGAGATCGCCATGATCCGCGAGGCCATTGGCACGCTTTCGGTCCGCGAGCGACAAATAATCATTTTGCGATACGGATTGTACGGAAATCGCGAAATGACGCAAAAGGACGTTGCCAACCACTTAGGCATCTCGCAATCCTACATCTCCCGCCTTGAAAAGAAGATAATCGGCGAGCTTCACGATTCGCTTGCAGGCAAAATATAAAACCACCCCGCTACCAAATGGGCACGCGATGCAACGAAGCGTTTTTAGAAGATTCAGCTGCGCGTGCCCATAATGAATCGCCCTTAAGGGCATGAATTGGCTTG
>JBGVJM010000112.1:0-14027 GCA_045129415.1 Eubacteriales bacterium
AACGGTAAAGTGAGAGGGCATATGCGTTCTCATTTTCGTTATGGTTCTTTGTGCATCCACGCCAAGCACACCGTTACGGGGACCTGTCATGCCGAGGTCGGTAACGTAAGCGGTTCCTCCGGGTAATATCTGAAGATCGGCGGTGGGGACGTGTGTGTGTGTGCCGAAAATTGCGCTTACTTGTCCGTCAAACACACGCGCCATTGCATATTTTTCGCTTGTCGCTTCGGCGTGAACGTCCAAAATAGATATATCGTATGCACCATGCTCACGCGCAAGTATCATTTCAACGGTGTCAAAGGGGTCGCCAACGGGATCTAAAAATACTTGTCCCAAAACGTTCATTATAAGAACGCGGTAGCCGCATACGTTGACTATACTGTGTCCGCATCCGGGCGCGCTGCCGGGATAGTTTGCAGGCCTTATTATACTTTCGGGGTAGGTGTCGAGAAACTGATATATGTCACGCTTGTTCCACGTGTGATTGCCAAGCGTGATAAAATCAACGCCTGCGTCAAGAATTGCTTGCGCGTCCTGAGCCGAAACTCCGTGAATATCGCTGGCATTCTCACCGTTTGCTATCACGAAATCTATTTTATTTTCATCTCTGAGCTTCCAAAGTCTTTTGCTAAGGTGTGATATAGATCTTACTCCGACTATATCGCCTATTGCTAAAATTCTCATATTGGGGGAGTCCTTTCTATTTGCATGGGCTTATTTGCCAACGCAGAAGTTTGCAAATATGCGAGAAATTATATCCTCGGTAACGGTACGGCCGTCCAGCTCGCCGAGAGCCGACAAAGCATTTTCAACCTCAACACAGCACACCTCCAAGGGAAGTGCATTGCGTATTGCCTCGGCTGCGATTGAAAGTGCCTCATAAGCGCTGCTGACCGCCGCATTTTGACGCGCGTTTGCTATGATAGCACTGTCGCACATGCTAAGCTCATTGTCGATATATATATCCTCAACGGCATCGCGAAGCGCGTCAAGTCCCTCGCCGCTATCCGCGGACATAAGTACCCTGTGCGCAAATCCTTCGGTCAGCTCCGTGACGGACGGGAGTATGCCTTTGTCGGTTTTATTGATTACGGCAAGCTTTACACCGCTCAGAGTATCAAGATAACGGACAAATTCGGTGTCCTCCTCGTCGGTCTCGCGGCTCGCGTCAAACACCGCAAGAATAAGCTCGGCGCTTTGTGCCTCGCGGCGCGCGCGGTCTATTCCTATGCGTTCAACCGTGTCAAGCGAGTCGCGCAGTCCCGCTGTGTCGGAAAGACGAAGCGTGACCTTGCCCAAGGTGGCTTTTTCGGTGAGTACGTCACGCGTAGTGCCCTCAATAGAGGTGACTATCGCGGCATCGCGACCAACGATCCTGTTATAAAGCGTGCTTTTTCCCGCGTTCGTTCTGCCGACGATAACGGTAGATACGCCCTCGACAACGGCGTGTCCCGTTTTATAGGTGTCGGCCAAGGCTTTGAGCTTTGAAAGGTTTTTGTCGCAAACCGCAAGCATTTCGTCGCGACTTATGTCGGCGAGATCCTCGTCGGGATAGTCTATATGAGCATATATTGCGGCAAGCACGTCACATAGGGAATTGTATATTTCGGTAGCCTTTGACGAAAGATTTCCGCGCATTCCCGAGCGGGCTATCGATATTTGATCGTCGGTTGAAGCCTCAAGAAGATCTCCGAGCGCTTCTGCCTCGGTGAGCGAGGTCTTGCCGTTTATAAAGGAGCGCCTTGTAAATTCTCCGGGAAGCGCCATGCGCGCCCCGGCACACAATGCAGCCTCAAGAACCCTTTGAGTTATAAGTATTCCGCCGTGGCAGGAGATTTCAACGGTGTCCTCGCCCGTGAACGAGTGCGGCGCACGGAAGGTGACGGCAATGCCGTCGTCGATATGCTCGGTCTTGCCGCCGCGATTACTGTATATTGCGCCAAAGGTGGCGCGGTTGCTGCGCATCTCGGACAAGGGAGTGCCGCTTTTGGGCACGAATATTCTTTCGGCAACGGAAATGGCATCCTGTCCGGAGATTCTTATAACCGCTATGCCGCCCTTGCCAAACGGAGTGCTGATGGCGGCGATCGTATCAAGAAGATTCATATTTGATCCTATTCTATATACTGTAAAAATTTTAAGGGTCGTCTCATTTACGTTTGCCGGTATAATGAGGCGACCCACAAAGATATCTTATTCTACGATAAAGGGCTTTAACTGCTCGTAAAGCTTCTGCGCTCCCACCTCGGAGTCGTAAGTAAGCTTTATGGGCTGGCGCAAGTCAAGACTGAAAATACCCAAAATGGATTTTCCGTCAACCTTGTATCTTCCCGATTCAAGATCAACGTCACCCTCAAAACCGATGAGGATGTTGACAAGTGCGTAAACGTCCTTGATCTCTTTAACCTGAATGTTCAATGTCATAGTTTTACTTCCTTTCGTGTAGAAAATGCGGTTTGTTTTACCAATATCATTATATAGCACAAGGCTTTGATTGTCAATAGATAGCGCGCATTTTATAGCGTGCAGACAAGTCTTTCAATGGCGGCATAGCCATCTCCGAAGTTTTTGACCTCGCGGTCCGCAGCTCTGCATTTTTCAACCATCTGGCGACAAACGTCCTCGCCGGGCAGTGTTTGCAGCATTCTGGTTATGGCAAAGTCGGGCTTACCGATGATCTTGGATATCTCGGCAGCGGTTACGCCTTCTTTGGAGAGAAGGCAAATGCAAAGCATATCGCCCGCGGCCTTTGAAAGCTCGCCCATGATGAGAATGGGGTCCATTCGGCGATTTTTCATGTCGTACAGTATTTGGAGAGCCTGCTCGCGACGGCGCGCCGCGATCGCGTTCGAAAAGGCATAGGTGTCATACTCAACGGCGGTAATGGCAACGTAATTTACGTCGTCAACAGTAACCGTGCTTCTGCCGTTTTGCAAAACGTAGAAGCAAAGCTTGTCCGTTTCGCTTGCTAAGGTGTACATATCTCTTCCGCAACGGTCGATAATCGCCATGCAAACCGAGGGCTCCGCAAAAACGCCGTTGTGCGCAAAGTGCTTTGAGAGCCACGAGCAAAGTCGCGCGGGTGTGTTTCGCTCAAAATTGACTAAGGTCGCGTGTTCGCCCAGCCGCTCAAGAATGGCGGAGGGCTTTTTGGGAAATTTGCCAACGTCAATGCGATCGGATGCAACGACGATGATAACGGTGTTGTAGTCGTATTCGTCGAGAGCGTCCAAGGCCTTAAGAAGCGCATCAACCTCGTTTTCCTTCTTCATTGCGTTAAAATCAATGTTTTGGAGGATTATCAGCTTGCGATCCGCCATCATGGGAGCCGCCATTATCGCGTTTAAAAGTGCCTCGGGTGAATAGGAAAGCGGATCCAGTCTTATCTCGTTGAAAAATGCGAGAGTCGGGTCGGGAGAAAGCGCACTTATCGCTTGTTCAAGCGCGTAATTTTTCATATATTCCTCTTCGCCGAAAAGCAGATAGCATTTTTGCGGATCGGTCTTTATTTGCTTGCGAAAATCCGCTTCACCTATATGGATCACGTGGCTTTCCTCCTTCCATGTCAATATTCTATATAATTATATCATTTTTTTAAAATACCGTCAAGGGTATCTTGAAAATATCGCTTGACAAACGGTAGCCGTTGTGTTATCATATAGACTGTTGTTTGTTTATGTGTAAATATTGAGATTTTTTAAAGATTTGGAGAAAAAATGTCGGAAACTAATAAATTGGTAAGGGAAGGCGCCGAGAACATTGCGCCGCCCGAAAACAAGATGGGCACCATGCCCTTAAATAAGCTTTTGCTGTCAATGGCATTGCCTATGGTCATATCCATGGTCATTCAGGCGCTTTATAATATAGTTGATAGCCTTTACGTTGCGGGAATATCCGAGTCGCAAAATGAATTTACCGCGATCTCGCTGGCATTTGCCGCGCAAAGCTTTATAATATCGGTCGCAACGGGAACGGGAGTGGGTATAAACGCTCTTCTTTCCAAAAGTCTTGGAGAAAAGGACACCAAAACGGCAAACAAAATAGCCGCAAACGGCGTGTTTTTAGCACTTTGCAGCTACGTTGTATTCTTGGTGCTGGGACTTACCTTAATTGAAACTTATATGGGCTGGATGACAAACGATCCCGAGGTCATCAGGTTTGGTGTCCAATATCTTTCTATATGCTACGTTTTTTCGTTCGGTATATTCGGCGAGATAGTAATGGAAAGGCTTATGATATCAACGGGACGCACACAGCTCGCTATGGCAACACAAACCACGGGAGCTATAATCAATATAATTCTCGATCCAATTTTCATCTTTACCTTTGATTTGGGAATACAGGGCGCGGCGATAGCTACCGTTGCAGGTCAAATAATCGCATTTGGTGTAGCTTTAGTGCTGAACGCAAGATTTAATAAGGACATAAAGCTTTCCTTCAAGGGCTTCAAGCCGAGTGCAAAAATCATCGGTAGAATATACGCCATCGGAGTTCCTTCCATCATTATGGCATCCATTGGATCGGTTATGAACGTGCTTTTCAACAGCATACTTAATTCCTTTGCCGAGCCTATCGGAAAGTACGCGCAAAACGCGTTTGGCGCATATTTTAAGCTTCAAAGCTTCATATTCATGCCCATTTTCGGACTTAATAACGGAATAGTTCCCATTGTTGCCTACAACTACGGCGCGAGAAATAAAAAGAGAATGACGGGAACGGCAAAGCTCGGCGCACTTTATGCCGTAGGATATATGTTTCTCGGTCTTGCGCTCTTCCATACTATACCCGACGTGTTGGTTGGCTTCTTCCTTACCAATCCGGATGCCGTTGCCATTGCGGTCGACTGTATGAGGACCATCTCGCTGTCCTTTATGCTTGCCGGCTTCTGCATAGTCATAGGCTCGGTATTCCAAGCGCTCGGAAAGAGCATATTCTCAATGTTTGTTTCTATCGCGAGACAGCTTGTCGTGCTCATTCCCGCGGCATATCTTTTGTCGCTCACGGGAAACGTGCGCAACGTTTGGTGGGCGTTCCCCATAGCTGAGGTCGCGTCGGCGATAATCAGCGTGATATTCTTTATCATTGTTTATAAAAAGATCATATCCAAAATCTCAAGCGACCTTATTTTCAATAATTAAATGAAAAAATTTGAAAAAACGCTTGACAAAAGGGATACGTTTAGTGTATAATATATGTTGTCATTGTGTAAAAGCGTAAAAATAGCCTTGTGCTGTTTTCGGTCACAATAGGGTGGCCGTTGACTAACGCTTCCGATTATTACTCAAGGAGGTGCAAAATAATGCTCAGAACTTACCAGCCTAAAAAGCGTCAGAGAAAAAAGGAGCATGGCTTCAGAAAGAGAATGAAAACCGCAGACGGTAGAGCTGTTCTCAAGAGACGTCGTGCAAAGGGCAGAAAGAGACTTACCCACTAATATTGGGTTCTTTTGCCGTTGCTCAATAACATAAAACCGCCGATGATCCATTTTGCTTTAAGAGCTTTCAGATGATCATCGGGGTTTTTACTGTCAGGGCACTTTTACAATATTTCTCAAATATGTAAATTAAAGTATATTATTGTTTGCCGATGAATGTGAATCGGCGCGTTTGGGAAACATCAAATTAAAATTAAATTGACGGAAGCACACAAAGTAAAAAAGGGAAGGATAAGCAAAAATGAAGATTCCCGCAATCAAGGAGCATCACCTTTATAATAAGGCGTATCGCTCGGGCAAGCGCTTCTTCGGAAGATACGTTTGCGTGTATGTTTTAAAGGACACGCATGCAAAGCTTTTGGCAAAGGCGCATCCACAGAAAATAACGGTCAATAGACTCGGACTGTCCGTTTCCAAAAAGGTTGGCGGAGCAGTCAAGAGAAATCGCGCAAAGCGCATAATCAGGGCAGCGTACAAGCCCTTAGAGGATAGACTTTGCCGCGGATTCCTTATCGTTATTTCCGCAAAGCCCGAGATAGACGGAAAGAAGAGCAGGGAGATATATGCCGAGCTTAAGTATGCATTCAAGAAGCTTGGTATGATGATAGAGCCCTCGCAAGATGCAAAACAATGAAGCATATATGTATCGCGCTTATCCGCTTTTACCAGAAATTTTTATCGCCCTTAAAATCGAAACCTTGCTGTAGGTTTTACCCTACATGCTCAGCCTATGCCCTAGAGGCATTTATGAAACGTGGCTTTTTTGTCGGAATGATACTGACGGTTACGAGAATTTTCAGATGCAACCCGTTTTGCGCGGGAGGCTACGATCCCGTACCGCTCAAGGGCTTCCGCAATAAAAAGGATGCGGCGAGTGAGAATTTCCAAAATGACGGGGGAGATGAGTTTACATTCGATTACGATCTTTCGTACGACACCCCCCAAGAGAAGTCCAAAGACAAAAACCAAAACGAGAGGACTAATTTAGAAAATGAACAAGAAAACAGTTAAAATTTTGAAAAAAATAGCACTGATGGTGCTTATCATAGCCGCTTTGGCGATGGTGCTTTCATCGTGCTCCAGCAATACCGTTATCGATACCTCAAAGAAGCCCGAGCAGTGGAAGGATACCGAGGTCAATACCTCTGCATCCACAGGCTTTATCGACATTATTTTGTCGGGTATCGGTACCTTCCTTGGCTGGATAACCTTGATAATGCCCGCAAACAGCTACATTCTCACGCTGTTCGTATTCGGTATTATTCTTGAGATAGTTATGCTTCCCTTTGGAATCAAGCAGCAAAAGAATTCCATCAAGCAGGCAAAATTACGTCCCAAGGAAATGGCTATCCGCAAAAAGTATGCGGGTAGAAACGACCAGGCTACTCAGCAAAAGGTAACTCAGGAGATCCAGGAGCTTTATCAGAAGGAGAACTTCAACCCCATGGGCGGTTGCTTGCCTCTTCTTTTGCAGCTTCCTATCGTCATGGTGCTTTATTGGATCGTTGTTGACCCCATTCAGTACGTTTGTCACATGGGACGCGACGTTGTAAGCGTTCTGTATTCCTTTATGACAACGGCAGTCGATAAGGGCGGTCTTGGACTTGCGCTCAAGTCCACAAACGGCTCTATTGAGATATTCAGTAAGATCAAGGAGCTCGGTCCCGAGGCATTTGAAGGTATTAAGAACTTCTGCGCAAACGGTTCGGCTGTTTATGATAAGATAGTTGAAATTGATAAGATGCCCGCAAACTTTAATATAGGACCTGTCAACTTCGGTCTTACACCTACGTTTGATTTTTCAACAGTTAACGCGTGGTTGCTCGTGCTTCCCGTACTGACCTTCCTCGTATACTTCTTCTCTATGAAGATCACAAGAAAGTTCACCTACCAGCCCACTCAGAATACCGACGACCGTCAGCAGGCTTGTTCCACCAAGATGATGGATTACACGATGCCCCTGATGAGCGTTTGGATGACCTTTATCGTTCCTGCGGCAGTTGGCGTTTACTGGCTCTTCAAGAGCATACTCGGCACCATCAAGCAGATCATAATGAGCAAGGCTATGCCTCTTCCCGTATTTACCGAGGAGGATTACAAGGCGGCTGAGAAGGAATATGCAGGCAAGCAGCCCAAGAAGATACAGAAATCCGCAAACGCAGGCAAGGTTCGCTCGCTCCACCACATCGACGACGATGATTACGATGAGCAGGGCAACTATATCGGCGACCAAAAGGCTGAAGAGCCCGAGGAGGAGACTGTTGAGGCCCCTGAAAAGCTTGCGGACAACAAGATGACCGAGGGAGCAACCCTTAAGGACGATTCTGATAAGAACACCGAAAGACGCGGTCTTTTCGGCAAAAAGAATAAAAAAGACTGAAGCTGACAGACATTGTTATTAACAGGAGATTTATTGTGAATAAAGAAATAATTGTAACAGGAAAAACGGTTGAGGATGCCGTTGAGGCTGCTGCTCGCGAGCTTGGCGTTACTGCTGAGGCTGTCGAGTATACAGTCGTTGAGGAGCCCAAGAAGGGACTCTTCGGAATAGGTGCTGCCCCCGCAAAGATAAGCGCAAAGGTGGCATTCAAGGGCGAATATCTTGCTCTTAATTTTGTAAACAAGCTCGTTTCCGATATGGGACTTGACGTAAAGGTCGAGCTTCGTGACGCTACGGGCTCCGATAAGGATTGCAAGCTTATCGACATCACCGGTGAGGGCGCAGGCGTGCTTATCGGTCACCACGGAGATACGCTTGATTCCATTCAGTATCTTGCTAACCTTGCGGCTAACAAGAGAGTTGACGGTGTAAAGCCTCCCTACGTAAAGATCACGGTTGACGCCGAGAACTATCGCGCAAAGAGAGAGGAAGCTCTCCGCACCTTTGCAAGAAGAATGGCAGACAGAGTTCTCCGTCAGAAGAAGAGCGTTATGCTCGAGCCCATGAATCCTTACGAGAGAAGAATAATTCACTCCGAGATCCAGAACATCGCAGGTGTTTCCACAAACTCCATAGGTTCGGAAAACAATAGAAAGATCGTTATTTTCCTTGAGGAAAAATAATAAATAAGAGGTAACGAAAATGCCACTTAACATTTTACTTTTTGTCGTAGGTCTCGTTATGCTCATAAAGGGCGGAGACTGGTTCGTTGACAGTGCGTCGGGTATAGCTCGTCGCTTCCGTTTGCCTGAGCTTTTGATCGGTGCAACCGTTGTTTCTATCGGTACAACTTTACCTGAGGTCATGGTATCCGCGCAGGGTGCTATGGGCGGCAACGGCGGAATGGCGTACGGCAACGCCATAGGCTCTATCATTTGCAATACGGCGCTTATCGCGGCGGTTACCATTTCGCTCAAGCCCTCAAAGGTGGAGCGCAAGTCTATGATATTACCCGTCTCCTTCTTCTTTGGCGCGGCAATATTCTACGTTCTTATTGCATATATCACAGGTCAGTTCTCCTTGTGGGTAGGTCTTGTGTTGCTCGCAATGTTCGTTGTATATATGGTCTACACTGTGCTTTCCATGAAGGCGGGAAAGCTTGTTGAGGACGTAACACTTACCGATGACCCCGAGGATTTTGACTCTGATGCGGACGGTCACCCTGACACCGACAAGGCTTCCTGGAAAATGTATATCACCGAGCTTGCATTCGTGCTTATCGGCGGCATTTTTATGCTTTACAAGGGCGGCGTTATCGGTATAATCGGAATTGCTATGATGGTTGCATTTGTTGCATATTCCGTATTTGCTATCAAGCGCATTATTGATCATAAGGATGCGCAGTATATGCTCAGAGATATATTCTTTATAATTATCGGTGCGGCGGTTATAGCCGGCGGAGCTAACCTTTTGGTTGACAGCGGTACGGCAATCGCTGAGGACCTTGGCGTTCCTCAGACTGTTATCGCGCTCACGTTTGTCGCTCTCGGAACCTCTCTTCCGGAGCTTGTAACGGCCATCACATCCTTGATCAAGGGACACGGAGCGCTTTCTCTTGGAAACATTATAGGCGCAAACCTCTTCAACCTTGTTCTTGTAAGTGGAGTGTCAACGGTAATATCTCCTTTCCCCGTACCCTCCGAGTCCGTGCTTTTCGGAATGCCTGCATCCTTGGTGCTTGACATACCCGTAATGCTTGGAGCAATGGCGCTCCTGACGGTTCCCACGCTTATCCGCGGTAAGCTTTCAAGATGGCAGGGAATAGTGTTGCTTGTTATTTATGCGGCATTCTGCGTACTGCAGTTTACAATGTAATATTTGACTGTTGACTAAAATAAAAAAATGGTTTATAATGTATTTAGCGTTATAAACCATTTTTATTTGTGAAAGAGAATATTATGAGATCTGTAAGAAGTATTTACAAAATAGGAATAGGACCTTCAAGCTCCCATACCATGGGGCCTGCCTTCGCGGCGCAGGAATTCTTAAGAAGATATCCCGATGTCAAGGACGTCAAGGTGACTCTTTATGGCTCGCTTGCCAAAACGGGCGAGGGACACGGTACCGACAGAGCTATCCGCGAGGTTTTCGACGGTATTGCCTGCGAGATAGTATTCAATAAGGATAACGACATAGTGCTGGAACATCCCAACACCATGGATATTGAGGCGGAGCTTTCGGGCGGCGAGACCGTTTCCATGCGCGCGCTATCCATTGGCGGTGGAGAGATCTTGGTTGATGGAGAGGGAAGAACGGCGGCGCGCGACGTGTATGCCGAGAAGAGCTTTACCGAGATAGCCGAGCTGTGCAAGCAGAGAAACATCAGGCTGTCGGATTACGTGTTCGAGCATGAGGGAGAGGGCTTTAAGGAGTTTCTTATGGACGTTTGGCATGCGATGTCAAACTCTATTCGCGAGGGACTTATTCACACGGGAACGCTCCCGGGCGGTCTCGAGCTTCAGAGAAAGGCACAAAAGCTTTACAATCAAAGACATATAGACGAAAGCCCCCAGACAAGAGAGAACAGAATAGTTTGCTCATACGCATTTGCGGTCAGTGAGCAGAATGCCGATTGCGGACGCATCGTAACGGCACCCACCTGCGGCTCCTGCGGAGTGCTTCCTGCCGTTCTCAAATATATGGAAGAAAAGAATTCCTTTACTGAAAACGATATAATCCGCGCACTTGCCGTTGCGGGCCTTGTTGGTGACATAGTTGCAACGAATGCGTCCATAAGCGGAGCTGAGTGCGGATGTCAGGCGGAGGTCGGAACGGCTTGCTCTATGGCGGCGGCGGCACTTGCCGAGCTTTTCGGAATGGGAATAGATCAGATAGAATACGCGGCGGAGATCTCGCTCGAGCACCATTTGGGACTTACCTGCGATCCTGTTTGCGGACTTGTCCAGATACCCTGTATCGAACGAAACGCAGTTGCGGCGATGAGAGCGATAAATGCGCTTTCCTTGGCAAACTTCTTGTCCGATAGCCGCAAGATATCCTTTGACCTTGTGGTTGAGACAATGAGACAGACGGGCCTTGACCTTTCACACATTTACCGTGAGACCAGTGAGGGCGGACTTGCAAAGCTTTATAAAAAGATTTAATAAAACAAAAAGACCTGCACCGCGGTGCAGGTCTTTTAACTTTTACTGTTTGTCAATTCCTTCGTCACATATATTGCGAAGATTGGATTCGATGGTCTCAAGGCAAGCGTAAAGAACCCTTCTGTCCTCGTCGGACAGTCCCTTGCCGGCTTCGGCAACCGCTATTTCGGCTCTTTGGCGCACGTATAACGCCGCTTTTCTTCCTTCGGGAGTCAAAATAAGCTTTGCTCTATAGAAATTATCCTTGTAGCACTCACGGCGAACGAGTCCTTTTTCTTCCATCTCGTTTATAACTCGGGAAATTCCCGCCTTGTCCCTGTCGCACAGCTCTCCGAGTCGCGTTGCGGTTATTCCAAGGGGATATCTTGACATTACCGAGAGATAGAGTGCGTATGAACCGCGGTATCCATGCTTCTCCATTTCCTCTTTTTCAAGCTTTAAAATGTGTCTATATATGCTTGAAATGGCATAGGAAAACTGTTCAAATCTTTGTATCATTGTCGTTCCTCTCAAAATTCAAACGTTGACGTGTCAACTTCAGATACATTATACACTCAAAGGCGGTATAAGTCAAGTGATTTTTCAAATTTTGGCATTATTCTGCTCGGGACGACAGTAAAACGTAGCGTTCCGCGGCTTTAGTATTGCCCGAGGCGGCGGCTATTCTGTAATAATACATTGCTTCGCGCTTGTTCTTGACTCCGGTGCCGGCACCCTCCTCACAGCACAAGCCGTAGCTGTATGCCGCGTTTGAGTTACCCTTATCCGCGGCGAGCTTGAGCCATTTTACCGCTTCGGCATCGTTTTCGTCTACTCCGACACCGTGGCGGAGACACCAGCCGTAGCTGTAGCAGGCATCTATCATACCAAGCTCCGCTGCCGTTTTGTAGCAGCAGGCACTCGCGGATTCGTTCTTTTTAAGCAGTCCGCTTCCGTCAAAGAATGCGTCGCCAAGCTTGTACATTGCAATGGCAACGTCCTTTGCCGAGGGTGAGGTGTGTCCGTCCTCAAACGTAGCGTCCTCACGGGAGAAGGGACTTTCATAGTAGGCTTTGAGATCGCCGCCGCTTATGTGTATCTTGGTTATTTCAACCTTGGCGGGATTATAGCCGTTTGCGGCGGAAAGAGAGATATATTCAAAGGCGCGGATTCGGTCCTCGCTCGATGCGCCCTCGCGCGCGATCATCATTCCGTATCGGTAACCTGCCTCGTTTTGAGCTTCCTTGTAAAGATTCAAGCTTTCGGCAAATCTTTCGGGGAAGTCGTATATCGACATTTGCGGATCGGTATTTACGTTAACTGCCTTTGTATACCAGCTTTTAGCATCGTCCGGGCTCTTGGGATTTCCCGTTCCGTATTCCGAGAATACGCCCATCATGAGCATTGCGGGCATATAGGCGCGTCGTGCCGCGCGCAAGAAGTGGGTTCTTGCGGCAGGATATTCGGGTCTCATTCCAACGCCCGCGAGTATGGCTTTTCCCGTGCGGTAGAGTGCCTCGTCGTCACCAAGCTCACTTGCCTGTTTGTATGCCGCGATAGCCTTTGCGCCGTCACGGTGCGTTCCGATACCGTGCTCGTAGCACTGCGCTATGGCGAGGAAGAGATTTGCATAGCTCTTGATCTCCAATGGCTCGGAGAGCGCCATTTGTGCCGCCATAGAATAAAGAGAGAAGGCCTGCGAGTCGTCGTTTTCTATGCCGACTCCGTAATGCAGGCACTCGGCAAGCATGTATGCGGCGTTAGGCGAACCGAGGTCAACTCCGAGCCTGAACCATTCGGCGGCGCGCGCCTTGCTTTGCTCAACGCCCAAGCCCTTAAGATGACAAAGACCAAGTCTGTATGCCGCATCGGCGGCATTCTCGCCCTGCGCGTTATATGCGGCAAGATAATGATTATATGCGCTTGCTCGGTTGCGAACCGCACCCGATCCTTCAAAGAAGCAGTTTGCAAGCTCGTAGTCCGCGGGAGCGTATCCGCGGCGAGCGGAGGAGGAGAACATACTGTAAGCGGCAGTGGCATCTCGCTTTGTGCCGCGTCCGTCCTTGCTCATTTTACCCGCCATATACTGCGCTTCCGCGTGTCCGAGTGCTGCTGCCTTGCTGTAATATTTATATGCGAGGCGGAAGTTTTGCTCGCATCCTATACCCGTATCATAGCATACTGCGAGATTATAAAGCGCGATGGGATTTTGCTCCTCCGCCGCACTCTTAAAGCACTCAAATGCCGCGGCTTCGTCTTTCTCACATCCATCGCCCGAAAGCAAGCAAAGACCGAGACGGCACTTTGCGTTGGTGCTTCCAAGCTCGGCGGCTTTTTTGAACACCTCAACTGCATATTCCTTGTTTTGAGCAACTCCGTGTCCGTACAGATAACAGCCTCCAAGGTTGTTTGCACAGCCCGCGTGACCAAGCTCCATTCCACGTTGATAAAGGTTGAAGGCGTATTCGTAGTTTACGTCGCAGCCCTGACCGAACTCGTAGCACATTGCCATGGCACATATACAGTTGGGATCAAACAGCTCGGCGCCGCGCGCAAAGCTTTGAATTGCATAAAGCTCGTCCTTTTCACAACCGAATCCCTTACTGTAGCACAAGCCCTTATTGTAATGACCGTCGGCAGATCCGAGGTCTGCCGCGCCGCAGTAGCAGTCGAAGGCCAGGGCGGGATTGTAAAGCTCATATTTTTTGTTGGAATATATTTGTCCCAGGTGAATCCAAGCGGGAGCATATCCGCCTTGTGCCGCTTTAAGTAAAAGCTTTACGCCTGTAGAAAGATCGGTCTTTCCCGTTTTCATGAGTGCTACGGTATCCCTATATAAGGCCTCGGCATCGGTCCTGTCGCCGTCATCCTGCTCGTCGGCGGTGTCATTCTCGTCAACCGGCAGAGAGAGGCTGCTCAGGTCAAGCGTGCCGATATCCTGCTCCGCGCCTTGGTTCAACTCATCATCAATGAGCGCAAGCTCGGGCGCAAGAGACGATACGGTATCGTTTTCAAGATGACCGAGGTTTATGGACAGCTCCTCCGTATGAGGCGTGTCCTCGGCGATGCG
>JBGVJM010000113.1:0-10206 GCA_045129415.1 Eubacteriales bacterium
TTTGCCAGCTCGCTGGTATAAGGAATTGATTCAAAATGTACCGCCTCAACGCGAAGTCCGCGCTTTGCCATCATGTAGCCCGCTACGGGAGAGTCAATGCCGCCGGACAAAAGCAAAAGTCCGTGTCCGCCTGTGCCGACGGGAATACCGCCCGCGCCCTTGAACTGACCTGCATGCACGTAAGCCGCCCTTTCTCTTATCTCAACCTTGACGGTGATCTCGGGGTTACGCACGTCAACGCGGATTCGTCCGCCCGTTGCCTCAAGTATCTCTGCACCTATTTCACCCGCAAGCTCCATGGAGTTTAAGGGGAAGGTCTTATCACTTCTCTTTCCCTCGACCTTAAAGCTCTTTTTGCCTGCCAAAAACTGCGGAATGTATTCTCTTGTAACTCTCTTGATGTCGTCAAGATCCTTCTCGCACACCGCGGCTCTGCCCACGGCAACTATACCGAAGGTCTTTCTCGCCTCGTCAAACATTGTGTCTATGTCGGCAAAGTCATCCATAGGCTCGATATATATCGTGCTTTGCGCTCTTGAAATATCAAAGCTTCCGCACTTCTTGGCGCGGCGGCGAAGCTCCTTGCAAAGAATGTCCTCAAAGTAACGCTTGTTTGCGCCCTTCAGGATTATCTCGCCGTATTTACAAAGTAAAATCTCTCTCATACAGTTTGCCCCCGATCAAGCCTTTGAATAGTAGTTGGGGAAAAGCTTTTCCCAAACCTTCATACAGCCTATGGTATCCGCGATAGAGGTGTGTGCAACGCCGTCCCATTCAACTCCGAGAGCCGCCATGGCATCGGTCAGTGACGCGTGATTGAGCTCGGGAAGATGCTCGTGCGCAAATCTTACGAATTCGTTTGCGCAACAACGCGTTTTTGTCTTAAGTGCCTCGCGCTCCGCCTCGGTGTCGTATATGTACTTTATGTGGCTGTAGTCGGTTGAAACTCCGTAAGCGATAAGGTTGTCCGCACCTGCGAAAATGTCCTTTATCTCGGGAATGAGATCGTCAAGCAGGGGCGCGTCTGCCACCATATCGGGAGTGATTCCGTGTATTTTTTCGGTCTGCTTCCACTTTTTCTTGCGCACGGGCTTGACGAGCGTGTCCATGATAATTCTTCCCGTCGCGTCCGTTATGGAAATGGAAATTATCTCGTCGTGGTCGTAAACGCCGGTAAGCTCAAGGTCGAAAAAGAGCACGCGCTCGCGATCCATACCGTAATATGCTCCGCGGTAAATGTCGCCCTCCTCGCGTCTTTGCGCCAGGTCTTCCTCATAGCACTTTTTGCAAAGCTTGCGGCGGTAACGCACGTCCTTTCCACATTTTACACATTCGAGAGGAAGTCTTACTGCCGTTTTCTTGTCGTAGAAATAGAGCGTTGTTCCGTCTCCCTTGACGGTGAATGCAACGGGCTCCTCTATTACCTCGTAGTGCATTTGCAAGAGGCGCTCCTTGGTGTAGTAGCCGCAGGATGCCGCCCTCTTTACACTCATTCTTTCGATAGTAGAGCCGCTTTCAAGCTTTCTTTCCTCTTTTCTTGCACGAGGGAAATACCACTGCTCGGGCGGTGCCTCCACCACCTTGTCGGCATCGAAATAATAGATGAGGCTTCCGTCCTCCGCTCTGTCAAATGCCACGGGATCTCCTCCGGGCATAAGATGCATTTGCGTGAGCACGCCGCGTGTCAGATAATTCTTTTTGTCAGCCTCAGCCCTTGACACACGCTTTATCGTTGCGCCGGACTTCAGCTTTAATGTGCTTTCCACCTTTTTGTCCTCCAAGTCTTCTGCCCACAGGGACAAAGCCACACCGACGGGGCGCGGCATCTTAGTCTTTCGTGAGCGAGATGTATATAAAAATATTATAAAACATAATCATGCATTTTACATTGTAGCACAAACGCCCCCCTTTTACAATAGTTTTTTGAAAATTTTTATTTGAAGTTGCTCAAAAAAAGAGCCTCTTTGGGATGGGTGCCCCAAGAAGCTCTTTTTGATAGGCGACCGCTTGCGAGTCGCGCTTTTTGTTTTATTTAAGGCTTATAGCCTTTTTTGCCTTGTCGGCAATGTTTTGCGCGGTAAGACCGAACGCCTCGAGAAGCGCGGGAACAGTTCCCGAGCGACCGAATTTATCCTCAATTCCCACCTTTACGACGGGAACGGGACATTTTTCACAAACAACGTCGCAAACGGCACTTCCGAGACCGCCTATAACGTTATGCTCCTCCGCCGTTACGATGGCGCCCGTTTCGCGAGCCGCCAGCTCAATGATGTCCTCGTCAATGGGCTTGATGGTGTGGATATTGATGACTCTTGCATCAACTGCCTCACCTGCGAGAAGCTCTGCCGCCTCGCGCGCCATAGGAACAGTTGCGCCCGACGCGATAATGGTTACGTCCTTACCGTCGCGGAGCAATACTCCCTTGCCAAGCTCAAACTTATAGTCGGGATTATCGTTAAACGTCTCAACGGGAGCTCTGCCGAATCTCATATAGCAGGGGCCGTAATGCTGCATGGCCGCCTCAACTGCCGCCCTTGCCTCAACGGCGTCCGCGGGGTTAATGATGACCATACCCGGTATGGTTCTCATGAGCGCAATGTCCTCAAGACATTGGTGCGTTGCGCCGTCCTCACCTACGGTAATGCCTGCGTGAGTTGCGCCTATCTTTACGTTGAGGTGGGGGTATCCTATGCTGTTTCTTACCTGCTCAAAGGCACGTCCTGCCGCGAACATTGCAAAGCTGGATGCAAATGCCATCTTGCCTGCTGCCGCAAGTCCTGCCGCTACGCTCATCATATTTCCCTCTGCAATACCGCAGTCGAAAAATCTCTCAGGATGAGCCTTCTTGAACATAATGGTCTTTGTCGCCTCCGCAAGGTCGGCGTCAAGCACCACGTAATCGTATTTATCGGCAAATTCTACCAGAGCCTTGCCGTAAGCCTCTCTTGTTGCTATCTTCTCTGCCATGACAAGCCTCCCTTTACAGTCTTGCGCTGATCTCTTCAACGGCTATCGCGTAATCGGCATCCTTGGGAGCCGCGCCGTGCCAGTTGACCTTGTTTTCCATAAAGGAAACGCCCTTGCCCTTTACGGTGTGTGCCACGATCGCCGTGGGACGTCCCTTGCATTCGCGTGCCGCCTTGAACGCCGCCTCTATCTCGTTGAAATCGTGACCGTTTATGGAAATTACGTTATATCCGAACGCCTCAAGCTTGGGCTCAAAGGGGGCGGGACCGATAACCTCGGCTACAGGGCCGTCGATCTGGAGCTTGTTGTAGTCGAGAATAACGCAAAGATTGTCGAGCTTATAGTGGTTTGCGAACATTGCCGCCTCCCAGACCTGACCCTCCTCGCTCTCGCCGTCACCGAGAATTGCATAAACGCGATAGTCCTTGTTATTCAGCTTGCCTGCGAGCGCCATACCGCAAGCGGCGGAAACTCCGAGACCGAGCGAGCCCGTTGTCATATCTACGCCGGGAGTTCCCTTCATGTCGGGATGTCCCTGAAGTCTGCTGTCTATTTTTCGGAGCGTTTTGAGCTCTTCAAAGGGGAAAAAGCCTTTAACTGCCAGCGCGGAATAAAGCGCGGGTGCGGTGTGTCCCTTTGAAAGAACCAGGCGGTCTCTGTCTTCGTTTTTGGGATCGTCGGGATAGACGGTCATTTCCTCAAAATAGAGGTAAGTCAAAATATCGGTTATCGAGAGCGAGCCACCGGGGTGTCCCGACTTTGCCGCGTACGTTGACTCGATAACGCCAAGACGTATTCTTGCCGCTATTTTTTCCAGCTCCTTGATTCTTGAATTTTCCATACAAGTCCAGTCCTTTTCGGTTATTCGCTCGCCTATGACGGCGGGCGTTGTATACGCTTTAATTATAGCATGTCACACGGGGTATGTCAACCACCTAAAATCCATTTAACTCAATTATTTTCTCCTGTTTTTTGCCGTTTGAAAAAGGACAAGTATTGTTGTTGCGGGTTGTTTGCAAATCAGCTTGTCCGAGTACGTTATCCTATTGAAACTGCAATTTGTGTCGCACCTTTTACTTGATTGCAAGGCTACGGCAGGTCTTGCCGTTAAGAAAAGAAAAAACCGATCACGAGAACCAAAAGCATAAGAAAGCTGAATGCGGAAACGTTTTCGTCCAAAATGCCTACCTCCTTGTGTGTCAATGTATCACATTTATATGCGGCATAGGTGCATCGGATTACTTTTCGGGCGGCTTGCAATAAAAAATATACGAAAAAATGTCCATTTTCTATTGCAATATTTGTCTTGCGGTGATATAATGACTGTGTATAGACATTTTTTGCGCTCCGAAAACGTTTTATTTCGGCGCAAAATTCAAAATGTATGAAAGGAGAGACTATGTATCCGTTTTATTTATATGGAGATATGCCCAAGCTCGGCGAGCACAGAGTGCATGCCGAAATAGACGTTTCGGCGCTTAAGCACAATTACAAAATACTGCGCGATATGGCGGCGGGATCAAGGCCGATATGTGTGGTCAAGGCGGATGCATACGGACACGCCTGCGAAATATGCGTTCCCTCGCTTTTGGAGGAGGGATGCGATTTCTTCGCCGTTTCATGCATTGATGAGGCAATAGTCGTAAGGCGGATATGTCAGAATCTCGGCAGCGCGGCAGACGTGCTGATATTGGGATACACCGATCCTTGCCAGGTGCAACTTTTGTCTACATACGGTATAATTCAGACCTTGATCAGCGAGGATTATGCAATAAAGCTCAACGACGCGGCTATTACGGCAGGAGTGAGCGTCAGAACTCACGCGGCGCTTGACACGGGCATGAACCGCATAGGAATTTGCGCTCGCAACCAAGAGGAATGTCGTGATGCCGCGCAAATCATTGCTCAAATATCGCGCTTTGAGGGCATATCGATTGAAGGAATATACACTCACTTTTGCCGAGCCGACGAGCAATACGAAGTGACGGTTCAGTCGCCCGAGAGCTTTACCTTGCGGCAGGCAAGCATGTTTATGGATGTGCGCAAGAGGCTTGAGGACAGCAATATATGTCTGTTTGCTCACGCGTGCAATTCAGCTGCGGCGGCGAGATTTCCCAACCTTGCTCTTGACGGAGTACGTATCGGAATATTGCTTTACGGCATTCAACCCTCGGAGCATCTTGACGTTCCCGTGCGCCCCGTGATGTCGCTTAAGACCGTGGTTTCCCACGTTCATACGGTCAAGTCGGGACAAACGGTTGGATACGGCGGCACGTATTGCGCCACAAAGGACACCAAGGTGGCAACTCTTGCGGTTGGCTACGGAGACGGCTTTTTGCGCTCCTATTCGGGTGCATCCGTTACCGTTCACACCGCCGGCGGAGACTTCAATGCTCCCATTATTGGACGTATCTGCATGGATCAATGTATGATAGACGCGACCGACGTTCCCCTCTCGGTTGGCGATGAGGTCACGCTTTTTGGCGGTGACGGCGCAAGGCTTCGCGCGCTTTCAAAGATGGCAAACACCATTGAATATGAATGCCTGTGTCTCGTTTCGGCGCGAGTTCCGCGCGTAATCAAGCGGTAGATCACAAAAAAGTAACAAACGTTAATATAAAATAGAAGGAAAAGGACTAAAAATGAAAAAATCAAGGATCATCTCGTTAATTCTTATCTTGTGTCTTGCAATGACGCTTGCTATGGCTCTCACGTCCTGCTCGGATGAGAACGCTGTGACTGAGGTCGCGTCCGTCACCGTGAAAAAGGACAAGCAGACCGTTGAGCTCAAGGCGACGTTTGATGCCGTATATGCGGAAAACCATTCAAACGAAACGCTTTACGTGATTGCGCTCCCCTCCTCCGATCCCGACACCGCAAAGGTGCATGCCGAGGTGCTTGGTGAGGTCAAGGTAAAGGGAAGCGTCAAATTTGAATTTGCTCTTATGGACGAAAGCGGATTTTCAAGATTACAAAAGGCATTTGCCATTGCCGAGAAGACCTCTACGGGCTACGTTGCAATTACAAATGCTATGTACGTACAGAATCCCGAGATAATGGCGGACAAGTCGTCCTCTCCCGTAACCCCCACGGATATCAAGGGACTCAGCACCTCCGATCTTTACGATGCAAAGCTTACGGGCGCTTCTCACACCGTCATTGAGATCAATATGAAGGAAATGATGCTTGACGGTTATCAGCTCGGCGCTGTAAAGTACAACAGATACGGCGTTTCCTATTTCTTCTCTGGCTTGGCGGTTGAAAGACTTGACGAAGCGGTCAAGACCGCGAACGAGCTTGGCATAAAGGTATATATAAAGACCGAGAATCGCTCAATTCTTGAAAGTATATTCGGAACTCGCGGAGTTGTTGACGTTACGGACAAGGAAGAGGCGCTTCGCACCGATGCCTTTTACGCGTTTTTAGCCGATAGATATTCGGGAGAGTACGGTCAGGTGTCCGATTACATAATCGGCGAGGTGGCAAACGAGATAGTTTCACCCTTCAAGAGCGCTGAGTCCGAAGAGTACGAGGCTGCATATTTTGCATGGCTCAGAACGGCTCACATCGCGCTGAAGTCCGTTGATGCCAATGCGCGCGTTTACGTTCCTACCACTAACGTGTGGAGAAACGGAAAGGGCTCGGTTATAGCTGCCAAGACATTCCTTTCGCACTTGGCTGAAAACACCAAGGCCGGCGGAGACTATAATTGGGCATTGGCTCTTGATCTCGGTCGCGGAGACGACCTCCCTGCACTTCTTTCCACCGATTCCTACGATTATTCAAATATTGGAATTGACAATCTCGGTGAGATAACCGATTTCTTCAATTCGGCGGCAATGAGATTTGGAAGTGAAAAGCGCGACTTCATTATCGACGCGCTCACGCTCCCCACCAGCATCAGCGAAAGAAATCGTGCGACATATTACATTTGCGCATACTATAAGGCTTGCGAGGTGGGAGCAAAGGCGATAGTTTATTCTGCAAATGCCAATTCCCTGCTTGACAAGAATGCAAGCAAAAACGCAATGTATTATATGTTCCTGCTTTGCGGAACGGACGAGACAAGTCAGCTTGCGGAATACACCGCAAGAGTTGAAGGCTTTGGCGAGGATGTCCTCCAAAAGCACGTCTACAAAAATATAACGTACTATCAGACTCCGAGCTATGAGCTGCCCGAGACTGACGCGAACAGAGTAAGCGCTTTCCCTGCAACGCTTGATAGCTTTACGGAAAACGGTCTTGCGTTGGCTCACATGCAGCTTAAGAAGAATGCTGACGGAACGTATGGCAGGGCGCTCAACGTTCTGGCAAGCACCAAGAACGGAATGGGCGCGGTGACGGCGATCAACGTTCCCGCAAAGTCTATTAAAGAGGCAAAATATATCGGCATTACGGCAACGAGCAAAAATCGTCCCACACTCATTCTGAGTATTACCGACAGTGCTTCGGGTAACGAAATCGTGTATATTGGCGAGGCGGCGCTTGTCAATGCCGAGACCGAATACTATTTTGATATATCCGAGCTTGCGGAGCGCATTGGCGAGTCCGACACCTTAACGGTAACTCTCCATTTGGCTTCAAACGACGATGTGACTGACGCCACTATACACAACGTTTCGCTTTACGGCGCATCCGGACTTGGCTGGGACACGGCTATAATCATTATAATAGTGGTTGTCGTTGTCGGCACGCTTGTCGGACTTACGGTATTCCTCGCTTTGCGCAGAAAGAAAAAGCGCGAAAACGCTAAATGAGGTTAAAGGTCGGATATGAAAATACAGTATGAGACCCGAGTGGTCGATTTGTCTATCCGCGATGCCTCGGGCGTTGGCGGAACGTTGACGGTCGGTCCGCATCTTCATAAGCATATAGAAATAGTCTATATGATATCGGGTAGCACGCGCGCGGTGATAGATACGGACACGTATACTGTGGAATCGGGAGACCTTTTGGTGGTATTCCCCAACAAAATACACAGCTTTACCGACCTTGATGCCGGCATCAAATACGTTTTGTTTATCGTTGATCCATACGCTATTCCCGAGCTTTCGCAAAAGTTTTTGACGATGAATGCGGACAGTGCGCTTATAAAGAACGCGTCGCGCAATCAGAGGCTCAATTCGCTGGTCGGTATGCTTGCCGACTACGAAAATTTTCCCGCCGAGCAAAGAGATCTTCTTATTCGCGGATATCTTTTGTCGTTTGCGGCGGAATTTATCAGCATGATGGATTTGGGATATGCCCGTTCGGACGAAAATATGACTATAAAGTCCATCGTTGCCTACTGCTCGAAGAATTTTACAAAGGAGCTTTCCCTCTCGGTGCTTGAAAAGGAGCTTCATTTGAGCAAATACTACATCTCGCACCTTTTTGGCGATATTCTCAACGTGAAGTTCACCGATTACGTCAACTCCTTGAGGATTTCCGAGGCGTGCCGACTTTTGAGAGCCACCGATCACAGCGTTACCGAGATAGCGTCTATGGCGGGATTTGGCACGTTGCGTACCTTTAACCGCGCCTTCATAAAGCGCATGGGAGTATCTCCCTCAAATTACAGAAAGAGCAATGCCTTAACGGACGGTGAGCCGTATGATATATATGTGCTTTGACGTATAAAAAGCGGCAAACAGCTAAATTTTGTTGTTGACAATACACCCAAGTTGTGATAGAATGTATTGGTTATTGTGTTTATATAAGATTAAGGAAGGAATATAGAAAATGCATTGGTCAGAAGAAATAGCTAAGCGCTTAATAGAAAAGAACCCTAACAAAGAGGAATATATATGCGCCGCGGGAATCTCTCCCTCGGGAAGCGTTCATATCGGTAATTTCCGCGATATCGCAACACCTCTTTTCGTGGTAAAGGCGCTTAAAAAGATGGGCAAGAAGGCAAAGCTCATCATATCGTGGGACGAGTTTGACCGTTGCCGTAAGATCCCCGCAAACGTTCAGGCGGTTGTCGGCGACACTTACGACAAGTATATCGGCTGCCCCTACGTTGACATTCCCGATCCCTTCGGATGTCACGAAAACTACGCGCGTCATTTTGAGGAGGAGTTCCTCAATGCGATAAAGCCCTTTGGTATTGAGTTTGAATGCAGATACCAGGCGGATATGTACAGAAGCGGCAAATATACCGCCGATCTTATCCACGCCATAAAGAATCGCGGAGAGATATTTGAGATACTTGATTCCTTTAAGACAAAGGACAAAACGCTCTCCGAGGAGGAGCGCCGTGCCGCTCACGACAAGGAAAAGGCCGAGTACTACCCTGTCAGCATCTTTTGCCCCGAGTGTAAGACCGACTTCACAAAGATCCTTTCGGTGAACGAGGGCTGCACCGACGCGGAGTACGAGTGCCGTTGCGGACACCACGGCCATTTTGACTTTACCACCAACTTCAACTGCAAGCTTGGTTGGAAGGTTGACTGGGCTATGCGCTGGAAGTACGAGCAGGTCGACTTTGAGCCGGGCGGAAAGGATCACTCCGCACCCACAGGCTCATATAACAACTCAAAGGTGATCGCGAAGAAGATATACGGTCACGAAGCCCCCATCTATCAGGGCTATGAGTTTATCGGTATTAAGGGCGTTGCGGGTAAGATGTCGTCCTCTTCGGGACTTAATATGACACCCGAGCTTCTCCTGAAGCTTTACCAGCCCGAGATAATTCTTTGGCTCTATTCAAAGACCGAGCCCGTAAAGGCATTTGATTTCTGCTTTGACGACGGAATTCTTCGTCAGTATTTTGAGTTTGACAAGATGTACACCGAGTATAAGAGCGGAAACGCTTCCGAATACAATGCGTCGGTTATGTATAACTGTGAAATAGACGGTAGAGAGATCGAGACCGTTCCCATGGGACTTCTCGTTCAGCTTGGCTCTATCGTTGATTTCAACGTTCCTATGCTTGAGACCGTATTTGAAAAGATAGGAACGCCTTATAAGTACGAGCAGTTCAAGGATAGACTTGACAGAGCCAAGTTCTGGCTTGAGCAGTGCGCTCCCGAGCAGGTCAACAAGCTTCGCGCAACCCGAAACTTTGAGATATGGAACGAGCTTGACGAGAAGGAGCGCGCGGCTATCGCGGCACTCCATGACTATCTCGCAAACGAGACCTACACGCTTGACGAGCTTAATCAGGAACTTTACGCTATACCTAAGAAGATATATCCCGAGATAACCGATCAAAAGGAGCTTAAGGGTATTCAGGGCAAGTTCTTCAAGACTGTTTAC
>JBGVJM010000114.1:0-2871 GCA_045129415.1 Eubacteriales bacterium
GATTTGTTCCTATCGTTCCGAGCCAGGCAATAGGACTTATATTGTCAATAATCATTTCACTTGCGATCTATATTGGTCTTTTGTACGTTACCAAAGCCATTGGCAAGGATGAGTTTGAGCTTCTCAATGCATCACTGCTTACCGAAAAGCAATATGAAAGGAAATTCTCCGCAAAACGGGAACAACTGCTTACCGAGGGCAACAACACATAAAAAAACAACACAACCCCGCAGAGTATTCCCTGCGGGGTTGTGTTACTATAATCTATCGACAATATATAAACGAAAGTTAAAAGCGAAACCCTGTTTAATGTCCTATATTACAGTTTTATCGAGCAGAGCGCTTAGCTTCGAAGCACTTGCTGCAATAAACGGGTCTGTCGCTGGAAGGCTGGAAGGTCAGCTTTGCCTCGCCACCGCACTCGGAGCAGGTCGCGATAAAGTACTGACGCTCGCCTCTTTCAACATTTTTCTTCTTGTCGCGGCAAGCCTTGCAGCACTTAGGCTGATTCTTAAAGCCCTTCTCTGCGTAGAACTGCTGCTCGCCTACGGTGAACACGAACTCCTCGCCGCAATCTCTGCAGGTAAGGGTGATGTCCTCATATACTACCTCTTCAGCAGCGTCTACTCTTACTTCGTTTTCGCACATTGTTTTTTACCTCACTTTGTTGTGTAAATGATACTGCCACACTTCGCTTTTACAGTGGACAATTATGTAAAGCTCCCACGGGGGAGTTATTACCTTAGTTGGGGTCCTCAATGATACTTTTCAGCTTTTTTCTGATCCTGTATATCGCGTTGGAAACGGATTTTGCGCTTGGTGCATTTACCTTTTCGGCAATGCTTGATACGCTGTTTCCCGATACGTAAAGCCACCAGACGCGGTTTTCATAATCCGAAAGGTGCTTTTTTATGGTATGTACAAGCTCGGTCTCCTTTTCGCTTTGAATAAGCGCCTGCAAGGGATCCGGCTCGTCCTCATAAAGCTCTTCTCCCTGGTCAAGCGGAAGAGCCATCTTTTTTCGCCTTCTCAAGTAAGAGCGAATAAAGGAAACAAGCCCGTTATCAATGCATATCTTGGCGTACAGTCCAAACTCCACGCCGTGATTCTCACAATCATAGCTGCAAACGGCACGATAAAAGTTAACAAGCGCTTCCTGCGACAAGTCCTCCACGTCCTGAGAATTCATTCCCTCAACGCAGGATCTTCGACAGCAGGCATCAAGAAGTGGCTTATACTTCTCTCTCAAAGCCTCAAAAGACCGCTGATCGCCCGCCTGCGCCTGTTTTATTAGTGTTAAAGCATCCGAAATTTGTTTCATTTGGTCACCCGATACGTATCCCAATATACAAATATACAAATTAATTATATCACTTACTAATTATTTGGTCAACACCCTTTTTGGTGAATGTATTTGCACATCACGACAAAATTTTCACAATAATTATGCAATACCGACAAAACCAAAATATTATTTTTGTGCATAAAAAGCACCTTTCATTTCCCGTTTGCGCATTTATGCCAAATTAATACTAAAAAATTCGTAAAAATTGACGGATAAAATTTTTAGCAAAACGAGTAAAAAAGATGCTTTTTAAGTGTATTTTAACGTATTTTCGCTTATTTTTGCTTAATTGAATATAAAATTGATGTTTCCCGAAAGGAGTGCCAAAACTCCCTTATAAACTATCTCGGGGTGGTCTCTGAAGTTATCTTCCATACGGCGCGCGCGGTTTTCGGTATCGACCACAACGGTATTTTCCATAATAACGATGTCCTGCTCCTTAATTATGCAAACGACGTTATATCTTCCGTCCTCACGGTGCTCGATGCGGCTGGAGATCTTGACTCCTCTCTTTTTGAAATCAAGATAGCGCAATGCGCACTCAAGGCTCTTGTCAAGGAGCGAGGTCAAAATTTCGCTGCGAAGCTCCATTGCAACCATCTTTCCCTTTTCGGACACGACGAAAACGTCATCTCCAGACTCGTTGACTCCCGCCTTGACGATAAGCTCCGCATCAAGCATTTCGTGGAAGGATTCCGCGAAATCAAGATACATAACGTAATCATTTTGCATAACGATATCGTTGAGCGTTATATAATCAAGCGGATAATTTATATTTTGCATAAGGTAAAGAACAAAAATCTTTACGTTTCTTTTACTGCCTACAAGTGCCATAGCTTCCCCCTTATATTTAGGTCGGATTATATTGTACCACATATTTTGCACTTTTTCAAGAGTTAGTATTGATTTTTTATAGAAAATATGGTACAATAATTCAATGTCGTATTAACCCGTAATTTGGCACTTTTGCGCCACGGAAAGGAATAAAAAATGGTAAACGTTGCTATACTTGGCTTTGGTGTTGTCGGCTCGGGTGTTGCCGAGGTGCTTACCCAAAACAGCGCCGTCTTAGAAAAGAAGCTTGGTAAAAAAATTAATATAAAGCACATCCTTGACTTAAGAGACTTCCCCGAAAGTCCGTTGGGTCATCTTGTAACGCATGATTTCAACGATATTTTGAATGACCACGAGGTCAGCATCGTTGCCGAGATGATGGGAGGATCACACCCTGCCTACGATTTTTCCAAGGCGGCTTTGCTTGCGGGCAAGAGCGTGGTCACCTCTAACAAGGAGGTTGTGGCAAGCTTTGGCGCGGAGCTTCTTGAGATAGCGCGCGAGAACCGTGTTTCATATCTCTTTGAGGCAAGTGTGGGCGGTGGTATTCCGATAATCCGTCCTATGTGTAACGACCTTGCTTCCAACAACGTGCTTCGAATCAACGGAATTCTCAACGGCACGACTAACTATATACTCACAAAGATGATGACCGAGGGTGCGGATTTTGAAGACGTCCTGCGTGATGCTCA
>JBGVJM010000115.1:0-2921 GCA_045129415.1 Eubacteriales bacterium
CTCCCAAGGTAAGTGCCGAACCAAGCCACGAAAACGCCACAGAAACGGTTTTTGAGCCGTATAAGCCCAAGATACGAAAGAGTGGCACGGGATGCGTGACGATGATAAACGACCACCTCTACGAAGGACGGTTCACGCCAAGAGTCACCGGCAAACGAATATCCAAGAATGTCTACGCAAAGACACGAGAGGAATGCGAGGAAAAGCTCGCAGAGCTGATAAAGACGATGAAAGCCGAAATTGCGGAGATGAAAAAGCAAGCGAAGAACGCATAAGGAATGAGGGCTGACGAAAAATAATCGTCAGCCCTAAATTTTGCAATAATTCATTTTTGGTGTTGACAAAAATACATATTTGATATATAATATTTGTATTATCACGATTAAGGGAGAGGAATATGGAAAAAAAGCCTGTCATTGTTGCGCAAAGGTTGACCGAGTTGAGAGAAGGAATACACGTATCTCAAGCAAGGCTTGCGGCGGTGTTCGATTTGGATCAGCCTGCGATCTTTCGTTATGAAAGCGGTAAATCCTTTCCGCCATACAGCGTGCTGATGCAGTATGCGGATTTTTTTGGCGTATCGCTCGATTATATATTCGGACGGTGTGACGAGCCGCGCGGACAGTTATACGATGCCAAGCCGAAATCCATCGAGGATGCGCAGCTTTCCGCATTTCTTACTATGTGCTTTGATCCTTCCTCGCCTGCCAATGCGAAACTGAAAGAAGCGGTACGCAGGATCTTAGAGGAGGAAACCCAAAATCGCGAAATATCCAAAGGAGAAACAATAAAATGAACGTAAAAAAAGTAGCGGTGAATGAAAAAACGGTTGCCGTGATTACGGGAAGCGAAAAAATATTGACCGACGTGCAATCGGCTCTTGACCTCATTATGAGTGCAAAATATGAGGTCGGAACAAATTTGATTGCCATTGAAAAAAGTGCCGTGGCAGAGGATTTCTTTATTCTTAGCAGAGGACTTGCCGGAGAAATACTCGAAAAATTCATCACCTATCAAGCAAAGATCGCGATCTTTGGGGATTACTCGCACTACACAAGCAAGCCGCTAAAAGACTTTATCTATGAGAGTAACAAGGGCAAGGACGTGTTCTTCGTTGCAACACAGGATGAAGCTGTCCGGATGCTGACACGGTAATTCCAATTTATCGGTGAAATAGACTCGACAGAGGGCTGACGAAATCGTCAGCCCTCAAAATTTGCGTCGGAGGAAGCAAAGAAAAGCCAAATCGGTTGAAAAGTTCATAGAAATATGATATAATAAACTCACCGATAAATAAGAATTTGTAATGGTGAAATTAATGGAAATCATAGATAAAAAGATAGATGGCGGAAAAGCCTTTGACTGGGGAAAAACATCAGTTGACTATGCCAAATACCGCGATATTTATCCGCAAGAATTTTACGATAAAATTATAAATCGAAATCTTTGTTTGAACGGACAAAGGGTGCTTGACATAGGAACGGGAACAGGTGTTATCCCAAGGAATATGTATCGTTACGGTGCAAAATGGACAGGAACGGATATTTCGGAAAATCAAATTGAGCAGGCAAAGAAATTGTCCGCAGGTATGGATATTGACTATTACGCTATGTCGGCTGAGGCGCTGGATTTTTCCGATGACTCCTTTGATGTGATTACAGCTTGCCAATGCTTTTGGTATTTCGATCACGAAAAAATTATGCCGAAGCTTTACCGTATGTTAAAACCGAATGGTCGAATTGTTGTTCTCTATATGGCATGGCTACCTTTTGAGGACAAAATTGCGGGTGCAAGTGAGGAACTGGTGCTTAAGTACAGTCCGAATTGGAGCGGCGCGGGTGAAACCAAGCATCCGATACACATTCCTGATTGCTATATAGAAAATTTTGAATTTGCATATCACGAGGAATACACGTTAAATGTACATTTTACACGTGAAAGCTGGAACGGAAGAATGAAAGCGTGTCGTGGAGTTGGTGCATCTCTTACTCAAAGTGAAATTATGAATTGGGAACGAGAACATATGGTACTGTTAGAAAAAATTGCACCTAACGAGTTTGATGTCTTGCACTATGCGGCAATTGCTGAATTGAAAAAGAGATAATAAAATTCCAATTTGTCGAGATGATGATAAAGAGCGAGGGCTGACAGAAATCAATCTGTCAGCCCTCAAAATTTGCGTCGCAGAAAGCAAAGAAAAGGGATTTTCAAAATACTTGAGAAAAAGCCATGAAAATCCAATAAAAAGCCAAAAAAACGGGCGAACATGTGGTCAACTGAAAATAGCCGATTTTGTGAAAAATATATAGAAAAACAGCCGAAAACAAGTCAAAATAGCTTGTTTTCGGCTGTTTTTTGGTCGGAGTGACAGGATTCGAACCTGCGGCATCGACGTCCCAAAGAAGCCTATACCGATTTTTTGCTTGATTTACAAGGCTTTTCGGGGCTTTCGTGTCCGAAAACGATGCTTTCGGGTGCTCTTGTAAGCACTGTTTCCACGTAGTCCAAAGCCGTAGATGGTCAAAGATGTGGTCAAGCCCGTTTCGGTGGGATATGGATGCTATCAGGAAATCGAGAATCCGACTCCGCATAAATTCTTTTTCTGCCGTTATTATAGCATACTTCAAAGTGATAGTCAAGAGCCTTCTCTCAACACTCAAAATATGTATCGCAGTAGTCAAAGAAAAGCCCTGTGAAAAAAGTTGGATTTATTTTCGAAAAAGTGCTGGACTTTCTCCCCCTTCTGTGGTATTGTTGTGTGCTAACAGGAGGTGCAACCTATGAAAAGTATGATAAAAGAGCTATGGCACGGAAACATCATTCCGCAAGAGGACAGCAGAAATAACTCCAAGGAGATGAAGGAGCTAATAGAGATATCAATGAACAACTGTATTCCTTATCGTCTAACGCACCCATATCGT
>JBGVJM010000116.1:0-9523 GCA_045129415.1 Eubacteriales bacterium
GCCGCATATTCGGTCTTTTCAAAGGTCTCAAGCACGCCGGGAGCGGCGGTAAATACCGTCTTTATCGTAACCTTGCTCTTGCCGCTCTCCTTGAGCGCCGCTTCAAGCTTTTCAGTCCAATCCTTGAGCTGTTCAAGTGAAAGATGAGGACAACCTACAAAGCAAAGCTTGGGAGCCGCATCGGGATTCTTCCAGATAACGGGATAGTTATTCTTTACTCTTTCAAGCTCCGCGTCGTCGATCACGTACTCGCGCGCGCCCTCAACGATAAGGCTCTCGCCCTGCTCCTTTGCTTCGGGAGTAAGATTTGCGATGTGGTAAAGTCCGACTGCGCCGTTGGATGCGGTCGCCGCGCCGAAATCCTTAAGATAAGCACATGCGGCATCGTTAAGCTCGTCGCCTATCCATTTGTCAAGTCCTACGACGTAAGGAACGTCCTCCATTACCTTCATACCGATAGCCGAGCCCAAAAGCTGTGCCTCGGGCTTTTTGGTCGTCTCGATCTTTACAACCCACGTAGCGCGTCTTCCCTCGTCGGTAAGCAAGCCGAAATAAGGAACGTAGCCCACGATAGAGCCCATAATATCGATAATACCCGAGTTTCTGTTGCATCTCGCGCCGAGCACGGAGTTTGCATATACGACCGCGCTGGACTCCGCCCATGAAAGCACGTCGCCCTTCTTAGGCTTATTTCCAACCTCGTCCATATAGCAGGTGCAGGAGAAAGCATTCTTATCCATAAGACCGAGCTTTATAAGCTGCTCCTCGTAAAAGTCCTGCTTTGTATACATAAACTTGTTAAACACAAAATTCTGCAATACGTTAGCGGGTACGTTCTTATCGATGGGACGGGGGTCTACCGAGAATTTTTGCTCGGAGCAAACGCCCGCATCGAGAAGCTGCTGCATAAGGTCGTATACGGGAGACATTACCTTGAGTCCGAAGGACGTTACAAGGTGATTGTATTTTGAGGTGATTGGCACAAGCTTCTCCGCCTCAAACGCGTCACCGTACATGACAAGCGTTTTCATAACCTTTGCAAGCGTTTCACCCTTTTCGCCGTTAAGTATCGCCTGCTGTTCGTTAGTTAATATCATAATCGAATACCTTTCTTTTGATTTAATTACGGATTTTCTTCGCGCCGCGAGGAAAATCTTCATTAACGTTCACCGTCGGTGAACATATCACTCGCGCAGCGAATATAACTTGGGCAACGCCCAAATATCACTCGCCGAAGGCGAATATAACTGCAATGAAGCTATCAAAGCTTCATTGCCACGCTCCACGCGCCCCAGATGACCGTGCGGAGATTGCCAACGGCTGCCGCGTCACCGATTACGTGAACGTGACGGCTCTTTTGTGCCACGGGTGCGGGATTATAGCCGACGGAAAGGATGACCGAATCAGCCGCAACCGTGAAGGTGTTGCCGATCTTATCCTTGAGCGTTACACTTCCCTCGTTAATTTCGGAGAGCGAGGTTTCAAGATGCACGGGCACCTTGTTGGTCTTGAAGAAATCACGCAAATAGCTGGTGTTTGCAAGGCATATACCGGGAGTTACGATAAGGTCGTCCATCATCTCCACGATAACGGGCTTTTTGCCGTTAAGATAGAGGTCGTACGCGATCTCACAGCCCGTAAGTCCGCCGCCTACAACGACTACGTTCTCACCCACCGTCTTGTTGCCAAGCAGGTAATCAACCGCCTCAACGGCAGTCTCTGCACCCTTTACGGGAATTCTCTTTGCAACGGCACCCGTTGCAACGATGACCTCGTCTGCGCCAAGCGCATCGACGTCCACTATCTCGGTGTTCATCTTAACCTCGATAGGATATTTGTTAAGCTCACGGATGTACCACGCGATAAGCGCTCTGTCCTTTTCCTTGAAGGAAGGAGAAGCCGCCGCAACGAACACGCCGCCCAATTTATCGGTCTTTTCGTAAAGCGTTACCTTGTGTCCGCGCTTTGCGCAAACGATAGCCGCCTCCATACCGCCGATACCGCCGCCGATGACCGCGATATTCTTTTGCTTTTTGGCAGGTTCTATGTAATACTTCTTGGACTGCATCGTTTCGGGATTGAGTGCGCAACGCGCAAGACCCATAGTGTCTGTAAGATCCTGAGTATTCGCGTGTCCCTTTGACGACGAGAAGTTAAAGCAGCCCGCGTGACAGCAAATGCAGGGCTTGATGTCCTCAAGTCTGTCCTCAATAAGCTTGGTGATCCACTCGGGGTCAACGAGGAACTGACGTGCAACACCGATAGCGTCAATTCTGCCCTCGGCAACTGCCTTGGCACCCACCTCGGCATCCATTCTACCTGCGCAAACCACGGGAATATCAACGAATTTCTTTATGTGAGCAACGTCCTCAAGGTTGCAGTTCTCGGGCATATACATCGGGGGATGAGCCCAATACCAGGAGTCGTAGGTTCCGTTGTCCGCGTTGAGCATATCGTAGCCCGCGTCCTGAAGATATTTAGCCGCTCTTTCGGACTCCTCCATGTTACGTCCAACCTCAACGTAGTCCTCGCCGGGCATAGCACCCTCGCAAAAGCCCTTCATCTTGGACTCAACGGAGTAACGGAGCGAAACGGGATAGTCCTCGCCGCACGCTTCCTTTATTGCCTTTACTACCTCTGCCGCAAAGCGATAGCGATTTTCAAAGCTTCCGCCGTACTCATCGGTACGCTTGTTGAAAAATTCAATGGCAAACTGGTCAAGCAAATAGCCCTCGTGAACGGCATGGACCTCAACACCGTCAACGCCCGCCTCTTTACAAAGCTTTGCGGTCTTTGCAAACGCCTCTATTATCTCATGGATCTGTTCCTTGGTCATCTCGGGACACTCAATGTCGTGCGCCCAGCGTGACTTCTGGGGAGAGGGAGATGCAAGCTCATGCGAGGTGTCGATTATAGGCTTGAGCACTGCGCGGGTAAATTTATTCTTATGCATGGGAGCGATAAGCTCGGTTATTGCCCAGGAGCGTCCCATGCCCGCAGTAAGCTGAATGAAAAGCTTGGCGCCTGTCTTATGGATCTCATCCATAAACACCTTAAGCTCCTCAAACATCTTGGGATTTTGCCACAGCCATTTGCCCCAGAAGGTGTCGCGCAGGGGCGCGATTCCGGGAATAATAAGTCCTACGTTGTTATTTGCTCTCTCAAGGAAAAGCTTTGCCGCCTCCTTATCAAAGTGGCAGCCCGTAAGCTCAAACCAACCGAACAGCGACGTGCCGCCCATAGGGCACATAACTATACGGTTCTTGATCTCAACGTTTCCGATCTTCCAAGGCGTAAATAACGCCTCATACTTTGGGTCAGTCTTGTTCATTGACGATTGATCCTTTCAAATTTTATTTCTAATGGATATACGCTTCACGTAGATCTTTGAATGTCTACAATTTTAGTATACCACCAACTCACACAATTGTCAATAATGATATTTTTCTCAAGGTCCTCCCCTTTCAAAAGCTCTGAATTTTTTTTGAAAAGCTATTGACAAAGCCAATACTTCGTGATATGATGTATTACGTGAGGGGAAGTATCGAAAGCATGCACCCAAGCAACTTCACGGAGGTTGATATGGATATTCAGTTGAAGCGAGGGCTGCTTGACGTTTGCGTCTTGGCTGCCATAAAAAACGAGGATTCCTACGGCTACAAGATAATCAAGGATATGGAGCCGTATATGAAAATGTCGGAATCCACGTTATATACTATTCTTAAACGTCTGGAGCTTGCGGGAATGCTTACCGTGCGCTCGGCGGAGCACGGCGGAAGACTAAGAAAATATTATCACATTACAAAAGCGGGACTCGGTCGAATAGAGGACTTCAGGGACGAGTGGCGCGAGGTAATGTCAATTTACAGCTTTGTGACAAAGGAGGAGTCGGACAAATGAACAAGCTTGAATTTATAAACGCTTTGCGTCAAAAGCTTTCGGGATTGCCTCAACGCGAGGTTGAGGAGCGTCTCGGCTTTTATGCCGAAATGATAGACGACCGAATTGAGAACGGACTTTCTGAGGAGGACGCGGTATCAGAGATGGGCTCGGTGGACAGCGTTGCCGAGCAGATACTCTCCGAAATTCCCTTGTCCAAGATCGCGAAGGAAAGCATAAAGCCGCAAAGAAAGCTTGCCGCATGGGAAATAGTGCTTATATGCGTAAGCTTCCCTGTCTGGCTGCCCCTTCTTTGCGCCGCATTTGCCGTTATCGTCTCAATTTACGCGGTCATCTGGTCGCTCATCGTTGCGCTTTGGGCAATTTTCGTTTCCCTGGCGGCATACGCCGTGGGAGTGCTCGCGGCGGCAGTAGTTCTCTCGATCTTCTCAAACCCAATCGCGGGAGTGTGGCTTGTAGGAGCAAGCCTTTTGCTTGCGGGCTTGTCAATTTTTCTCTTCTTTGCTTGCAGAGAAGCAACGCGCGGAACCGCGCTTCTTACCAAGGCTATTGCCCTTGGCATTAAAAAGCTGTTTATCAAAAAGGAGGTGGCATAATGAAAAAGTCAACCTTGGTATGGCTTATCGTAGCCGCCGCGCTCGTTGTGTCGGGCATTGCCATTATTGGAGGTGTAAGTGCTATGATAGGCTTTGATTTCAATATGCTTTCAACCAACGATTACGAAACGAATGAGCACGTAATAACCGACGAATTTGATAAAATATCCATCGTCACCAATACGGCGGACGTAAAATTCGTCGTGTCCGAGGATGAAAGCGTCAAGATAGTATGTCATGAAAGACAAAAGGTAAAGCATCGCGTTTCGGTAAACGACGGTGACCTGCTCATACAGCGTCACGATGAAAGAAAGTGGTACGACTATATCGGTATCAGCTGGCAAAACGCTGAAATAACCGTTTATATGCCCAAGAGCATGCTCGTCGACCTGAAAATAGAAACCAACACGGGAAAGGTCGATATTCCAAAGGGCTACAAGTTTGAAAGCATTGACATAAAGACCGACACGGGCGGCGTCAAGCTGTTTTGCTCCGCAAACGGAGAGGTGAAGGTCAGAAGTGACACGGGCTACGTAAATATACAGGGCTCAACCGCAAGTCTTTACGATGTTCACGTTTCAACGGGTAACGTGTCCTTGACGAACGTAAGGAGCAGCGGAAACGTTAAGGTGGACGTAACCACGGGAAAAACGGTGGCAAAGCTTGTCAGATGCGCAAGCTTTATATCCGAGGGAGACACGGGTGACGTTTCCATGACGGATGTTATCGCCAAGGAGAAATTCTCCATTGAAAGAAGCGCGGGAGACGTTGTTTTCTCAAAGTGCGATGCCGCTGAAATATCGGTTTTGACCGATACGGGTGACGTGCGCGGAACGTTACTTTCACCTAAGGTGTTTTTAGTCCGCACCGACACGGGTGACGTTTACGTTCCCGAGACCACCGAGGGTGGAAAATGCAAGATAACCACCGACACGGGTGACGTAAGAATAACCGTTCAGCCCACGGAATAACGTCTTATAATATAGCAAAGGGAAGGCATTTCGCCTTCCCTTTTATTCGTCCGATCTTGCGGTTTGACTCGGTGCATGACCGTATGCTTGCTTATATGCTCGGCTGAAGGAATATATCGAGCCGTATCCCAGCATTTGCGATACGCGCGATACCGAATATTCCCGTAGCAGCTCCCTTGCGCGCTCCATTCTCCTTTGGTTGCGGTATTCAATAAGGCTTACTCCGAATCGCGCCTTGAACCTGCGCTCCAAATGAAATTTATTGTAGAAAAACATGTTAGCAAAGTCGTCAAGCGTCATGGAAAATCCGTTGCCCGCGTCAATATAATCCTTTATTTGCCGCGTTGCTGAAAAGTGAAGCTGATCGTCAAGACAATCCTCAAAATTATCCTTTATTATCATGGAAATGAGCCGCATCATGAGCGCCTTTTGGGTTATCGGATCGTCCTTTTTGGAAATTATGCGATAAAATACCGACAAAAATTCCTCCCTGTCTTCAACCGATATAAAGGGCGATTCAGAGGCAAAATAATCCTCGTGTATGCATGATCGCTCCTCGTCCGTCATTTGGTCTATATCCTTAAAGGAAATGTGTATTCTCTCGCTCGAAGGGCGGCAGGTGACGTCAAAATGAATATGCGGCTGTGATATCTCGCCGCTGTCAATGATAAAGCTGTGCGGCACACCGGGATGAATGAAGATAAAATCTCCTTCGCGGCACACGTAAGACTCGTCGTTGTACATAAACGTGAACTGCCCTTCCTCCAGATAAATTATCTCATAGTCATAGATGACTCGTCGGGCAATATTGTGCCCCGATCTTATTCTGGACTCCCTTGCAAGACGTATATAGGGATTTATCAGGGATAAATTCATTTTTCGCTCCTTAGTCAAGAAATGTTAAATAAATGCCAACAATTAGCATTCCAATTATAGCACAATTTTGTTAAAATAGCAATAGAAAGCAAGAAAATATTGACATTTCTTGATTTTTACTTTCAAGCCACCAAAAGGAGATGCGAAAAATGTTAAAGACAGTAATGGTCAAAGAAAGAGACGCTATCACAAAAATGATAGAGGAGACCGACAAGCAATACGACAAGGTTTTAGACCTTTTTGAGTCCTGCCGCGGCAGACTTGTGTTTATGGGAGTCGGCAAAAGCGCGCACATAGGAAAAAAGCTTGCGGCAACCTTTGCTTCTCTCGGTATTCCATCCTATTTCGTACATAGCACCGAGGCAATGCACGGTGACCTCGGAATGATAGACAGTCGCGATATCGCAATTCTTATTTCAAATAGCGGAAACACGGCTGAGACCGTTCAGAACGTTGAGCCTCTGCGCCGAAACGGCATTACCACGGTTGCGGCAACCGCCGGAAAGGACAGCAAGCTTGCAAAGGCATGCGATCACCTGCTTCTCTACCCCAAGCTTGAGGAAGCGGACGAATTAAAGCTCGCTCCCACAGTTTCAAGCACCTTGATGCTGGTTTTGGGTGATGCTATCGCCTGCGAGCTTTCGGCAAGAAAGAATTTTTCCCGCGAGGATTTTCACAAATTCCATCCCAACGGCGCGCTCGGTGAAATGCTCAAAAAGGAGAAGGATACAAATGGCTGAGATATTAGTTATCGGCTCCTTTGTAATGGATAACGTTGCGAGGATGCAAAAAATGCCCGAGATCGGCGAAACGGTAATCGGCACAGGCATCGAGCTGTCTCCCGGCGGCAAGGGTATAAACCAATGTGTTGCCATCTCGCGTCTCGGCGGCAAGACCGAAATGATCGGAATGCTCGGAAATGACGCGTCCGGTGAGACCTTCAAGAAAATAATGAAGGACGAGAAAATTAAGTGCGACAACGTTTTTTCGTGCGACAAGCCCACCGCCACAGCGCAAATTCAAATTGACGCGGAGGGACGAAACCGCATCTGCGTTATTCCCTCAGCAAACCACGAGCTTAGCTTTGAGCATCTTGACAGGATCGACGGGCAAATAAAAAATGCTAGCCTTTTGGTGCTGCAGCTTGAATTGAGAATAGACGTGACGATGGAGATCATCCGCCGCGCGCATGCCTACGGAACCAAAATTTTATTAAATCCTGCGCCCGCGGTCAAGCTTGACGCGGAAATTCTCAAAATGGTAGACTACGTAACACCCAACGAGACCGAGCTTTCAATACTTACCGATATGCCCACCGACACCGATGAAGAGGTGAAAAAGGCAGCCAAAAAGCTGCTCTCTATCGGCGCAAAGACGGTGATCGCAACGCTTGGCGGTCGCGGCGCTCTCATTGCAACCGCCGACATTTGCGCAATTGTTAGCGGATACAGTGTTACCGCCATTGACACGGTTGCCGCAGGCGATAGCTTCAACGGCGCATTTGCCGTTGCTCTCACCGAGGGCGCAGAGCTTTCGTCGGCAGTTAAATTTGCAAACGCTATGGGCGCACTGACCGTAACGCGCAAGGGTGCGATCTCATCACTCCACACGCGCGACGAGGTGGAAAGCTTTATGGCATCCAACGTTCAAAATAAAGAAATTTGATAACAAGGGAGTTTTCATCATGTTAAATAATCTCACAACCAAAAAAGATATACGCACGTTTTCAATTTGCCCCGAGCATCCCACGGGCGAGAAGGGCAAGGGCGGAATGATACCGCTTGAACAAGGCACGGCGGCTTGGGCGGCTCGCGAGCTCGGAACGGGCTGGAAGGTAAATCCCTACATCGTTCTTCCTGCAGGAGAAACGGCAATTCTCGCCGACGTTCAGGGTATGGGCGCAATAAAGCATTTCTGGATAACCGACAACGCAAAGTACGGTCGACTGCTCCTGCTTCGCATCTATTTTGACGGTCAGAAGCGCCCCGCAGTTGAGGCTCCGCTTTCCGACTTCTTCTGCAATGCCGACTACAACGAATATAGGCAGATAAGCAGCCTTGCAATGTGCTACAACGCAAGAAAGGGTATGAACTGCTATTTTGAAATGCCTTATTTCAAGGGCTTCCGCGTTGAAATTGAAAACACGGGCGCGGCTGACACGAGAATATACTATCAAATAGACTGTGAGGAAAAGGTCATTCCCGCCGACAGTCTTTATTTCCACGCGCAGTTCCGCCGCACAAATCCCCTGCCCTATATGCAGGATTACGTGATCCTTGACAATATCAAGGGCAGCGGTCACTACGTTGGAACGTATATGCACTGGGGTGTTAAGTCCAACGGCTGGTGGGGTGAAGGCGAGATCAAGTTCTTTATTGACGGCGACACCGACTATCCCAGCATTTGCGGTACGGGCACCGAGGACTATTTTTGCGGCGCATATAACTTTGACGTCAACGGAAAATACGCCGAGTTCTCCACACCGTACAGCGGTCTTTCCAAGGTGGGCTATACCGACGGACTCTATCGCGCGCAAAGATTTTTTGATATGTACCGCTGGCACGTTACCGATCCTATCTACTTTAAGGAAGACCTCCGTGTGACTATTCAGGCGCTCGGCTGGAGAAGCGAGGGACGATATCTGCCGCTTATGGACGACATTTCATCCGTTGCATATTGGTATTCCGACAACCTTGAGGACGAATATCCTCCCATGCCCTCTCCCAACGAGCTTGAAATGGCTTAAAACACACAAGAGAGGCGCTTGGACGCGCCTCTCGTTTTTATTATTTCACAAAATAACGTAACATTTTGATTTTCACTTGAAACACAATCAAAAAAGTGGTATAATCAGGACAGTTGAGGCTTTGATCAGCGAAATCACCTAAGGAGATCAAACAATGAACGAGTTAAGATTTGATATAAACAGCCTGCTCGGTCAAAAGACCGACTGCGATTGCGGCAAGATACATACTTGCAACATGGAAAAGGTGCTTATTCGCAACGGCGCTCTGAACGAGCTTCCCGCGCTCTGTAAAAACTATAATAGCATAGCAATCGTGTGCGATAAAAACACGCGCCGCGTTTGCGGAGAACGCGCGCTTGCGCTTCTCGGCGACAAGGTAACGTCCTCTCTCACCTTTGAGTGTGACGGCTTTGTAGTTCCCGATGAGGATGCGG
>JBGVJM010000117.1:0-6435 GCA_045129415.1 Eubacteriales bacterium
GTATAGCACAAATTTATCGCTAAGTCAACCGATTTTTGAAAAATTGCGTCAAAGCACGCTATTTGATCTCAATATAAGGCTTCTGCTTTACGAAATAGTCGGCGGGCATCGCATTTGGCATAGCGGAAACGTAAAGCTCATCCGCCGCGCGACCGATACCTGATAACACTCCCTCGGGGGCATCGGCAGGCTTTGTGATTATGGGAAATTCACAGCTCTTGCGCCACGACGAAAGAAGCTCTCTTCCGCCATTACTTGACGCCAGAAGCGTGGTGTGAGAGGGAAGCGCGTGACATAAGCCATCCGACACGCCCCAAAGTGCAAACAGCATAACTCGGTTAATGCGCGCATCGGTGTATTTTGCATTGTATGCGCTATTTATAAATCCGCCAAAATCCTGATTTGCTCTGGCGCTCTTGCAAAGGCGCTCACATATTCCGCAGCCGTCCTCGGCAACGGTCTCACCGCCCGAGCGCATAGTCGCTCGCGAGCATATTTCATTTGCGGATAAAAGCTTGAAGAATGACAAAATCCGGTCGCCGATATTGTTTGTTCCAACGGGCGCAATGCCGGATCGGATCGCGTTTGTGAGCGGCTCCGCGGCGGACGGATCAATGAAAGCGGAGAGCGCTTCGTCAACGAGTCCTTTACCGATGGCAGAGCGAATTGCCGATGCGCTCGGCAATTGGTCGTTGCAAAGCTCCAAATCGTTATAGCGTAAGCCCTCGCGCTTTATCGGAACTATGTCCATCCGGCATCCGAGACGCTTGATCGCGGCGATATATGAGATGGCGAGAATGTCGTTTGAAAGCAAGGAAACGTCCTTGGCTAAAACGCTTGATAAAGCCTCAAAATAGCACTTGGCGGAGCCGCCTGCACCGCTACGTTGAAGAGCGGTATATTTGTTTACGAACTCCTCGCTTATTATTGCCTCTGCGGCGCTATTCAGCATATCCTTGTCGGCGCACTCGCTACCGAACGATATCGCATCTACACCGATCTTAGAGAGAATATGCACGCCTGCCGTGGCAAAGCCCTCAGCCGAAAGAGAGCAATACGGAAAGGGAAGCTCAAGCACTATGTCGGCGCCGCCAAGCACGGCACTTTTTGCGCGCGTATACTTGTCAAACATAGCAAGCTCACCGCGCTGTGTAAAATTGCCACTCATCACACACACGATACGGTCATAGCCCATTTTCCTGAGCGTATCTATCTGGTGCTTATGACCTCTATGAAACGGATTGTATTCACAAATAATACCGACAGTCCTCATTTGCCTCTCCTTTCTCGGTTTGTCAAATAACAGTATACCATCTTTTTTTCGCCGTGTCAAGAAAATACGTCGCAAATGCATATATCTCACAAAAAACCTGCCAAAAAAATCAAAAAACCACTTGACAAACGGCAAATGATAATATATAATATTTAAGGTCGCGTTTTATGTCTTATTGAAGGGAAGGAAAGCTTATGATTTTGGATGTAGGTCCGCTTCTCCGCGGAGAAAAGAACCGAATAACCTTTGATTACAAGCTCGCCCCCATTCCTATGAACAGAGTAAGCTTTAAGGACGACGCTCACGTTACGGGAGAAATAACCGACAGTGCAGGCTATATGCATCTTACCGCAAAGGCTCATCTTGCGTATGAGACCGAGTGTGACAGATGCCTTGATCCTGTTGTTGGCGAGTTTATTCTTGATTTCGAGCGTGTCGTTGCCGACGAAGGAACGCTTACCGAGGAGCAGATAGAGGAGAATGTTGACGAATACGTCATCGTTGAGAACGGCAGGCTCGATATAGACGAGCAGCTTTCAGAGGCGCTTTTGCTTGATTTTCCCCGAAAAATACTTTGCTCCGAGGATTGCCCCGGACTTTGCCCAAAGTGCGGCAAGTCACTCAAGGAGGGCAAGTGCAACTGTCCCACAAAGGAGATAGATCCCCGTCTTGCTATCCTTGCAACCTTGCTCGTTGATGAGGAAGAAGAACAATAAAACGCTGAAATTTGTAAAATATTTTATAATCGAGTGTGCATACCGAGGTGTGCATTTCGAGAGGAGGTTTTAATATGGCAGTACCGAAGAAAAAAGTGTCCGCAGCGCGCAGAGACAAGAGAAGAAGCAACAACTCCAAGCTCACCATGCCCGGACTCGTAAAGTGCTCCAACCCCGCATGCGGCGAGATGCTTAAGCCTCACTGCGTATGCAAGGTATGCGGCTACTACAACGGCAAGAAGGTTCTCAACGTTAAAGAGGCATAATTTATCTCTTTGAGAGCTCACAAGGGACGTTTACCCACAGTGGTAGACGTCCCTTATGCTTTTTTACAAATTCTATTGACTTTTCATATAAAAAGGGTGTATAATACAAACTGATATATTATTATTTATTTTACGGAGGCTATATAGATGTCAGGATGTACTCATGATTGCTCGTCATGCTCGCTTAACTGTCCTTCCAAAAACGGAGGAATACCCAAGGACGAGGCAAATAAGGGGAGTAATATAAAGCACGTGGTTGCCATTGTCAGCGGAAAGGGCGGCGTTGGCAAATCCTTAGTAACGTCTATGCTTGCGGTTCACCTGTCAAGACAGGGATACAGCGTAGGCATATTGGACGCGGATATAACGGGTCCTTCTATTCCCAAATCCTTTGGAATGTATGATGCCGTTGAGGGTGATGAGAACGGAAGCATGCTCCCGCCCAGCACCGCAACGGGAATAAAGATAATGTCCGTTAACCTTATGCTTGAGGACGAGACTCGTCCTGTTGTATGGAGAGGCTCGCTTATTGCAAGCACGGTTCGTCAGTTCTGGACGGACACCGCCTGGGGTGACCTTGACTATCTTTTGATAGATTGCCCTCCCGGTACGGGAGACGTTCCGCTTACCGTTTTCCAAAGCCTTCCCATAGACGGTTGCGTTATAGTTGCCAGCCCTCAGGAGCTTGTCGGAATGATAGTTAAAAAAGCGGCAAATATGGCGGATATGATGAACGTTAAGGTGCTTGGTCTCGTTGAAAATATGAGCTATATCAAGTGTCCCGATTGCGGCAAGGAAATAAAGATATTCGGTGATAGCCACATTGAGGAGATAGCGGCTGAATTTGGCTATGATCTTCTTGCAAGAGTTCCGATCGATCCCGAGGTCGCGTCGCACGTTGACCGTGGCTGGATAGAGCTTGTAAAGTGTAATTATCTTGAGGATGCCGCGCTTCGCGTTGCTGAAAAATGCAACGGAAAGGCGTAAAGTTATGAAGCGCTTTTTCGCAAGGCACAAGGCTTGGGGCGTGATATTTAAGATCGCCTCAGTCCTTATTTGTATCGCGCTTTTGGTTTGTCTTGCCGCAATAATTATTAACGCGGCAATGATAGATGCCACAGATGATTATATTCTTGATGTGTCTGAGGTTGAAGGCACTAAGGTAGACTGTATCGTGGTGCTCGGAGCGGGACTTAAGGCGGACGGAACACCCAGCCATATGCTTGAGGATAGGATTCTTGTTGGCATTGAGGTTATGAAAATAACGGGCGCCGATGTGCTGCTCATGAGCGGAGACGACTCGGGAGAATACTATAACGAGCCTCGCGCCATGAAGAAGTACGCAATGGAGCAGGGAGTACCCGAAAGCGCAATTTTACTTGACGGTGAAGGCTTTTCTACCTACGAGAGCATTACGCGCTTAAAGGACGTATACGGCTATGACAACGTGATAGTAATAACGCAGGAGTACCATTTGTACCGCGCGTTACATATAGCCGACAGAATAGGCGTAGAGGCGGTCGGAGTATCGGCGGATCTACGTCCTTACACTATGCAAATAGTGCGCGAGATAAGAGAGGTGCTGGCTCGCGTTAAAGACTTTTTTCAGTGCCAATAAACTATTTTATGAGGCTTTGATTTGAATAGCATAACCCAAAACGTAAATAACGGAAAGTGGCGCTTGCACGCCATAACTACGGATAAATTCAAGAGAGCGAATCTCACCTTTCGCTTTATTATGCCAAAGGAAGCGCGACGCACACCGCTTACAAAGCTTATGCTCGCGGTATTACTGCGCGGTTCCGAGAAATATCCGACCGTTACCGATATAAACAAAAAATTAGACGAGCTTTATGACGTAAGTCTTTCGCTTACAAGTGCATCATTTGGTGACAAATGCGTGTTTACCGTAGCTTGCAAAATGTTGGATAACAGGTTCGTTTTCGACGGAGACGACACCGACGTGCTTAAAGAAACGATAGGTGTGGTTTCCGACCTTTTGAACGATCCTATCCTTGATGAAAACGGACTTTTACTTTCAAATTACGTTGAAAGCGAAAGAAAGATAGCCATAGATGCAGTAAATTCGTTAATAAACGATCAGGCGGCATACGCTGCAAAAAGATGCTCGGACATTATGTTTGAGGGCAGTGTTCTCGGTATTTCCTCGGGTGGGGACGTAGATACCTTGTCTTCCTTCACCGCTCGTGAGCTTACTGAAAATATTGAGTATTTCAAGCAAAACGCGCTCGTTGAGTGCTATTACATAGGCTCGGAGCAGCCGAGTCGCGTCGCCGAGCTTATCGGTGATAATTTTGACGGCTTTACTGCCTGCTCGGTGAATGCGGAGTACGGCGAGAGCGCATTCATAAGTCACTGCGACCAAGCAAAGACCGTGCGCGAGCCGATGGACGTTTCGCAAACGCGAATTGCAATGGGATTCACATGTGACACCACCTTGAAGGATGAGGACTATTTTTCAATGGTGCTTGCCAACGAAATTTTCGGCGGAATGTCAATGTCCAAGCTCTTTATGAACGTAAGAGAGAGAAAGAGCCTTTGCTATTATTGTCAGTCCTCTTATAAAAGCGCAACGGGAACTATTCGCGTGCAAAGCGGAGTCGCGCCCCATAACTGTGACGTTGCCATAGAGGAGATAATGTATCAGCTTGACGAGCTTAAACGAGGCAACGTAACGGATGCCGAGATGGAGCAGGCAAAGAGCGTGGTTATATCGGGCTTTATGCAGTTGACCGACAGTCCTGCCGCAACCGAGGCATTTTTGCTTCGCCGCTTGCTTGCGGGAGTTGAGCAAACGCGCGAGGAGTGTATTGCGGCAGTCAATAGAGTTACACGCGAGCAAATAGTCGCTGCGGCAAACAAAATAAAGCTTGATACCGTCTACGTATTAGAGGGTAACGAGTGCGGAGAGGAGTGCGACGATGAATAAGATAAAAGAATTTGAATCGGCACTGCTCGGCGAGAAATACACCAAAATAGAGCATTCATCGGGTCTTAAAATATACGTTTGCCAAAAGGACGTTTCAACAACGTACGGTATAATGTCCGTTGATTTCGGCGGAAGCGTTACCGAATACGAAGTAGACGGCAATTCCTATGTAATTCCCGAGGGCTGCGCTCACTTTTTGGAGCACAAGCTGTTTGACAATCCAAACGGCACCAACGCTGATGAGGTGTTCTCATCACTCGGTGCATATAGCAACGCTTATACATCAAATAATAGAACAGCGTATTTCTTTTCAACCTCGTCAAACGTGGACGAGTGCCTTGAGCATCTTGTTTACTATGTGACAAATCCTTATTTCACAAAGCAAACCGTGGATAAGGAGATGGGTATTATAGGTGAAGAGATAAGAGGCTGTATAGACGATCCGTACGACAGATGCTATCTTGCTTGTCTTGACGGAATGTATTATGAAAACCCCGTTAAAAACGAGATATGCGGAAGTGAGCAGTCGATTTCAGAGATAACCGCGGAGACGCTGTACAAATGCTGCGAGCATTTTTACGTGCCTTCAAATATGACGCTTTGCGTGTGCGGAAACGTTACTGTGGAGCAGGTTTTGGAGGCGGTGGACAAGCAGTTGAAGATAGCACCTGCGAATAAGCCAAAGGTCAAGAGCTTTTGCGAGCCCAGGGGCGTAAAGCGCGCTTACAGTGAGTCACAAATGCCCGTTGGCAAGCCGCTGTTTTCCATAGGCATAAAGGATGACACCGTGATAAAGGACGGATATGAGCGACTTTGTCGCGGCGAGGCAGTAAGCCTGCTTTTACATATGCTTTTTTCACAGTCGGGAAAATTTTATCTTGATATGCTGGAGCGCGGACTTATATCTCCGGGACTTGATTTCGGTTATTCGTCAAACGATACAACGGCATTTGTAATGATATCGGGCGAGAGTGACGATCCCAAGAGCTTGCTTGACGAAATAAAGAGTTACGTTGCGCGATGCAAGGAAAAAGGACTGTGCGAGAGTGATCTTGAGCGCGAGAAAAAGTGTCTTTATTCGTCCTACGTATCATGCTTTGATTCAAGCGAGGATATAGCCTTTACCTTGAATTCATATTCTTTTGAGGAAATAGACAACTTTATCTTCCCAAGCATTATAGAGCGTATTGATATTGAGACCGTGCGCGGTCTTCTTGATAGCATTTTTCA
>JBGVJM010000118.1:0-4760 GCA_045129415.1 Eubacteriales bacterium
TTAACAGCGGACAGTATCTTTCTTACCTCGTGAGCCTTTTCGTTTATAGCGGCAATGCGGAAGCCCATAGCAAGTGAATTGAGCAGTGCGGTTACGGTTGAAGGACCACATATCATGATATTGTAATCGTTTTGTATACGCTCCGCGATTCCGCTTTGCGAAGCGGCAATTTCCGCGTAAAGACCTTCGCTTGCAAGATACATTACCGCAAAAGGAGTTGTAGCGGGAACACTTATGTATTTGTTTATGTCGCGGGCCTCGTGCAGTACACGGTCTTCAAGCGCGCGACGAGCCAATTGAAGTGCTTCGGGATCGGCGCGATCGGCAGCATTGCAAAGACGAACGTAGTCTTCCATGGGGAACTTTGAGTCAAGGGGGAGATAGGTGATCTCGGAATAGTTTTCTCCGGAGGGAATCTTTATTGCGAACTCAACTCTATCCTTGCTTGAAGCTCTGGGCGCATAGTTTTCAACGTACATGCCGGGAATCGTTTGGTCGAGTATGTTTTTAAGCTGGACCTCTGCCCATGTTCCTCTCGCCTTTACGTTGGTAAGCACGCGGTTGAGAGTAGTGACGTTTTCGGTAATACCTCCCGACATTTCCTTCATTTCGCCAAGCGCCCGGTAGAGATTCTCAAGCTGGCTTGAAACAGTCTTGAAGGAGCTGTCAAGTCTTTGCGTGAGTGTAGAGGTAAGCTTCTCGTCAACAACTGTGCGCATCTCGTCAAGCTTCTTTTCATTGCTTTCCTGCATTTTGGCAAGAGCTGCTTCGATCTTTTGATTTTGCTTTTCGTTGATCTCTGAGTTTTTGTCGCGCATTGCCGACATGCCGTCCGCCATTTGCCTGTAAATGCGAATGAGCTGCTCCTGGTTTGTCTTGCTAAGCTCTTCAAGGCTTTTATTCACCTCGTTTATTCTATTGGACATTTCGGTTCGCTGAGCTACAGCGGACTGATTTTGCTCGGAGCGATTTCTTGCAAACTCGTTATAAACTCCCTCGCGGAGCTCGTCCAGCTTTTTATCATTGCTTGTATTGTCGAGAGAATCAATCTTTTTTGTCATTTTTGAAAGGGAAATAAGACAAAAAACGCTTGTCACAAGTCCTGCCGCCGCAATCAAAATAATGAATATATCCATAAGCACCTCCAATGAACGCTAAATATTAAAATAATATCTAATTAATTATAACATATAATGCGCAATTTGTCATCATAATTTATCACCTTTTTTGAAATAATTTGTGTTGACACGAAGTATTTTTTCATGTTATAATTTTTATAGATATTTCCACATTCTGAGCGGAGGTGATTGTTTTGACTGACGAGAGAATAATTAAGTGTAAGGGCTGCTCAAAGGAGTCTTATGACGTAATTCCGATTGCACGTATTATCGCAAAGCTTGACGAGCTTTTCTCCACCAACGATCTTGACGCTGTGGGCAAGCTTTTGGAGTATTGGGAGCGAGAAGCGCGAAATCTTCACGACGTGCGCGGACTTATTGAAGTGTTGAACGAGGAGATCGGTTACTTCAGGCGCACTCAAAACAAGGAGAGAGCTTTATCTGCAGTCAAAGAAGCCTTTGCGCTTTTGGAAGAAAATGATATGAATCGCGGCGAGTCGGTTGGCACCTTGTATCTTAACGGCGCAACAACAATGAAGGCGTTCGGTCTTGCAAGCGATGCTATGCAGTATTACGCCAAAGCAAAGGAAATATACGATCAGTGTTTGTCTCCTGACGACTATAAAATGGCGGCGTACTATAACAACGTATCAAGCGCATACGTTGATATTGGAGAACGTGATAATGCGCAAAATGCTTGCTATCGAGCTATTGAAATACTTGAACGACGCGGTGACTGTCAGGGAGAGATTGCGGTAACTCTTGTAAATCTTGCGCATTTGTATTATGATGCGGATCCTTGTGATGAGAGAGTTTACTTAAGTATGGAGCGCGCGTGGGAGCTTTTGACGGATGTCAAAAACGAGCACGACGGAAACTTTGCCTTCCTTTGCTCCAAGTGCTATCCATCGTTTGGATATTTCGGTTATTTTGATTATGAGCAAAAGCTAAAAGCTTTAACGGAGAAGATATATGCAGGGAATTGACATAGCGCGCGATTTTTATAATAATGCGGTAAAGCCAATGTTAGAGACCGAGTTTGCACAATACAAGGATCGAATTGCGGTAGGACTTGTGGGACACGGCTCCGAATGCTTTGGATTTGACGACGAGGTATCATGTGACCACGATTTTGAGCCTTCGCTTTGCCTATGGATAACGCGTGAGGACGAGCTTGAATTCGGCTTCAAGCTATTCCGAGCTTATTCAAGGCTTCAAGCCGAATATTGTAATGGCCAAAAATGTCAAAAGAGTATTGGCGCCTCAAACGGTCGCGGCGTCATGACTATCGAAGATTTTTATAAGCAGTATACGGGTTGTGAGGGCGCACCCGAGACTCTTGAGGAATGGCTGTATACACCGTCCTCTTACCTTGCCGAAGCAACTAACGGTGAGGTCTTTTGCGACGAATTGGGGATGTTTTCTTCGATCAGGGATAGAATCAAAAACGGAATGCCCGAGGACGTAAGACGAAAGAAAATAGGCTCATGCGCTTTTTATATGGCTCAATCGGGACAATATAATTACAAAAGATGTCTCAAACACGGAGAACGCGGGGCGGCGCGACTTGCGCTTGATGAATTTGTTAAAAATGCTATTGAGATCAGCTTTTTGCTTGAAGGCGCGCATATGCCGTATTACAAATGGAGCTTCCGCGCCTTGAGAGAGCTTGGGCAGGGTGACATGGCAGATATGGTTGAGGAGCTTCTAAGTATGCCTGCCGATAAAACCGAGGACATTTTAATCCAAATTGAAAGAGTCTCCGCAAAGGTCATTCAAAAGATCAAAGCATTGGGACTCAGCGAGTCTGATGATGAATATTTGGAAGCACATTCCTACTCAATAAACTCAAAAATTATTGATCATAGGCTCCGAAATATGCCGGTAATGCTTTAACATTGACTTATCTAATAAAAAATCGCATCGGGATCTCCGATGCGATTTTTTTATTGTATAATTCCGCCGCCGATGAGGATGTCGCCGTCATACATAACGGCTGATTGACCTCTTGCGGGTGCCCTTTGGGGTGTGTCAAAGGTGAGTGTAATTTCGTCCTCGCCGGTTTTTTCGGCATAGGCAGGTGCAGTTGCCTGGCTGTATCTGATTTTCGCTTCAACACGAATTCTTCCATCAAGTCTGTCAAAAGGTATCAGATTTGTATTCCTTATGACTACGGTGTTTGTGAAAAGCCTGTCCTCGTCGGCAAGTGTAACGGTATTGGTCGCGGCGTCCTTTTTGGTAACGAAAATGTGCCTTCCCATAGATATACCGAGGCCCTTGCGCTGACCTATGGTGTAATGTATCATACCCTTGTGCTGTCCTAAAACGTTGCCGCACTCGTCCACGTAATTGCCCTTGGGATATGCATATCCAAGCTTATCTTCAATAAAGGACGCATAATCGCCGTCGGGTACAAAACAAATATCCTGACTGTCGCTCTTGTGTGCATTAACGAAACCTGCGCCCGCGCCGATATCCCGTATTTCAGCCTTTGTCAAGCTGCCGAGAGGGAATAAGGTGTGCGATAACTGATGCTGAGAAAGTGACCAGAGCATATATGTTTGGTCCTTTTTTGCATCCTCAGCCTTTTTAATAAGATATCTACCGTTGTCGGCTTTTTCAATTTTAGCATAATGTCCCGTTGCGATATAGTCGGCACCCATATCGATCGCTCGATGAAGTAATGCACCGAATTTGAGATGCTGGTTGCAAACGATACATGGATTAGGCGTTGCCCCGTCAAGATATGTGTCAACAAAATCCTTTATGACGGTGGAATGAAACTCTTCGGTCATATCAAGAACCTTGTGTTCAATTCCGAGAGATTTACAGATAGCCTGCGCATCCTTGATGTCGGCAAGAGAAGCATTTGTTCCGTCCTTAAGTATTCGATTGCAAAGCAACATCGTGGCACCGTCAACGGAATACCCTTGCTTGATAAGCAGAAGAGCCGCAACCGCACTGTCGATGCCGCCGCTCATGGCAACTGTAACTTTATTGTTTTTATACATCAAATTCTCCTGAAATGGTTTTACCAACTAAATTTAGTAAGCTCTCCCGATTCCTGTAAACCTTCAAAATCCCATTGACGCAAGATCTCGTATACTGCAATGGCAACGGAATTTGAAAGGTTGAGAGAGCGCAGGTGATCACGCATAGGAATCCTGACACACGTGTCGGGATTTGCAAATAAAAGCTCTTCGGGAAGGCCCTTTGTTTCTTTTCCAAACATTATCCACGCTTCGTCGGGATAGATCACGTCGGAATAGTTGCATTTAGCCTTGGTTGAAAAGTAATACACCTTGGCACAAGGATGCTTTGAGAAAAAGTCATCAAGTCCGTCATAATAGGTTATATCAAGCTTATCCCAATAATCAAGTCCGGCTCGCTTGAGCTTTGCGTTGTCTATCTCAAATCCAAGCGGACGGATAAGGTGGAGGGAAGCACCGGTAGCGGCGCACGTTCGGGCAATATTTCCCGTGTTTTGCGGTATTTCAGGCTCGCAAAGCACTATGTTTATATGTTTACTCATTAAAACGTCTCCAAGTAATTTGTTTATAAGATAATTATAGCGCAATAGTATGATGTTTTCAAGTGTTTTACGAAAATTTACAAATTCGGGTTGTATTATAGTTAAAAATA
>JBGVJM010000119.1:0-2733 GCA_045129415.1 Eubacteriales bacterium
GTTCCTATGCTTAACCACATAGAAAGCCGTTCCTTTCCGCAAACACGGAGATAGTTGTCGGTGGCGTGATAGATCAGCATGAGCGGAGCAAAAGCGGCGTAAACACGAGTATAAGTAATACCGTATTCAATAGCCTGCTCGGTAGCTCCCGGTGCGAGAAACCTCACGAACGGCTCGGCAAAGGCATATCCTGTCACGCCTATGATACAGGAAATCAAAAATATGACCTTTAGCGTAAACGTGAATACCTTTGATGCTTCCTCGCGCTTCTTTTCACCGAGCAATACCGATATGCGTACCGATGCCCCCGTTGCGATCAGATTGGCAAAGCCGAATACGATCATAATGATCGGCATAATGAGATTGACGGCGGCAAGCGCGTCCTCACCGATAAACCGACCAACGAATAACCCATCGGCAATCTGATAGAGCGCACCGAACGCCATCGTGATCATTGACGGTATGGCAAGACGAAGGAACAATTTCGTTGGTGGTAGCTTTTCAAAAATTTCGGAATCCATAGTGTGAAAAACCTCCTAAAAAACAAAAATACCCGGCAACGCAAAAAAAGCGAAACCGAGCGCACTCGACACCTAATCCGGCAATTGAACACTACGGTGTTCTGCCTCCGGTGACAAATATTCAACGCAGTTATTATACCACAGATACGGGTGAATGTCAAGCAAACGATCGAAATATTTATAAGAATATGATATAATAAACTCACTGATAAATAAGAATTTGATAATCAGATAGCAACAGCGAGTTGCTTGTCAACTACGACATTCTATGTTAAAATATAACCATAAAATATAAGGTGGTGATTTTATGGAAACGAAAGATATACTCTACGAATTAAGAACGAAAAAAGGGCTCTCACAAGAGGAACTTGCGGAAAAGGTATTCGTAACAAGACAAGCTGTTTCACGCTGGGAAACGGGAGAAACTATACCGAACATAGATACTCTCAAACTTCTTTCACAGTTGTTTGACGTGTCGATCAACACGCTTCTTGGCTCACCGAGAAATCTTGTCTGCCAATGCTGCGGTATGCCGCTTGAAGATTCTAACATAAGTAAGGAACTTGACGGCTTTTTCAACGAAGAATACTGCAAGTGGTGCTATGCCGACGGCGAATACACTTACGACAATATGGATGATCTTATTGACTTCTGTGCCGATCATATGGCAAACGAGCATTTCACGTCCGAGCAAGTACGCGCTTATATGAAGGATATGCTTCCGAAGCTGAATTATTGGAAGAAATATACCGAGCTTGGCGGTGAAGAAAAGTTTGACGAGTTCAAAAAGCAGCTCATGAAAGAATTTAATGATTTACATATTGAGGGAATGCCCGAGGTCACAGAGCTTTCCGCACTCATAGGCGGTTACGTGAACCTCGAATATACGCTCCCGAACGGGCAGAAGGTAAAATACCTTGATGACGGCGCAACCTATCTCGGCTATCAGCTTGAAAGTGAATTTGGCGGTAGCAGATGCTTCGGCCTTGTAGCGAATATGGATTTCCTTCTCGTCTGCACTTATGAGGAAAACGGCGAAAATCCCGAGCTTGTGATTTATAAGAAAAGATAACGCAGAGGGCTGACGGAAAACAACCGTCAGCCCTCAAAATTTGCGGTGCAGTAGGCAAAGAAAAGGGATTTTCAAAAAACACCTTGAAAACATCCTAAAAATCCGCCAAAAACGGTGTCTTGTCCCCAAAGATTGCATTGAGATCAAAAATAGCGGTGAATTTTTGAACCAATAAACAAGCATGATGCACAAAAAAACATCCTAATTCTTGCAAAAAAGGCTGATATTTTGTGCATCAAGCACTAATTTTGGTCGAAGTGACAGGACTCGAACCTGCAGCATCTAGCTCCCAAACGCAAAAGCATCGGTTTTTTGCCTCATTTTCCGTGCTTTTCCGTGCTTTTTCGTCCGAAACCCGTGCTTTTTTGTACCGCAAAGTCCATCATTCCCACGTAGTCCGAAGCCGTAAATGGTCAAGATTGTGGTCAGACCTTAAATCGCATATCATCAATTCCACCTCAAAAGAGCCGCAAGCTCCAACAGAGGTGGATTTTTATTACAACCATTATAGCATAACAGAGAGGATTTTTCAAGTGGCTCCACGGGTGAAAATTTGCGATGCTGTAATCCAAAAGAATTATCAGCAAGGTATCTTTGACCGTTGCCGTTCCTGAAGACCATATTCTGAGAGATATTGGGGTGGGAGAGAATACTTTTGACTCTTTACAGCATGTGAAAACAAGTACTGCAACCTATAATGTTGTAGCTAACAAAAACAAAAATATCTTCCGCAACAGTACAACGTTAGGCGAATTGATTGCCTCTGTCAGGGAGAAATTTGGCGATAATCTTAAAAAGATGAGTGCCAATGCGAAAGATTATAATGAGCAGTCCCAAACATACGATCTTTTACATTATAATTTCACCAAGACTGTAACATTGAGCAACGAGGATACTATTTTCCCGACACTCGAGGAGTATCGTGATGCCTTAGAGTCTACATACAATAGATATAAAGCGGAGTTGGTTGAGTACAGTCGGATATAAAGGAGGTTGCATATGGCTAATAAAACCAAACAAAGAGGTTGGATAATATTAGTATTAGTGCTTGTGATATCAATAATATCCTCTGGAGTTTTAATTGGAACAAACATTATAAATCTTCAAAAGATAAAAGGCCTCGGAGATGACTTTCAATAC
>JBGVJM010000120.1:0-4191 GCA_045129415.1 Eubacteriales bacterium
CAAAGCGAAGAAAAAAAGCAAGCCGAGCAGCAAGTAGAGGAGCAGGCAGCCGAGGACATACCTGTTATGCCCAGCGAGACCAACTCCTTCGTCAGCAATTATTACATTGACGAGCCCGATCAGGATGCGCCCTTCTTTGAATCCGTTCTTCCTATAATAAAAAAGAACATCAAGGAATACAACAAGCATTCCGTAACTCCCTATTTTGACAAGCTTCCCGTAGCAAACAACCCCGAAAACTTCCAGGGACTTGGCTCTCATACGTATGAGAATATTAACGGAAAAACCGTTACCACGGAAGCTTTTTACAGAGTTTCGGGTGACTCTTTGCACGACCCTAACTACGGAATGGGAATTTTGCTGTATCAGTGCATACAGTACAAGCTTGCCCATCCCGAAGAGGACATGAAGGTGACATTCTCGTCATACCGAACCTCCGTAACTGCATCCGTTTGCGTAATTCCCGAGAGCAAGTATTACGGATATATGCGCTCACTTTACGGCACAAACTATGACGAGCAGGGCTTTGTTCGTATTTCCTTCATGCTTGTAGAGGCGGCAAGAATGGGCATTGAGGTTACTATGGTAAACCAGCTTCCTTCATATGCCGTAACTCAATACAACCCGACAACAAACGAGCTTAAATCCCGCAGTCACATCAATTTCAAAACCTATTTTAACAAGGCGCTTAATACTTCATGCTATGACAAATGGGTTGGCAAGGGTAAAAAGGTATCAGACTACCTAAACTGCGTCAACGTTGATTGGACTATCGACAGCCATACCCAAAACATGCAGCACGTAAAGGGACTGTCCGTTTCGCATTATCTTGCAACCGACGGCACGGAGCATACATCCGGAGTATTCTTCTGTACTGCAAACCTTGACGAGAACAACTACATGGGACGTAACGGTAACAGTTATGCGCAATCCGGAGTAATCATTTCCGATCATGACGAGCTTTTCCGCATCAACTACAATTACGCTCAGCTGATGGCAAAATACAAGCATCAGGAAGGTATTTTTGAGCTTCGTATGCGAGTTGAACAAATGAACAAGGAGCAGACCATGCTTATAAAGCAGGGCCTTGAGCACCTGATCCCGCGCGACGAGCAGATAGTTTATCTCGGCTCCGAAACAGACAAGGTATTTGAGCTTTACTTCACTCCCTTGGCAGGAGGAACCGACGTTTGGGATACCACCTACAATCCTCTTTGCAACTATGCATCCAAGCTTACCACGTCCGAGGGCTATGTTGAATATGCAAGCAATCAGTACGGATACGGAAAATTCTACGTAGGCTACGTTCTCGAAAGAATGCTTGAAAAGGCGTTTTGTGAAAATCCTGATCCCAACAACAAGATCTCTATAAAGATCACGAATTTAAACGTTGATAAGATCAAGGATCTTGAGCTCGGAACCGAAATAGGCTACCGCAATTTAGATACGAGAGACGTCAAATATACCAAAATACACTCAAAGGACCATATGTTTTCCTACGCCGAGGGCGGACAAAGACATTACGTTTCTCTTATGACCTCGTGCAACCTATATATGATAGCCTTCAATTACCGTACCAACTCAATTCTCGTAATTCACGAGACAGATGAAACGGGCAACGGATTCTACACCGCGCTCGGTCACAAGTATACGGACGGCATGATAAAGGCTAACGAAGAACAGTAATTAATAAAAAGGACGGCTTCATGCCGTCCTTTTTTGATGCTTTTCCTTATATATAAACAAAAAGAAGGATAATGCTCTTGACAACGCACAAAAAAAGCCTTATAATTTATATGAACAAGTTCACAAAGGGGATAAGCCGTGAATATCAATAAAGAAATCAACAATAAAAAAACCAAAACTGCGCGTCGCATACCGCAAAAGCTTTTGATAAGTCTTTTGGCAGTGGTGATTGTAATAGCAATATCAGTTGGCGGCTTTTGCATATACGCGGCGGATTATTATCGCGCCGACACTCAAACCGTTGCGGCATTGTCACAGGGCATTGACGTAAGGGTAACCGAGCTTGACGACGGCTCCTTGGCATACGGAAACGGAAACGAGGATGTTGGATTTGTCTTTTATCCCGGCGGAAAGGTGGAGCATACGGCTTATGAGCCGCTTGCAAAAATGCTGGCATCAAAGGGTGTGTTTTGCGTGATCGTCAAAATGCCCTTTAATCTTGCGGTGCTTGATATGAATGCCGCGGACAAAATATTGGCACAGTATTCCGACGTTGGTGCTTGGTATATCGGAGGTCATTCGCTGGGCGGCTCTATGGCGGCGTCACACGCGGCGGCAAACGAAGGGAAATATAAAGGCTTAGTTTTGCTTGGCGCATATTCCACGTCGTCTCTCACTCAAACCGAGCTTGACGTGCTTTGCCTTCACGGAAGTGAGGATAAGGTCATGAATCGTGAAAAGCACGACGAATGCAAGAAAAATCTCCCCACGGGTGCGATATGTACCGATATTGAGGGCGGATGTCATGCTTATTTCGGCTCTTACGGCGCGCAGGACGGCGACGGTGAGCCTACGATAACCCTTGAGAAACAACTGCAAATAACTGTAAACAGTATATATGAGCTTATGCTGAGAGGAGAGTAAATATATGCCAAAAATAATTGAAAACGCACGCGATCAGCTGCTTTGCGAGGCAAAGCGCCAAATATCCGAGCTGGGATATGCAAAAACCACGGTGCGCTCCGTGGCAAACGCCTGCGGACTTGGTGTAGGCACGGTATACAACTATTTTCCGTCCAAGGAGCTGCTTATAGCAACATTCGTGGCGGAGGATTGGAAGGCGTATATCAAAACAATGTCCGATTTTCCCAAAAACGACGCAAAAAGCCTGCTTGAATGTATATTCAATTCGCTCCGCGGCTTTTCCGAGAGCAACAAAAAGCTGTTTTCCGATGCTGATGCGGCAAAGGTCATCTCAATCGGCTTTGCTTCAAGACACAAAAGGCTACGCAATCAGATTGCAGGCTTTATTTTGCCCGTTTGTGAGGAGAAAAAGCTTGAAAACGCCCACTTCATTGCCGAATTTTGTGCCGAGGCGCTTATCGGCTGGGCAATGGAGGACGTTGATTTTGACGTCGTTTATCCGGCGCTTGAAAAGGTATTAAAAAATTAATTATTTTATAAAGGAGTGTTCAAATATGAGCAGCTTTGAAAATCTTCGCATCGTGGATAACTTTTATCAGACATCTCTGTTTTTCCCGATGCCAACCGTAATCATCTCAACGCTTTGCGAGGACGGAAGCACCACTCTCGGTCCTTACTCTCTCGTTCAGCCCTACTACGTAGCGGGCAAGGACTACTACGCTATGCTTTTGTGCTGCCGCAACTCGTCCAACACCGCGCAGAACATTTTGCGCAACGGCAAATGCACGCTTAATTTCATCGACGACAAGCCTGCGACCTTTAAGGAGGCGGTAAAGCTTTCCTGGCCCGGAGACAAGCCCGAGGAAAAGATGCCCAAGTGTAATTTCAAGCTTGAAAAGAGCCTGCTCGAGGAAGAAACGGGCGAAAAGAGGCCTATGGTGCTTACCGATGCCATCGAGGCGATCGAATGCACCTGGGTAAGAGAGCTTGACGGCGCTGACAAGGATGAGGCGGGCGAGCTTAACGGCTACGAGGGTCCTTATCACGATTTCAACGGAATCACAAGTAAATTCGGCGCGCACTTTATTCTTAAAATAGACAAGATCCTTATGAAGAAGAAGTACAGCGACGCTATCATCAACGGCGTAAGAGCCAAGGATTTCCCCGCGCTTCCCGTTGACTACGGTTACCGCGATTCCAAGAACTTCTGGTTCCACAGAAAGACAAAAATGAGAGCTGAGCTTCTCCAGATGCGTCAGGCATCTCTTGAGTCGGTTCGCTATGCCGCTGACCGCGCGGATGATACCGTAAAGTTTACCGACGAGGCACTTAAGACCATTCTCGGTGTTCCGAGAGTATTCCTTTCCGTTGTTCTTAAAGGTTGCGTACAGTGGGCAAAGGAGAACAACGTCACGCTTATCACCGAGGAGCACATGAAGATAATCAACGATAAGCGTGCAAAGGAAAAGAGCAAAAAATAATTTGTCACAATAATTTTATCAACAAAAAGGAGACTCAGACATGAAAGTTGTACTTGCGGGCGCTTTTGGAAATCTTGGCGCCGAAATACTTAAATGCTTG
>JBGVJM010000121.1:0-5243 GCA_045129415.1 Eubacteriales bacterium
TCAAATGGTCTGCCCAGTCCCCCTCTCTTGTGGTGGGTGTGGACATAACGTGCCACTGAGCGCGCTTGTCAAACTGCATCGAGGTTATCTCAACAACGCCATTTTGCTTGGGACCGTATGCGATATGTATTCCCTTATCAATGGCAAAGCCCGTTATCTTGCCCAGCTGATGGTCGCTGTGCGCGCCAAGAGGGCAAATTCTATAAGGAGTAAACGCCACGTCAATGGGATCTTTTTTGTAAATCTGATTAAATCTTTCAGCGCAATTCATAATACGTTCTCCAAATTAAAGCTTGAACATCCAACAAAATCAGCCTTCAATGGCACGAAGCTTTGCAAGCACTACGTCCCAGTCCTCGGGCGTGTCGATCTCGGAGCAAAGCCTGTCCTTTACGTCAAAGGCATAGATAACGCACTCGTCGGTTATCTCGTTCAGCGCCTTTTCCGCATAGCACTTACGGTTATCCGACTCGCAATATTCGCATATCTTGTCAAGCCACATCTTCCATTCGGGCTTATCAAGCTTGTACATTGCCTGCGCCTCCATCGCGCTCTCAAAGAACTCAACGCCCACCTTTTTAACGGTACCGTTGTCGATCACCGCCTTAAAGTCCTTTTCGGGCAGGGGCAATGTTGAGCTTACCTTCATGCAGCTATGCTCAAACGCCAGAACGTCACGAAGAACGGATTCCTCAAACACGAGGTCGCCGTGCAAAAGGAGTATATCCTGTCCCTCAAGCTCATTCTTTGCGCAATAGATAGAATAGATATAGTTGGTCTTGTCGTAAATGTCGTTGTGTACGAATGTGTAGTTGAGTGAAAGTCCCAAGGAATGACAGTAGTCAATGAGAACGTCCTTGAAGTAACCCGTTGTTATAATAACGTCCTTCACTCCGCTTTTCTCCAGCATTTTGAGCTGACGGCTGATTATAGTCTCGCCATCCAAAAGATCGGTCATGCACTTGGGATGCTCGTCCGTATACTGTCCCATGCGCGAGCCTCTCCCCGAATTCAAAATAAGAGCTTTCATTGTCATTCTCCTTATACTTTTAAATTATTTTTTCTTTTTCAAAAATCCTTTTAACATGTTAAGCACGTATGAAAAGCTGTCTATCTTGAAAACATACGAGCCCACAATATATATCAATGCGCCGAGAGGCACCTGAATAAGCAAGGTTAAAATATCGTTAAGTCCGATAAACTGAATGCAGAAGGCCGCCGCACCCATAACGCAGGAGAGAATTATCTGCGGGAGCATATCGAGTATCTGCTGACCGTAGCTGTATCCCAAAAGCTTTTTGTTGGGATAAGCATTGACCGCCTGCGCAATAAACGTCGTTATCAGTAAGCTGTATGCCATCCATTCAACTCCAAACCACATCGAAATAAACACCGCCGCAAGACCGACTGCCTTTTTGATGATCTCCATCTTCAAGAACAGGTCGCTTCGTCCCATCGCCTTGATCGCGTTGAGGTTTGCGGTATGTATCGGATAGAACGCGTAAGTAAAGCAGAACACTCGCATAAACAATACGCAGCTCATCCACTTTTCGGTAAGCAAAATTCGCACAACGGGCTCCGCACAAACGGCAAGTCCCATCATAAGCGGCATCATAATATAAGAGCTTGTCTTGATAGCTCGGCGAGTCATTGCCTTGACTCTGTCGCGGTTATCCTGCTCCTTTGCCAAGACGGGCAAAAGCACGCTATCAATAGAGGTATTAACGTTTTGAACGATAAGGTTGGGAAATTTCTTTCCCTTGTCATAAAAGGCAAGGTCCGCGGATGAATACTTTGCACCTATTACAAAAGTACGAATCTCGTTATACACAGTGTCAATAAGCGATGATACAAGCAACTTCCAGCCGTATGAGAACAGTGTCTTAAGACGTTCAAACGAGAATATCAGCTTGGGACGCCACCCTACTGTAAACCATAAGATTACGGTTCCTATGAGAGTGTTAGCCAAGCTTTGTCCGACCAGAGCCCATACACCGAAGCCCGCATATGCCATTCCGATTCCCACAACAGCGGACACTATCGTTCCGACAACGGTTGAAAAAAAGAATTTTTTGAAAAGCATATGCTTTGAAACGTAGGACTGCTGAATGTTGCGCACTCCCGATATCACCAAGGTCAAGCTAAGCACGCGAACTATGCTGGTCAGCTCTGGTATACCGTATATTCTTGCAATAAGAGGCGCGGCAAAAAACATTGCCGCGTAAACGACCAAGCACATTACGATGTTGAAAAAGAACACCGTTGAAAAGTCAACGTCATCCGAGTCTTTTTTCTGCACAAGCGCCGTTCCGAGTCCGCTCGTTATGAATACCTGCATTATTGCGGTAAGAGCGGTAACGATGGCAATGGTACCGTACAGCTCGGGGGCAAGCAATCTTGCAAGAATTATTGAAACAACGAACGCAACGATCTGCGATCCGCTATGCTCCAAAAATCGCCATATTAAATTTTTTAATACCTTTTTGTTTTCCATATTACACCTATACTGTTCCAAACAATCGCTTAACCGTTCAAAAATTAGAATCTTGGGATAGGTTGTGTTATAGCAGAAGTGACTATAAAATCACCGTTGCTTGCCCTTGCCACCTGAAAATTTGTCGTTAATCATATTGAGACAGAAGTAAAAGCTATCAACTCTCAAAAAATAGCACATCACTACATAAACAACGATTCCCAGCACAACCTGGATACACAATTTTAAGATCACGTTAATGTTCAAGAGCCCAAGCGCAAAGACAATCGCTCCCATTATAGCGGCACAAATGAAAATTTTCCATGTACTCTTCATCTGCTGAACAGGAGTAATTCCAATATGCATACTAACCGGGATTGCCACCAATATGGCATCAATCCAACAGCTCACTATATATCCAATGGCAATAGCCAAAACTGAATCGAAGCAGAGAATACTGACCAAAAGAATAGCAGTCATCATTATTCTCCTTACAAATTCAAGTTTCATGTAAACATCGCTGCGTCCTACCGCTTTTATACCAATAAGACCAGATGATATGAATGGTGTTGCAATCTCTGCAAAGCATATTATTTGTAAATATACAACGCAAGGAATCCAAGTTTCGGTGTAAAGAATCTTCACAACAGATTCCGCAACAACGGCAAGACCAATCATGACTGGAGCGAGTATCAATAAATCAAGAGAAATCGCTCGCTTCATCATTTCTGCGAGTCGTTTTTTTTCATCCTGCGCATCGGACAAAACTGGTAGCATTACAGCTTGCACAGAATTATCCATGGTCATAGACAGCATTTGTGGTATTTGCTGTCCCCTGTTATAAAAGCCAAGAACTTCCGTTGAGAATTTTTTCCCAATAACCAATGATCGAACATCATTATATAAACCGCACAAAACGCCCGACACCAGTATCTTCCATCCATATTCAAATAGCACTCGCGCTCTTGCCATCGAAAAAACGAATTTAGGATGCCACTTGGCAACAAATAACATACATACGCTCGTAGCAACAACGCTTGAACCATGATATGCAATCAACGCCCACAGGCCAAAGCCCGCGTACGCCATTGAAATTCCGAGCACTCCGGATGGAACGATGGCAATTAAGCTGCAAACCATAATGGCTTTAAATCTCATTTCTCTTTGAAGTTTGGCGGTCTGTATGGAATTGAACGCACCAAACGCAAGCGCCAACGAATATACCCTGAGCGGGGCAGTCAAATCATTTGTGCCATAATAATGCGATATGATAGGAGCAATCACAAACAGAATTGCTATTATTATGCCGGATAATCCAAGACTCAAGTAAAACACCGTGGAATAATCATCATCCGTAACGTCCTTGTTTTGAATGAGAGCAGTGTTGAACCCACTGTCAATTATCGTTTGCGAAAGGCTGATAAATACCGACAAAATCGCCAAACGTCCAAATTCATCCGGAGATATGAGCCTTGCAAGAATAACTCCTATAATCAGTCCTATTGCCTTGACAGAAAAGCGCTCTATAAACTTATAGGCAAAAGAACCCGCCACATTATTGCTATGCATTTATTCATTCCTCCCCTTGTCATATTTATCAACTTGTACATCAATAATTGTAATATGGTTTAACAAATAAACCTTACAATATGGCACGTTATTCCGATCCGTTACCGCATGCCTTAAATGCTAAAACACCTGCGACGTAGGGTAGCATCTGCATCATTGGATTTAAAAACTGAATTGTTTGAACGAACAAAACAACTGCAAACGCGGGGATCAAACCACATGCCATACCCTTTTTTGTTTTTATTTTTCGTGTATCAATAAAAGGTTTAATGAGACCTATCATAAATACGACAAAGCCCAAAAAGCCATAATTTACCAAGATCTGCTGGGTTCCGTTATGGAATGACTCCTTTATACCTGTAACGGCACTTACTTGGGTTACTCCCGTACCCATAAATATCTGCCTTGGGGATTGCAGAAACTGCTCCATATGCTGCATCATTATTTCTGTTCGTCCGTTTCCACCTTCCAAAGTATCGTCCGTAAATCTTGTTATAAATCCTTGCGCTAGATCCGGATTCAATTTAGCAAACAATGATATAGCTATAGTCAACACAGCAAAGACAGCAATAGCAGTAAGAATACCCCTAAGCGTCTTCATCTTTGTTATTAAGTAAAACAATAAGCAAAGTGCAGTTACCAAAAGCCACGATCTTGATATTGTTAGGAATCCGGTCAACGAGCAAAGCACCGCAAACACAACATATATAAACCTTGTCCACGCTTTTTTCACCGCATCGGCAATAAATATACCGCACGCCATTCCAACCACACTGTAATATGCCAATGCATTTGCATTAAGTGTAAGCTTCATTCCTTCAAATGCATCTGCCTGTGTATTGCCAAACCTAAACTGTCCCTCCGCAAAAAGTTCTATCCAATTAGAAGGAGCATTCGTTATCGTAACCGTAACAATAATAATACACAAAACACACGTGCCCCAGAAAAACAGCTTTACGCATTTCAAAAAGTCAAGCTCCGAATCGTCATGAATCATAAAGAACATGGTTCCCGCAAACGAGATATATTGTACCACCAAGGGAATATCAACGTTGGGATACCAAAAGCACGCAACAAGCTCCATAAATGCAACAAAAACAATGAGTCCAAGCTGCCAAAGGTTTATCTTTTTTCTTTTTATGACCAACAAAACAAGTGCTATGGGCATAATGTAAGTACCCGGAAGACCGCAAACAAGCGG
>JBGVJM010000122.1:0-6572 GCA_045129415.1 Eubacteriales bacterium
ACTGGGCAGACCATTTGAGGGGCGCTACCATTGCCTTGCACAAGAGATTCCCTTTGCGCACGGGAGTTTGTGCCGTTATTGACGGCGAGCTGCCCATCGGCGGACTTTCCTCGTCTGCTGCGGTCATTATCACATTTTTGACCGTTCTTTCGCGCATGAACGGAATACGTCTTAGCGAGAGCGAGATGATAACCATTGCAAAAGAGGCGGAGAACAAATACGTCGGCGTTGCTTGCGGAAAGCTTGACCAAAGCTGTGAGGTTTACTGCCGCCGCGACAATTTGCTTTATATGGACCTGCGCGACGATAGCTACGAGCTTATTCCTACGCACAAGGATGCAAAGCCCTACAAGTTTGCAATATTCTTCTCCGGACTTGAGCGCTCGCTTGCCGGCTCGGCATTCAACATGAGAGTTGACGAGTGCCGCTCTGCCGCTTATGCGCTTAAAGCACTTTCGGGCATGGAGTACGGCAAGTTTGAGGAGACAAATCTTCGCGACGTTCCAAGAGAGGTCTACGAGCAGTACAAGGACAGACTTCCCGAGACGTGGAGACTGCGCGCGGAGCATTGGTATACCGAGTTTGCGCGCGTTGAAGCGGGTGCAGAGGCTTGGAGACGCGGAGACATAGAGGAGTTTGGACGACTTTCCTTCCAAAGCGGACATTCGTCCATCTATAATTGGCAAACGGGCTCGCCCGAGCTTAAAAAGCTTTATGAGATAATGACCGAGACGGACGGAATTTACGGCGGTCGTTTCTCGGGAGCGGGCTTTAAGGGCTGCTGCATGGCAATTATCGATCCCAAGCTTGAGGAAAGCATCAAGGAGCGCGTGGAGCGCGAGTATCTTAAGGCGTTTCCGCATCTTGAGGGCAAATATTCCGCGCACGTTTGCACAAGTGCGGACGGCGTGAAGCTTAGCTGAAATTAACGGAGAAAATTATGAAATGCTTGATATTGGCGGCAGGATATGCCACAAGGCTTTATCCTTTGACCGAAAACTTTCCAAAGCCGCTTTTACCCGTACAGGGAAAGCCTATTCTCGATTGGCTTATTGACGATATTGACACGCTTTCGGCGGTTGACGAGTACGTGGTAATATCCAACCACAAGTTTGCGCATCATTTCGATGCGTGGGCAAAGGGAAAAGAGCAAAAAATAACCGTTGTTGACGACGGTACCGAGTCCAACGAGACCAGACTTGGCGCGGTTTGCGATATTCAGTTTGCCATTGACAAGCTGAATATAGACGACGAAATGCTTGTCATCGCGGGTGACAACCTTTTGGATTTCAGTCTTACAAGGTTCATAACCTACGCAAAGGATAAGGGTACGTCCTGTATAATGCGCTATTACGAGGCGGATGACAAGAGACTTACCAAGTGCGGTGTTGTAGAGATAGACGAAAATGACAAGATAGTTGGAATGGAGGAAAAGCCTCAAAATCCCAAGTCGCATTGGTGCTGCCCGCCCTTCTATTATTACACCAAAGAGGATGCAAGACTTGTGAAGCGCGGAATAGAGCTTGGTTGCGGTACCGACGCGCCCGGCAGCTATATCGCGTGGCTTTGCTCGGTGACTGACGTTCACGCTATGGAAATGCCCGGTAGACGCTACGATATAGGCAATCTTGAAAGCTACAAAAGGGTTGAGGAGGAATATAAGGGAGTATGCTGACACCTAATATTGATCTTAACAATAAGGCCATACTTGTAACCGGTGCGGCAGGCTTTATCGGCTCTAATCTTGTAACCGAGCTTTTAAAGACCACGAGCGGAGCCTTGATAGTCGGCCTTGACAGCGTCAACGATTATTATGACGTTTCAATAAAGGAATATAGACTTGAAAAGATAGATGAGCTTGCAAGCAATTCTTTGTCAAGATGGGAATTTGTAAGGGGCAATATCGCCGACCGTGCGCTTATTGAAGGATTGTTTGAAAAATACCGTTTTTCGGTAGTCGTCAATCTTGCCGCGCAGGCGGGAGTGCGTTATTCTATAACTAACCCCGATGCATACATAGAAGCGAATATTATCGGATTCTATAATATTCTTGAGGCTTGCAGGCATTATACCGTTGAGCATCTCGTATATGCATCCTCGTCAAGCGTGTATGGCAGCAACAAGAAAATTCCGTATAGCACGGAAGACAAGGCGGACAATCCCGTTAGCCTTTATGCCGCTACCAAAAAGAGCAACGAGCTTATGGCGCATGCATATTCCAAGCTTTATAATATTGCGTCAACGGGACTTAGATTTTTCACTGTCTACGGACCTGCCGGCAGGCCCGACATGGCATATTTTGGATTTACCAACAAGCTGCGCGATGGAAAGACTATTGAGATATTTAATTTTGGAAATTGCAAGCGCGACTTTACGTACGTGGATGATATCGTAACAGGGGTTGTGCACGTTATGAAAAATGCTCCCGAGAAGACGGTGGGAGAGGACGGGTTGCCGGTACCACCTTATAGGATATATAATATAGGAAACAACTCGCCCGAAAATCTGCTCGACTTCGTTGAGATATTGAGTGAGGAGCTTGTAAGAGCGGGAGTGCTTCCGGATGATTATGATTTTGAGTCTCATAAAAAGCTTGTTCCCATGCAGCCGGGAGACGTGCCCGTAACGTATGCGGACACCTCGGCATTGGAGCGTGATTTCGGCTTTAAGCCCTCAACCAGCCTCAGAGAAGGCTTGCGCCGCTTTGCGGAGTGGTATAAGGATTTTTACAATAAATAAAATTATGCGTCGGTCGCCATGGAGAAGCACTCGTAGGGACTGCTGCTATCAATTAAAACATATCAAAGCAAAGGAGAACTTATTATGAAAATTGCTGTTGCAGGAACAGGATACGTTGGATTGTCCATTGCAGTATTGTTAGCACAGAACAATCGAGTGGTTGCCGTTGACGTCATTGAAGAAAAGGTGGCTAAGATCAACGACAGAAGATCGCCTATAGTTGACAAGGAGATAGAGGAATATCTTTCTCAAAGGGAGCTTGATCTTGTTGCGACCACGGATGCGGACAGTGCTTACCGAGATGCAGACATCGTTGTTATAGCAACTCCCACAAACTATGACCCCAATAAAAACTATTTCGACACAAGCTCTGTGGAGACCGTTATAGAAAAGGTCATATCGCTGAATCCCGATGCGGTCATTATCATAAAGTCGACGGTTCCCGTGGGATTTACGGAAAAGGTACGCGAGCAGTATCGCTGTGATAATATACTGTTCAGTCCTGAATTCTTGAGAGAGGGAAAGGCGCTTTACGACAATCTTCATCCAAGCCGTATAATTGTGGGTGTGCCCGTGGGAAATGCAAGACTTGAAAAGGCGGCGCGCACCTTTGCGGATCTTTTGCGTCAGGGTGCGATAAAGGAGAATATTGAGGTGAGATTTATGAATCCCACCGAGGCGGAGGCGGTAAAGCTTTTCGCGAACACCTATCTTGCGCTCCGTGTTTCCTTCTTTAATGAGCTTGACACGTACGCGGCAGTAAGAGGCCTTGATACCAAGTCTATTATTGAGGGCGTTGGCCTTGATCCGAGAATAGGAAATCATTATAACAATCCATCGTTTGGATATGGCGGCTACTGTCTTCCCAAGGACACAAAGCAGCTCTTGGCTAACTATGACGATATTCCGCAGAATATCATTTCCGCAATAGTTGCCGCGAACAGCACAAGAAAGGATTTCATTGCCGATCAGATAATTGCAAAGAACCCTTCCGTTGTCGGTGTATACCGCTTGACCATGAAGGCAAGCAGCGACAATTTCCGCCAATCGTCCATTCAGGGCGTAATGAAGCGCATAAAGGCGAAAGGAATAGAGGTCGTTGTGTACGAGCCTACAATGAAGGAGGATCGCTTCTTCAATAGCCGTGTTATAAGAGACCTTGACGAGTTCAAAAAAATATCCGATGTCGTTTTGGCAAATAGATATAGTGACGAGCTTGCCGATATTGAAGAAAAGCTTTATTCCAGAGACCTATATTTCAGGGATTGATATTGAATACAAAAAGGCTGTTCCGTATGGAACAGCCTCTTTTATTATAAGGTTATCAGATCTCGGGAATAACGATCTCAACCTCGTGTCCAAGCTCTGCGGAACGAGCGATACCGTCAAGGATCGCCTGGTTATAAATGATCTGAGAGGAGGGAACGGGTGCGGGAGCGTTGTTCTTGATCGCGTCAAGGAAGGAGCGGATCTTCTTGTCAAAGAGGAGTCCGTCGGTCTTGATGAGCGGGATCTCGGTGCAGGTCTGGAGTCCTGCAACCTCGTGGTACAGCTTCATGGGGCTGTGGAACGTGCCGTTCCAGCAGTCGGTAGAGGGAACGCGGAGGCTTCCCTTTGTACCCATGATGATGGTGTCACCGGGAGTGTCAAGGTTCATTGCCCATGCGATACGGAAGTCAACTATAACGCCGCCCTCAAGACGAATGAAGCCTGCTGCGAAGTCGTCAACACCGAACTTTTCGGCATATTCAGCCTTCTTGCTTGCAGGATAACCCGAGTAGTTGGGATCCTTGCCGAAGAAGTCGCTCTTGTAACCGGAAACGGTCAAGGGCTTGGGATAGCCGATAGCGTTGAGAACAAGGTCGAGAGAGTAGCAGCCGATGTCCGCGAGAGCACCGAGACCTGCGGTCTCGTTCTCAATGAAGGTGGTACCGAAGGGGGTAGGAATACCTCTGCGGCGACCGCCACCGGTCTGAATATAGTAAACCTTACCGAGCTCGCCGGATTCAACGATCTTCTTGATCTGCTGCATGTTAGCGTCAAGTCTGGGCTGGAAGCCGATAGAAAGGATCTTTCCGGATTCCTTTTCAGCCTTCATTACCTCAATAGCCTCATCAAGAGTAACCGTGAATGGCTTTTCAAGCATTACGTGAACACCCTTTTTGAGAGCGTATATTGCGGGACCTGCATGCTGACGGTTGTAGGTGCAGATAGATACCGCATCAAGGTTAAGGCTTTCGTCCTCAAGCATTTCAACGTGAGAAGCATACTCGGTCTTTACGTTTTCGTAGCCGAACTTCTTGAAGAACTTAGCTGCCTTGCCGGGAATGAGGTCGCAGCCTGCAACGATCTCAACGTCGGGCATCTTTTTATAGGACTCAATGTGACATTCTGCTATCCAACCGCAACCGATAATACCGATTCTGAGCTTTCTGCTCGCATCAACAACGGCGGTGTCAGCCTTTACGTTATAATCAAGGCCCTTATCCATTTTCTCTGCCATTTTATTAATCCTCCATTATATAAATGAATTTTATTTACCACTCAAATGACTTGAGGTAGTCTATACTTGCTTTGATGCTCTCCATGGGAGTGAGCCCCATAGAGGGATTGTCCTGCTCAACAACTACCCATTCCGCGCCTGCGTCCTTGGATGCCGCGAGGATGGAGGGGAAGTCCTGAACTCCCGAGCCCACGGGACGGAACTCAAACTTGGAAGGCTTTGCCGCTTCGTCGGATTCAATTCCGATGAGAGCGTACATGTTTTCGCTCTTCTCGCCGAAATAGTCCTTGAGATGAACGACGGGGGCTCTGCCGGTGTATTTTCTGATGTAGGCGGAGGGATCCTCGCCTCCAACTCTTACCCAACAGGTGTCAAGCTCGGTTTGAAGCAGGTCTGCGGGAACGGTGTCGTAGAGAACGTCGAGCGCATATTTGCCGTCAACGGTAAGAAATTCAAAATCGTGGTTGTGATAAAGCATTTGCATGCCCAGCTTTTTAGCCGCCTTGCCGAGAATACCGATGAACTCAACAACGTAAGGGAAGTTGGGATGATCGGGTCTGTGCTCGGGGGTGAGGTAGGGAACTACTACGTATTTGCAGCCGATTTCGGCGTATGCGTTTAATACGCCCATGGGGTCTTTAAGCATGTCAACGAAGGGAACGTGAGCCGAGATGGGCACAAGATCGAGCTCTTGGCACCAAGCCTTGACGGTTGCGGGAGCGTTGTTGCCAAGTCCTGCGAATTCAACGCCGTCGTATCCCATTTCCTTTACCTGCTTGAGGGCTCCGTACATGTCCGCATCAACGTCATCCCTTACGGAATAAAGCTGAACGGCAATGGGTTTTGAAGACATAAAATATTCTCCTTAAAAGTAATATAATTAGCTTTGCATAGCTACAATTTGATTATACAATATAGCAACCCGCCATTCAAGACAAAAGTTGCTATTTCAAGGACAATTTTCGCTAATAGGCTAAAAAACACGGACAAAATTGGCTCTTTTTGTGAAATTGAGCTCTTTTATGAGCTTCTGTTTTCTTTTGCTCGGAAAAACGAATTTCTTCATTTTAATTATATATAATAGGCAGAAAAACAGGCTCGAAAAATTTTTAAAAAAATTTGAAAAAAGGTATTGACAAAGGGTAACGAAAGTGATATAATAGACAAGCTTACGAAAAAACGGTGGGCAAAATTGAAACTTGACAATTGAACAACAGAAGAAGAAAGTACAAAGCAAAAAAGCAAGTGCGAAAAAGAATCTGTCAAAAAAACCAAAGAGAACACAACTCTAAAAAGTAAGTAAAGCTAAGATAAATAGCTCGAATAAGAT
>JBGVJM010000123.1:0-2945 GCA_045129415.1 Eubacteriales bacterium
CGCTCAAAAATGCACGTGCAGACCGCCGATATGCTTGAGGAATGGTTGACTATGCTCGCCGAGAAGGGCGAGGATGCCACCTTTGCCCATATCAGATCCGTGAACAAAGAGGCAAGACGGCAAAAGCGCAAGAAATAACGCCATATAATGCTCGTCCGCGACCTGAAGCCTTTAAAATATACATAAATATTCATAACGTCACCCCTCGCCGAAATATAATCAAGCGAGAGGTGATGTTTTTATGTTTATCAGGAAATTCAAAAGAATTGCGGCAATTCTACTTACAGCCGCAATGCTTGTCGGCGGCTTTTGTATGACGGGCTCGGCGAGCAATGCAAATTTGACTCCGACAGCCGAGCAGGGCGCGGATTTCACGCTTGATTGCAAGAGCGCAATACTCATGGATGCCAAAACGGGCACCGTACTCTTTGAGCAAAACGCGGATGAAGCACTTCCGCCCGCATCAGTTACCAAAATTATGACGCTTCTTTTGGTTATGGAAGCCATCGAAGCGGGGAAAATTAAGCTTGACGACATAGTTGTCACGAGCGCCCACGCGGCAAGCATGGGAGGCTCGCAGATATATCTAAAAGAGGGGGAACAGATGAGTGTTGAAGATATGCTCAAGAGCGTGGTTATATCTTCTGCAAACGACGCGGCATGCGCGCTGGCGGAATTCGTATCGGGGAGTGAAGAAGCGTTCGTCAGGCAAATGAACGAGCGCGCCGAAGAGCTCGGAATGAAGAACACCGCGTTTGAAAATACAAACGGTCTTGACGATACGGCAAAAAATCATTTGACGAGTGCAAGAGATATTGCCATAATGTCGCGCGAGCTTATAAAGCACAAAAAGATACTTGAATACAGCTCTATATGGATGGACACCGTGCGCGGCGGCACCTTCGGTCTGACAAACACCAACAGGCTCGTGCGCTTTTATCGTGGCTGTACGGGACTTAAAACGGGCTCAACGAGCAAGGCGGGATTTTGCATCAGCGCGACTGCCGAGCGCGACGGAGTATCGCTTATTTGCGTGATCATGGGCGCGGAGACGAGAGATATACGCAACGGCTTGGCGACAAGACTGTTGGATTACGGCTTTGCAAATTACGGAATGTATTCTCACACTCCAAAGGCTCTTGACAACGTCAAGGTAACGTGCGGTGTCAAGGACTACGTTAAGGTAAAATACGATGCGTTTGAAATGACCGTTCCCAAGAGCGATGTGGCAAAGATATCCTACAAGGTAGAAATGCCCGAAACGCTGTCTGCGCCGATACAAAAGGGTGACGTTGTGGGGCGAGTCGTATTCTCAAAGGATGGCGAGGAAATAGGCTCGTCGGACATATATGCCGAGGAGGATATCGGCAGGATAAGCTTTATGGAGCTGTGGCTTAGAATTTTGGCAAAATTTTTGTTGAAATAAGGCGAAAAAACTCTTGCAAATAAACGGAAAGTGTGTTATAATTACCGTATTGTTTTAAGACTTTTTTATAGCAAGGTAAAGGAGACAGAATATGTCCGTAAAACTCAGTGACAAATATTTAGCAAATTTCATTTCCAAAGAGGAATATGACAGTATACAAAGCGAGGTCAGTGCGGCTCACCGCCTTATAGCCCAAAGAAACGGTGCCGGCAGCGATTTTCTCGGTTGGGTAGACCTTCCCGAGAATTACGACAAGGAAGAATTCGCAAGAATAAAGGCGGCGGCAGACAAGATCAAAAAGAGCTGTGACGTGTTTATCGTTATCGGTATCGGCGGATCCTACCTCGGCGCTCGCGCGGCGATAGAATTTCTTAAGTCGTCCAACTACAACAATCTCAAAAAGGATACGCCCGACATCTATTTTGCAGGCTGTGACATCAGCGCGGTCTCTATGGCGGAGGTGCTTGAGCTTTGCGAGGGACGTGACGTTTGTATCAACGTTATTTCAAAGTCGGGAACGACCACGGAGCCTGCGGTTTCCTTCCGCGTATTCCGTGAGCTTCTTGAGAGCAAATACGGTAAGGAAGGCGCAAGAGAGCGTATATTCGTAACCACCGACAAGGCAAAGGGAACGCTTAAAAGCTTTTCCGACGAGGCGGGATATGAGACCTTCGTGGTTCCCGATGACGTTGGAGGACGCTTCTCGGTGCTTACCGCAGTAGGACTTCTTCCCATCGCGGTCGCGGGAATCGATATCGACGCGCTTATGAACGGTGCGAACGACGCGCGCCTTGCATACAGAGACGAGGATATAAACAAGAACGACGCATATAAGTATGCGGCAATAAGAAACATCTTGTATCGCAAGGGAAAGATGACCGAGATACTTGTAGGCTACGAGTCCTATGCCAAGATGCTCAACGAGTGGTGGAAGCAGCTGTACGGCGAGAGTGAGGGTAAGGACGGAAAGGGAATTTTCCCCGCATCCGTTATATTCTCAACCGATCTTCATTCGCTCGGTCAGTATATCCAGGAGGGTGAACGCAACCTTTTTGAAACCGTTATCGCAGTTGAGGACAACGGCGTAGAGTTCAAAATACCTCACGATCCCAATAATATTGACGGTCTTAACTTTTTGTCGGGTGTTGACCTCAATACCGTTAAGAAGACCGCAATGGTTGCAACGCTTCTGGCACACGTGGACGGCGGAGTTCCCAACGTGCTTATCGAGCTTTCCGACAGAAGCGCATATTCTCTCGGCTATATCTTCTATTTCTTTGAGCTCGCATGCGCACTTTCGGGATACATGCTTGGAGTAAATCCCTTCAATCAGCCCGGAGTTGAGGCGTATAAGAAAAATATGTTTGCGCTTCTCGGCAAGCCCGGCTACGAGGATATGAAGGCCGAGCTGGAGGCACGGCTGTAAGCACGCCCCACTTGCCACATAAGCAAGCCAAAAACTCCCTCGAAGGACTCGCTTCGAGGGAGTTTTCCGTATGCGTTTACAAACCCTTCACCG
>JBGVJM010000124.1:0-3974 GCA_045129415.1 Eubacteriales bacterium
AGAATGCTTGAGAGAGGCGAAATAGAAAAATCAAAGCTCTATCCTGCGCGCTGGCAATCCTTGATTGAGTATTACGGATTTGACTGCGTTGCGCAAAAGATAAGCGATAAGTATATTGAGAGACTTGCCACAAAATCATATATGATCGATGGCGCACTTGAGCTTTGCCGAAATCTACACGACAGGTTCAGGATGTATATTGTCACAAACGGTCAAAAGTATATCCAGGAAAGAAGGCTTTTTCCGGCACCACTCTTTGAGTACTTTGACGATTGCTTTATTTCCGAGGACATCGGATATGAAAAGCCCAGCATAAAATATTTCGAGCACGTTGCGGCAAGCATTCCCGATTTTGATCCTGCAAAGGCTATCGTTATCGGCGATTCGCTTACCTCCGACATGCAGGGTGGAATAAACGCGGGCATAGACACCTGCTGGTATAATCCCGAAAACAAGAATGTGCCCGAGAACATGAAATTAACATACGTAGTTAACGAGCTTTCACAAATTGAGGATATCCTGACAAAGTAAGTCGCGGTATCCGGATTGGAGATTCAATGGCGATATACGAGCTTTCAAACATTGATATAAGAGAAAACGAGCCGCTTTCGCGTCATTCAACGTTTAAAATAGGAGGAAACGCAAAAATTGCATGCTTTCCCCAAAACAGCGAAGAGCTTTGCGCCTGCATAAGCTATTGCCGCACAAATAACGTAAAATTTATCGTTATGGGTAACGCAAGTAACGTTTTATTTGATGACCTTGGCTTTGATGGCGCTGTGATATTTACCGTTCATATGAACGAGCTTGAATATGTAAGGCATCCTGAATACACGCTTATAAAGGTGGGTGCAGGAAGGTCATTAACTGAGCTTGCCTCCGAAACAGGCAAAAGGCACAGTCTTTCAGGTCTTGAATTTGCTTACGGCATACCCGGAACAGTTGGAGGCGCCGTGTATATGAACGCAGGAGCTTACGGCGGTCAGATGTCCGACGTTGTTGTTGAGACGGAATATCTCAACATTACCGACATGACCGTACATACGATTACCGCCCGTGAGCATCAATATTCGTATAGAAAAAGCGTATTTATGCAGCATCCCGAATATGTCATTATCGGAACCACACTAAAACTTGCTTTGGCTGATGCGGAGCAAATATTTGCCGCTATGACAAAGAATATTACCGCGAGAAAAGAAAAGCAGCCGCTTGAATTTCCAAATGCCGGAAGCGTATTCAAAAGACCTGCCGAAAACGTCTTTGCGGGTAAGCTGATACAGGACGCTAACCTTAAGGGTTATTCTATCGGCGGCGCGCAGATCTCCGAAAAGCACGCAGGCTTTATCGTCAACCGCGGTAATGCCACCTCGAAGGACGTGCTTGATCTTGTGGAATACACAAAACAAGTTGTTTACGAGCAATTCGGATATATGCTCGAATGTGAAATAATTTACGTGCCTTATAACTAAAATAATCATTTCAAAAGGATGTCAAAATGTCATTTTCAACGGACGTTAAGAAGGAACTGAATTTGATACAAATAAAGGGGAATTGCTGTAAAAAAGCATATATCCTCGGTGTTCTTATGTCCTCAAGGATTGTTAACGGTGAGATACGTCTTAAATTATCGGATAACGAAACCGCTATGAGATTTGTTTCCTTACTTGAAACGGCATATAAAATCACGCCCAATGTGAGTGAATGCACACGAGGTTGCTATCACGCTTATGAAATCTCCTTCAGATCGGGATCGCTGCATGATTTTGTCCTGCATTGCGACACCGATGTTCAGCGTAATACGCTTAAGACATCACTAAAATGCAACAACTGCACCTCAACCTTTTTGCGAGCCGTATTTTGCGCTTGCGGCACGGTTAGCGATCCTAAAAAGAGCTATACTCTCGAGCTCCGTTTTCCTAACTCGATGCGTGCACAAATGGTTTGCGATGCTATAACCGAATACGGACTGACTCCACCTTGTCTTACCGAGCGTCGTGACGCGGTTGGCTTGTTTTATCGCAATGAATCCTCAATCGAGGACGTTTTAACGGCTTGCGGTGCAAATTCGGCGCTCTTTACCTTCTTTGACGTTGCCGTTGAGAAGAATCTGCGCAACACCGAAAACCGAGCTACAAATTGCGTTGCCAAAAACATCTCCAAGTCGGTAAATGCGGCTGTCACTCAGGTTGCCGCAATCGAGGCACTTATCGCTAACGGAATGTTTGACGAGCTTTCGGAAGAGCTGAAGCGTACCGCAATGCTCCGACTTGATAATCCCGATGTCAGTCTATCGGAGCTCATGTTATTGCATAAGCCGGCAATATCAAAATCGGGACTTAATCACCGCCTCTCAAGGCTTATTGACGAGGCAAAAAGAAAAGGGCTGATCTGAATTCAAAGAAAAGGAGGCGCCAAATGGGAGAATTTGTACATCTTCATCTACACACGGAATATAGCTTGCTTGACGGCGCCTGCCGCATCAAGGATATTCCCGAAAGAATAAAAGAGTGTGACCAGGATGCCGTCGCCATCACCGACCACGGTAATATGTACGGCGTTATTGAGTTTTATAAAACGTGCAAGAAGGCAGGAATCAAGCCGATAATCGGATGCGAGGTCTACGTTGCAACCTCCTCGCGCTTTGACAAGCGGGCAAATACCGATTCATATTACCATCTCGTCCTGCTTTGTAAAAACATGACGGGATACAGAAACCTTATCAAGCTTGTTTCTATCGGATATACCGAGGGATTTTATTCAAAGCCCCGTATAGACGAAGATATTTTGAGAAAGCACTCCGAGGGACTTATCGCACTCTCCGCATGTCTTTCGGGCAAGATACCGCGTCTGCTCGCTGCCGGAGACATTGATTCCGCTAAAAAGACCGCCAATGAATATGCAAAAATATTCGGTAAGGACAATTTTTATATAGAGCTTCAGGATCACGGCACTGATGACACGCGCCGTCTTTTGCCGTTGCTTTTAGAGGTTGCAAGAGACTGCGATCTTCCGCTTGTCGCAACAAACGACTGTCATTATTTGCGCAAGAGAGATGCCGAGATGCAGCAAGTGCTTATGTGCATCCATTCCAATACAACTGTGGACAGTGACAACAAGCCTTCCTTTGACGGCGATGATTACTATATCAAGACCTCAAACGAGATGAAGGCTATATATTCGGCTTATGAGGGTGCGATCGAGAACACCGTCAAAATAGCCGATATGTGTAATCTTGATCTTGATTTTGACAAGGTGTTTTTGCCTAAATTTCCTTGTCCCGACAGTAAAAGCGCCGAAGAATACCTGCGCGAGCTGACCTATCGCGGACTTGAAAGCCGTATATCGCGCGGGCACATTATATTTGACGGCGAAAAGGCAACCAAAGAAATATATCGCGAGCGTATAGAGTACGAGCTTTCGGTCATTGGCTCAATGGGATATGCCGATTATTTCCTTATAGTTCAGGATTACGTAGGCTTTGCAAAGAGGTCTCAAATTCCCGTTGGTCCCGGACGTGGATCGGGCGCGGGAAGCCTTGTGGCGTATCTACTTGGCATAACCGAGATAGATTCAATTAAATTTGACCTTCTTTTTGAGCGATTTTTGAATCCCGAGCGTGTCAGTATGCCCGATATTGACATAGATTTTTGTTATAACCGCAGAGACGAGGTCATAAAGTACGTAACCGAGAAATACGGCAGAGAACACGTATCACAAATAGTTACCTTCGGTACCTTGGCGGCAAAAGCCGCTGTGCGCGACTGCGGACGCGCCATGGGAATGTCTTATTCGGACGTTGATGCCGTTGCAAAGGCAATTCCTCACGAGCTTGGAATAACCCTCAAGGATGCCTTGCGCCTGCCCGAGCTTAAAACATTGTACCGAGAGTCTGAAGAGGTTCAGAAGCTCATTGATATAGCCATGCAGCTTGAAGGAATGCCGAGAAACATTTCGGTTCATGCCGCAGGTGTTGT
>JBGVJM010000125.1:0-9028 GCA_045129415.1 Eubacteriales bacterium
GGGACCAAAGCTCTTGCGGTTCACATTCCCCGAACAGGAACAAGACTTGAGCGCGATTCGGTTCTCGAATCGTACCGATTGGCAAGTGAGTTTTTCCGTGTTGAGTTTGACGGTCAGCCAATTCTCTTTTGCTGTCACTCGTGGATGCTTGATCCTTGGCTCGGCTCAGTGCTTTCTCCCTCTTCGAACATAGTCACATTCGCAAAGGACTATCTTTTGATACATGACAACGTAAGCAGCATAAACAACGTTGTATGGAGAGTTTTTGACGAGGATTACCGTGGCGACCCTTATGCACTCTCGCAAAGCTCTTCAATCCGCCGCGCGTATGCTGACAGGATCGCAAGGGGCGATGACCTTATAGAAACGCTTGGCTTTTTCGTATATGAAAACGGCAATATAATAAACTATAAATAATTCGAGGTGTAAAATGGCAAATCGCTTTGATTGGAAGCCCAGTATATCGGTTATGCTACCCGACTTTTGTGGCGAGAGAATGCTGGACCTTAGAAATAACGGAATTGAATTTATGGAGCTGACGGGATGCAGAACCGATGAATTTGACGGATTTGACATCAGATCAAAAGAGATATTCAAAACCGCTTCGGATTTTGGCGTAACCATACGCTCCGTTCATCTTCCCTTTTATCCCACGGTAGATCCCGCAAGTGAAATTGAAGACCGCAGAAGACTCTTTGTCGATATGCAAAGTGAGCTTTTAAAAATATGCGCGGACAAAGGTGCGCAAATTGCCGTTGTTCATCCCAGCTCCGAGCCTTACACAGAGGAAAAGCGCTCTGTCAATCTTGATTTTGCCATTGACTCTCTCGGCAAAATAAACGAGGTTGCACGGGCAAACGGAATAAAGCTGGCTATCGAAAACCTCCCTCGCTCCTGCATCGCCCGTGATTCTATAGAGATAAGAAAAATCGCCAAAGCTCTTCCCGATGCTTATTTTTGCTTTGACTCCAACCACTCGCTGATAGACTCCAATCTTGATATAATAACCGCCATGGGCAGCCGTATAATTGCCACCCATATCTCGGACTATGAATTTATAGACGAAATGCATCTCTTCCCCGGTGAGGGCAAGTGTATATGGCAGGACATTATGAAAAAGCTTGAGGAGGTCAACTACCAAGGCACGTGGAATTACGAGATAAAGGATTGCTCGTCTATTCCCGCAAAAAAGTTCAAAAGCAACTTTGAAGATCTTCTTTCGGGAAAAATATTATAACGGTTTTAAATTATTAAATATAATATAAAAGCTCTTGACAACTAAAAGCAATTATGTTATACTTGTTTCAATATGATAGAGGCGCACCTTGGTATGAGTAGCTTTCGCGTATAGCGGCGTTGGCGTTGCGAAAAGGAAAGGATCAGGTGCCGAAGTTCAGTCAATTAACGCGGGACTGTGCTGGTATTTCGGACAACATCCGTTATACTGTCGCCAAAACCTTGGCGGAGTGCTATCTACTGCGTAAAAAATTGCCATTGGTGGCATTAAAGTAGCAGAGGCACCCTGTGCCTCTGCTTTTTTGTATCAAATTTCAGCTTTTTTGTAAAAAGGAGACAACAAATGAAAAAAACTATATTCACGGGCGCGGCTACGGCTATAATCACGCCTTTAAAGGACGATAAGGTCGATTACGAAAGCTTTGAGCGTCTCATAAACTGGCAAATAGACGAGGGCATCGATGCCATCGTTGTATGCGGCACCACCGGCGAGGCGTCTACCCTTTCCGACGACGAGCACAAGGACGTTATCAAGTTTTGTGTTGACACGGTTAGAGGTCGCGTTCCCGTTATCGCGGGCACGGGCTCTAACGATACTGCATACGCCATAGAGCTTACCCGTCACGCCGCCGAGGCAGGCGCGGATGCGGCGCTCGTCGTTACTCCCTACTATAACAAGGCAACGCAAAACGGTCTTATCAAAATGTTTACCTCTATTGCGGATGCTTCTTCCATTCCGCTCATACTATATAACGTGCCCTCGCGCACGGGCTGCAATATTCTTCCCGCAACGGCGGCAATACTTGCCGAGCATCCTAATATAGTTGGTATTAAGGAGGCGAGCGGTAATATTTCTCAGATTGCCGAGCTTGCGCACCTCGTTGGCGACAAGATGGACATTTATTCGGGCAACGACGACCAGATAACTCCCATTCTCTCGCTTGGCGGCAAGGGAGTAATTTCCGTTTTGTCCAATCCTATGCCCCGCGCAACAAGCAAGATATGCCACGATTTCTTTGAGGGCAACCACAAGGACGCGGTTGCGGCACAGCTTTCGCTTCTTCCCTTCATCAGCGCACTATTCTCCGAGGTAAACCCCATTCCCGTTAAGGCGGCAATGGCGGCTATGGGCTTTTGCGACAACAGCCTGCGCCTTCCCCTGACCGAAATGGAGCCCCAGCACGAAGCGAAAATGCTTGAAATTATGAAGGGACTTAATCTTATTTGATTTGGAGATACATATGAACGTTTTAATAAACGGTATCGGCGGACGTATGGGCGCCGAGGTCAAAAAATTGGCACTTGAAGGATATCGCGGCGCGCATCTTTGCGGCGGCGTTGACGTAGCACCGCAAGACAGCTGCTGCGTCAAGGTGTTTACCTCGTGGGCTGACGTTGACGTAACGCCCGATTGCATAATTGACTTTTCCCACCATAGCGCAACCGAGTCGCTTTTAGCCTTTGCCACAAGCAAAAGCATTCCCGTTGTCTTGGCTACCACGGGACACGACGAGCGCGAGAGCGCAATGATTGCAAAGGCGGCAAAAAGTATCGCCATTTTCCACTCGGCAAATATGTCGCTTGGAGTTGCGCTCCTTTGCGAGCTTGCCAAAACGACGGCAAGGACCTTCCCCGATGCCGACATCGAGATAGTCGAAAAGCACCACAACCGCAAGCTTGACGCTCCCAGCGGAACGGCTTTGCTTTTGGCGCGCGAGCTTCAAAAAATACGCGAGCATGCCTTTTTCTCCTTTGGCAGACAAGGTCAGGCAAAGCGCGACAAGAACGAAATAGGCGTTCACGCGATAAGAATGGGCAATATAGTTGGCGAGCATGAGGTTATAGTCGGCACGGACACGCAAACTATCACCTTAAAGCACGAGGCACACAGTCGCACGCTTTTTGCCGAGGGCGCGCTTACCGCGGCGGAGTTTATTATTTCAAAGCCCGCGGGACTCTACGATATGCACAGCATGATAGGAAACTGATATGAAGCAAATGATTTGTAACAATCTTTCGGTCAACAAGGAAGGTCACCTCGCGCTTGGCGGTGTTGATACGGTTGAGTTGGCTCAAAAATACGGAACTCCGTTATACGTAATGGACGAGGACCGCATCCGCGAGCGTTGCCGTGTCTATAAATCGGCTATGCAAAGCGCGTTCGGCGAGGATTCTTACCCACTGTATGCAAGCAAGGCGGCTTCCTTTAAGCAGATGTACCGCATTATAATGGACGAAGGGCTTGGCACGGACATCGTGTCATCCGGCGAGCTTTACACGGCGGCATCGGTGAATTTTCCGCTTTCAAGGGCATATTTTCACAGCAACAACAAGACCGACGACGATATTTCTTACGCTATTGACCTTGGAATCGGCTATTTTGTGGTTGACAACGTTGAGGAGCTGGATGCGATCAACGAAATTGCAAAAGCCAAGGGCGTAAAGCAAAGGATATTGCTCCGTCTTACACCCGGCATCGATCCTCACACCTACGAGGCGGTTGCCACGGGCAAGGTGGACTCAAAATTCGGCTCGGCTATCGAAACGGGACAAGCCGAGCAAATAACAAGATATGCCATTGAGCTTGACTCGGTGGAGCTTTACGGCTTCCATTGTCACGTGGGCTCGCAGGTCTTTGACTCGGACGTATTCTTGCGCGCAAGCGAGATAATGCTTGATTTTATCGCTTACATGCAAAAGATATGCGGCTTTGTCACGCGCGAGCTTGATCTCGGCGGCGGCTACGGTGTGCGATACCTTGAAAACGATCCCGAAATCGATATTGCGGCAAATATAGCCGAGGTAGGAGCACACGTAAGGGCTTATTGCCAAAAGCTCGGCATCAGCCTGCCCGCTATCCGTCTTGAGCCGGGACGAAGCATCGTTGCCGACGCGGGCGTTACTCTCTACACTGCGGGAACGGTCAAGCGTATCCCCGGCTACAAAAACTACGTTTCCGTGGACGGCGGCATGGCGGACAATCCGCGCTACGCGCTCTATCGCTCGCCCTACACCGTTTGCCTTGCAAGCAGAATGAACGCGACGGCTCCTTCCTTTACCTGCTCTTTGGTGGGTAGATGCTGCGAATCGGGTGACATAATTCAGGAAAACGTCAAGCTCCCTGCCGATATCAAGCGCGGAGACGTTATCGCCGTGCTTACAACGGGCGCATACAACTATTCCATGGCATCTCACTACAATCGCCTGCCCAATCCCCCCGTGGTTATGGTATCGGGAGGCTCGGACTACGTTGCGGTCAAGCGCGAAAGCCCCGCCGACGTTTGTAAAAACGATATATAAAACACTTTTTGACCGCTCTCTTACAGGGCGGTCATTTTTCGCATTAAAAAATTCAAAAGATTATTCCATTTTGTCAAATTTTATGTTACAATATAGATAATGACGAGGATCGGAGGCTACCCTTGTGGATACAGGCATAAATCTTGACGTTTACGAAAATGAAAATATACCTTACGTGCGGATCAAGCAAAACAAGATAGCGCTCCGCTTCTTTATGGTTGCGCTTACCCTCGCCTTGTTTGCTTCCGTACCGATAGCCATGTCCGTAACGGGTGTTTCGGATGAGCAGTTTTGGCAAAATCTTGCCCAGCTTTTAACAGGCCCCGCCCGTCTCAGCACCGATTACTTTATGCTCGGATGTCTTGCAAGCACGTTATTCAACGCGGCGGTTTGCGGTCTTGCCTGCACGCTTATTTTGCTTTGGGCACACGCGCATGCTACCGCGGCAACCTTTGCGGCATATATGCTTATTATAGCGCATTGCTTTTACGGCTTGAATTTCGTCAACATGTGGCCGACCATCATCGGAGTTTTGCTGTATTGCCTGATAACCAAGCGCTCCTTCAAGCAAAATTTGCACGTTGCCATGTTTTCAACGGCACTGGCGCCCTTCTTTACCGACTTTTTGTTTTACTATCCGCCCGGACGCACCTTGACTATTTACGGCGTGAGCGTTCTCGGAATAGTCCTTTCCATAGGCTTTGGCATAGCGTCCGGCTTTCTCGTTCCTGCCATCCTGCCCGGAGTTGACAAGATGCACCGCGGCTTCAGTATGTACAGAGCCGGACTTTCCATCGGTCTGCTCGGCATATTCATGTACTGCTTCCTGTATAAAACGCTTGGCGTTGAGCCACATACCGTAACTATTTCGGGCAAAAGCAACCAAGCGGCGTTCGGACTCACCCAATACGTATTTATGAACGTATTTTTTACGGTCATATTCTTGCTTGCCATTATAATCGGCTACGTTTTGAACGGAAGAAGCTTCAGAAATTACAAAAAGCTCATCTCCTGCTCGGGATACGGAATGGATTTCGTTGACAAGTTCGGTATGCCGCTATGCCTTATCAATTTCGGTATATACGGATTTTGTATTCTTGCATACGTCAACGTAATATTCTGTTTGCCCCATATTCTTCCCTTCCTTCCCGAAGGAGTTGGATTTACAGGTCCCACGGCGGGCGTGGTGCTGGCGGCACTCACCTTTTCGGCGGACGGACAGCATCCCCGCAACGTAGCGCCCATAGCGGTTGGATATTCCCTGCTTTTTGCTTGCGTTTGCTCAATTTGCCTTATCGCAGGCGCGCCTATCCCATGGACACTTTCAACACAGGCTTACATAAGCGGTCTTGCCTTTGCAACGGGACTTTGCCCCATCGCAGGAGTTTACGGCTTCAGATACGGAGTTATCGCAGGACTTGTCAGCGCTATCGTTTGTACGTCCACGGCGAGCATGCACGGCGGCTTTGTACTGTACAACAGCGGCTTCAACGCGGGTCTTACCGCGCTCACGCTTATCCCGATACTCGACTTCTACAAGGTAAAGATAAGAAATGCCGACAGTCCCGAGCTTTTTGAGATACAAAAGGCATCAAAGCACAAGCCATTGCGCTTTTTCAGAAAAAAATAAAAAACAAAAAAGACCGCTTGAGTTACTTCAAGCGGTCTTTCTTGATTAAACTATTACCTCAATGATTTTCTTACCCTTTTTGCGAGCATAATTTATAGTATAGCCCGTTCCCTTGCTTCTTCCATCCCAAACGGCAAGAACTATATCGCAAGCATCCACCATTTTCTCGTTTCTCTTTATAGGCGCTGATCTTCCGTATGCATTATAATTCGGAAGAAAAATTTGCTTTTGTATTCCGTGTTCGTCAGCATATTGCTCGGCAATCGTATCAATTCCCCGCGCACCGCCACTTATGATCAGTTCAACATCGCAGGGGACGTACCCTGTCAAATCAAATTCTTCAATACAACGCGATCCAACTATCAAAAGCTTCATATTTTTCCTCCCTATATATACTTATAAAAGTATACACCCAATCAGTTGAATTGTCAATAGGGTATATATCAACTAAAATATATACCAAAGGAGAGTGATAATAATGATTAAGCTGACAATAGACAAGCAGTTGGAAAAACGCGGAATAACGAGATGTGAATTGGCAAAGAGAACGGGCATCATCTATCACACCGTGGATGGCTACTATAAAAATCAAGTGGTTCGCTATGATAGCTATATTTTAAATAAAATTTGTGAAGCTCTTGATTGCGATATTTCCGACATAATCGCATACGAAAAAGACGAAAAATAAAAAAGCACCGCATCAGCGGTGCTTTTTCTTTTATTACAGCTTTTTAAGGTCATAAGGCGTGGACTGGTACACGAAATAGTTGAGCCAGTTGATAAACAAAAGGCTTCCGTGCGCGCGCCAACGTACTATGGGCTCCGCGTTGGGATCGTCGTTGCGGTAATAGTTCTTTGGCATCTCAATGGGTAAGCCCGCCATAAGATCTCGGCGGTACTCGGCATCAAGCGTGTAAGGGTCGTATTCAGAATGTCCCATTACAAAGAACTGTCTGCCGCCGTTACGCGATACGATATGAACACCCGCCTCCTTGCTGGAAGCAAGTATACGAAGCTCGTAATTTTTTTCAATATCTTCCCTGTTGACCGTGGTGTGACGGGAATGAGGCACGTAAAACTCCGTGTCAAAGCCGCGCATAAGCATGGACTTGGGATGCTCAACTCTATGCGGAAATACTCCAAACAGCTTTTTATCAAGAACGTGCTTTTTAATTCCGTAATGGTAATAAAGTCCCGCCTGAGCGCCCCAGCAAATGTGCATGGTGCTATGGACGTGCTTTTTACTCCATTCCATTATCTCGCAAAGCTCCTGCCAATAGTCGACCTCTTCAAACTCCATCATTTCAACGGGTGCGCCCGTGATGATCATTCCGTCGTATTTTTCTTCCTTGACGTCGTCAAAGGTCTTGTAGAATGCCAAAAGATGCTCCTGCATCGTGTTTTGCGACTGATGTGACTTTGTTCTTATCAAGGTCAGCTCTATCTGAAGCGGAGTGTTACCGAGTATGCGCGAGATTTGCGTTTCGGTCTCTATCTTCTTGGGCATAAGATTGAGCAAAAGTATTTTAAGCGGTCTTATATCCTGCGTGATAGCCCTTCTCTCCGTCATCGCGAAGATGTTTTCGTCAAGCAGCGTCTGCACCGCCGGCAGATCATTAGGTATTTTAATCGGCATATTTTTCTCCTATAGTTAGATTGTGCAAGGGAAATGTCGCTTTCTCGAGAGAAAGCTTGGCAAAGAGCTTCCCCCAATTTTTAGGTTCTAACCAGATTGAAGTGACGTTGAAAATTCGCAAGCGAATTTTCAACCTGCTGAGCCAATCCGTGTTTATAGATTATAGAACCTATCAAGCACCGTCTAACTTAACTTATGTGTATTTAATTTTCAAATTGACAATATGAGTTGGGTTCTACAATTTATCAATATAGGTAGGTTTGAGAGGTTGATTTTGCGAAGCAAAAGCAACGTCACCTCAATCTAGTAGAACCTAAAAATATTGAAAGTTCTTTTGGTTACTTTTCTTTTCAAGAAAAGTAACGCGCCTCTCCACCCGCGCCTCAAATCTTATCCAGCGCCTGTTGGATGTCGGCAATGAGGTCTTCAGCGTCCTCAATACCGCAGGAAAGACGAACAAGGTCGGGAGCAACGCCCGATGCCAAGAGGTCGGCATCCGAGAGCTGACGGTGGGTTGTGGTTGCGGGATGCAGGCAGCAGGAGCGTGCATCGGCAACGTGAGTTTCAATGGCGATAAGCTCAAGCGCGTTCATGAACCTTGAAGCAGCTTCTCTTCCGCCCTTGACTCCAAAGCTTACAACACCGCAGGTACCGTTCGGCATATACTTCTCCGCCAAGTCAAAATCCTTATCGCCTTCAAGCGCGGGATACTTTACCCAGCTTATCTTTTCGTTTGCTGCAAGATATTTTGCAACCGCAAGACCGTTCTCGCAGTGGCGCTTCATTCTGACGTGCAGGCTTTCGAGTCCGAGATTGAGCAAATACGCGCTCATAGGCGCGGGAGTTACACCCAGGTCGCGCATAAGCTGTGCCGTAGCCTTGGTTATGTACGCGCCCTCAAGACCGAACTTCTCGGCATAGGTAATTCCGTGATAGCTGTCGTCGGGAGTGCAAAGTCCGGGATACTTGTCGGCATATTTAAGCCAATCAAACTTGCCCGAATCCACGATAACGCCACCAACTGCGCTTCCGTGTCCGTCCATATACTTGGTAGTAGAGTGCGTAACTATGTCAGCTCCCCACTCAAAGGGACGGCAATTTACGGGTGTCGGGAAGGTATTGTCAATGATAAGCGGAACGCCGTGCGCGTGCGCCATCTTGGCGTATCTCTCTATATCAAGCACGTTGAGGGCGGGATTTGCAATGGTCTCGCCGAAAACGAGCTT
>JBGVJM010000126.1:0-8702 GCA_045129415.1 Eubacteriales bacterium
ACCGTATGCTCGGTCTTTCCAAAGAGGAGCGCTTCGTCGGTGACGGAATTTCATTTTGCGCGGTTTGCGACGGAGCGTTTTACGTTGACAAAACCGTTGCGGTTATCGGTGGAGGAAACTCGGCACTTCAAGAGGCTATAATGCTTTCGGACGGCTGTGAGAAGGTCTACGTTGTCCAAAACCTTAATTATCTGACCGGCGAAGAAAAGCTTGCCGCGATTTTACGCGAAAGAGAAAACGTCGAATTCATTTTCGGATGCGTGGTTGACGAGATACTTGGAGATGACGTGTTCGGCGGAATCGTTATCCTTAATGAGCATAACGGAGAGAGGGTAAGACTTGACCTTGACGGAATGTTCGTTGCAATCGGTCAGGTGCCTGAGAACGGACCGTTCAAAGATGTTGCAAGGCTTTCTGACAGAGGCTACATCGTTTCCGACGAAGAGTGCCTTACCGACACCGAGGGACTTTTCGTTGCGGGTGACTGCCGCACAAAGAAGATAAGACAAATAACTACCGCATGCGGAGATGGCGCGGTCGCCGCACTTGCCGCTTGCAGATATCTTGATAAATAATTTGTGAATTTTAATTTGGAGGGCAATATAATGCTCTCCAAATTTTTTGATTGACAAATTTGACAAAAAACACCATTTTGGTAGACATTAAATTATTTTAAATTGTGTATTGATTTAATTGTGGCTTTGTGGTAAAATTATAAAGGAAAACAATATAATGCCAAAGTAAAATGAAAGGAGCAGTATGTTAGAATTAAGAAACGTGACTTATACTGTCACAGATCCTAAAACAAATAAGACACACCGCATACTTGACGATGTGTCACTTACTATAAATGATCGCTTTGTAGCAATAACAGGGCCTAACGGCTCGGGAAAATCAACTCTTGCAAAGATAATTGCGGGAATAGTAACGCCCGATAGCGGAACTATTTTGCTCGACGGCGAGGATATCACAAGCCTTAACGTTACCGAACGTTCGCGTGCAGGAATCAGCTTTGCATTCCAACAGCCCGTAAGATTTAAGGGAATAACGGTTAAAGACCTCATTTCCTTGGCGGCAGGAGAGAAGATCTCTGTTGCGGAGGCGTGCAAATATCTTTCCGAGGTAGGACTTTGCGCAAAGGAGTACGTAAACCGCGAGGTAAACGAGTCGCTTTCGGGCGGCGAGCTTAAAAGAATCGAGATCGCAATGATAAACGCGCGCGGCACTAAATTCTCGGTATTCGACGAGCCTGAGGCGGGAATAGACCTTTGGAGCTTCAACAATCTTATCAAGGTTTTTGAAAAGATGCACGAGAGAACGCACGGAAATATCCTTATCATATCCCATCAGGAGAGAATTCTTGATATTGCGGATAAGATAGTGGTCATTGCGGACGGCAAGGTTGCGGCTTACGGCTCAAAGAGCGAGATATTGCCCGAGCTTTTGTCGGCGCAGGCAAGCTGCAGATATGCTTCGGGAGGTGAGGAATAATGGCTGAAAAGAAAAAGCTTGACGAGTTTCAGTTAAATCTTCTCCGAGAGGTTGCTGACCTTCACGAGGTGCCCGAGGGCGCGTATTCCTTGCGCGTTGACGGTCAGATGTATGGCAAGAACTCGTCCGAAAATATCGTAATAGAAAAGAAACAGGACAAGCCCGGAATTGATATTTATATCAAGGCGGGTACAAAAAAAGAGAGCGTACACATTCCCGTAATTATCGCGGAATCGGGACTGCGCGAGCTCGTATATAACGATTTTCACATCGGCGAGGACGCGGACGTGCTTATAATCGCAGGCTGCGGAATCCACAACTGTGGCGTTCAGGACAGTGAGCATAGCGGTATCCATAGCTTCTTCGTTGGTAAGAACGCAAGAATCAAGTATGTTGAAAAGCATTACGGTGACGGTGACGGAAACGGCAAAAACGTTATGAACCCCACAACCGTTGTTGTGCTTGAGGAAGGCGCTTATATGGAAATGGAGACTACTCAGATCAAGGGTGTTGACTCCACAAGACGTAAAACGGATGCAGTCCTCAAGAATAAGTCTACGCTTATCGTTCACGAAAAGATAATGACACACGGTGAGCAGTTTGCCGAGACCGAATTCAACGTAGAGCTTTTGGGCGCTGATTGCGGAACACACGTGGTTTCGCGTTCCGTTGCAAAGGATAACTCGCGTCAGCTCTTTATTTCCAACGTTGTGGGTGATAACCGCTGCTCGGGACATACCGAGTGCGATGCCATTATTATGGACAATGCAACCGTTGAGGCAATACCCAAGATAGTTGCGAAAAACACCGAGGCGTCGCTTATTCACGAGGCGGCGATAGGCAAGATCGCAGGCGAGCAGCTTATTAAGCTTATGACCTTGGGCCTTGACGAAAAGCAGGCAGAGGAACAGATAATCAACGGATTTTTGAAATAATTCAAATGTGCGGTTCACGTAAGTGAGCCGCATATTTTGTCAAAATGCACAATTAGTTTGGCTGATTTTTTGAAATATCGTAAGTTCTTGCGATTTAAATATTGATAAAAATGTGATATAATATCTATTTGGATAAATATTAGTATTTTATAATTTAGGAGATTGTATGATAAGAGAGGACCTTAGAAACGTTGCGATAATAGCTCACGTTGACCACGGTAAGACTACACTTGTAGACGGACTTTTAAAGCAGGGCGGAATATACCGCGAAAATCAGGAAACGGTTACGAGAGTAATGGACTCCGACGCCATTGAAAAGGAAAGAGGAATAACGATACTCGCAAAGAACACCGCCGTTCACTACAAGGACGTAAAAATTAACATTGTTGACACCCCCGGACATGCTGATTTCGGCGGAGAGGTTGAGCGTGTTCTTAAAATGGTAAACGGTGTTATTTTGCTTGTTGACGCGGCGGAAGGCCCTATGCCTCAGACCAGATTCGTGCTTAAAAGAGCGCTTGAATTGGAGCATAGAGTTATCGTTTGCATAAATAAGATAGACAAGCCCGACGCAAGACTCGGCGAGGTCGAGGACGAGATACTTGAGCTTCTTATTGACCTTGGTGCAAATGATGAGCAGCTTGATTCTCCCATGCTTTATTGCTCGGGACGCTCAGGAACCGCATCCTTGTCACCCGATGAAGAGGGCGAGGATCTGACTCCCTTGTTCGATACTATACTTGATTACATTCCTGCTCCCGAGGGAGATCTTAACGGAGATCTCCAAGTGCTTGTTTCCTCGGTCGACTATAACGATTACGTTGGTCGTATCGGAATAGGTAGAATCGAGCGCGGAAGCGTAAAGGTCGGTCAGGAGGTTCTTATTTGTAACTTCCATAAGCCCAACGAAAAGCCCAGAAGAACAAAAATAGTATCGCTCTATCAGATAGACGGTCTTGTTCGTGTGCCCGTTGAGACGGCAACAATGGGTGATATTATATGCTTCTCCGGTGCGGGAGATATTTCAATAGGTGATACTATTACATGCACAACAAATCCCGAGCCTCTGGAGTTTGTTAAGGTAAGCGAACCTACGGTTGAGATGACCTTCTCGGTAAACACCAGCCCGCTTGCAGGCAAGGAGGGTAAGTTCGTAACATCGCGCCAGCTTCGCGAGAGATTGTACCGTGAGCTGTTGAAGGACGTTTCCTTGCGCGTGCGCGACGGCGACACGACCGACGAGTTCGTGGTTTCGGGAAGAGGAGAGATGCATCTTTCCATTTTGCTTGAAAATATGCGTCGTGAGGGCTATGAGATGACCTGCTCCAATCCTAAGGTCATTATCAAGGAAATAGACGGTCAAAAGTGCGAGCCTATGGAGCGAGTAACGCTTGACGTTCCCAATGAGTACGTTGGAACGGTAATTGAAAAGCTCGGACAGAGAAAGGGCGACCTTATCGAGATGACACCTATCGGAGAAAGAATGAGAATTGAGTACAGCATTCCTTCGAGATGCCTCTTTGGATATCGCTCCGAGTTCTTGTCCGCAACACACGGTGAGGGCGTTCTCAATACATTATTTGATGGCTACCAGCCCTATCGCGGTGGTGTAATCATGAGATTTACTGGTGTTCTCGTTGCGAGCGAGGCAGGCGTAACTACAAGATACGGTCTTTACAATACTCAGGAACGCGGACAGCTCTTTGTTGGACCTCAGACTGAGGTCTATGAGGGTATGATCGTCGGCGAAAACCCCAAGAATGACGATATTGCAGTTAATCCCTGCAAGGAAAAGCATCTTACCGCTATTCGTTCTTCGGGTGCTGACGAAAAGCTCCTGCTTACTCCTCCCAAGATATTCAGCCTTGAGGAAGCAATAGAGTTTATTTCCGACGACGAGCTTATAGAGGTAACTCCTAAGTCAATAAGACTTCGCAAGAAGATACTCAACACCGAGCTTCGTATGAAGGAAATGATGAAGCAGCGTCGCGCTCAAGAGGCAGGAAAATAATAAAAGAAAAACGGCAGTTAAACTGCCGTTTTATTTTTTGTATCAGGGAAGAGGCAATTCGGTTGTAACGTATTCCGCGTTAGCCGTTATATAAGCCTCAAGGCCCTTGTATTTTATTTTGATAAATTCATCGCTTATCTCAAGCACCTCAAAGCGCTGACCCTTGTAGGCTATGCCCATAACGTTGTCGGCATCGAAATCCGCGCTTGAACGAACGTTTATAGAGTTTGCGACAATGTAAACGAATTGTTTTCCCGAATCAATGAATTTAACGTCGGATTCGTATCCGTTGTATCCACCTTCCTTTATAATAGACGGATAATCCTTGTAAGCAAAGTTGAAATCAAATTTAATGTCGGGGATAGCTTCAAACGATCCTTTGTCGGTATATTGCCACATTCCGAGATTTGCGCCGTAAGTGTTTATATCCCAGACATATTCATCGGTTTCAATTTCGGGATATCTTGCATACCAAATTTCAAATTTTGAGAGAGCAACGTCAGTCTGAATTTTGTTGTACAGCCATTCATCATTGACGTAAAGTCCCGTGTAGTATCCGGCGCGCTGAAGCACAGTAAAGAACTCAACACACATTTCAGTAAGCGTTGCGGGGGAGAGGTCGGCAAGCGACTCATCCTCAAGATCAAGATAAATAGGATATTCAAATTGCTTGCCGTCAAGAATTCTTAAAAGCAGCTCGGCGTCAAGCAGTATCTCGTCAACGCTCTTTGCGTATGTGTAGAAGTAAACGCCAACGTCAAGTCCCACCGTCTTGGCATCATTATAGCTTTGAAGGAAGGCAGGCTCAATTCCGCCAACCGTAAATGCATCGCGGTAAGAGCTTCCGGCCTTGATTATCACATAATCAACTCCTGCTTCCTTTATCGCCGCAAAATCGATAGCACCGTTTTCGTTATAATTGTATTGCGATACGTCAATTCCAAGCGCAAGGACCTCGGAATTTCCCGCATATGCGCCGCCTGGAAGAATGTCACTGTAGAAGCGATAATCACCTGTGTAGAAGAAATCACAATTCTTACAGTCAAACTCGGTGTATCCCATGTCGGAAAGAGTTGGCATAGTTACAAGTCTTGAAAAATCGTGTCCCGTGGCCGATACTATAATTTCGTAGCTATCTCCGCAAATACACTCAAATTTTGTGATACCTGTGTCCGTGCAGGATGCTTTGGTGAGTACCTGCTCGGTATATTTGTGGCCCCTAGGCTCCGTGTAATCCGAAATATAAGAATCATCACAATTATCACACTCGTAAGTAGTAAAGCCTTGCTCGGTACAGGTGGGAGGAGTAACAGTTCGCGAATAATTATGACCTGTCGGGTCTGTATATTCGGATATGTAGGAATAATCGCAAGCGGAGCAAAAATAAGTCGTGTATCCTTGGTCGGTACAAGTCGGTGAAGTGACATTGGTGGATATGTCGTGTCCTTTCGGCTTTACGTAGTCGGAAACAAAGCTATGTTTACAGTTGTTGCAGCTGTAGGTCGTATATCCCGAGTCGGTGCAGGTGGGATTCGTGACTGTCTTTTTATAGCTGTGTCCCTGAGGCTTGACGTAATCTGTTACGTATGAATGCTCACAGCGAGAACATGAATAAAACGTATATCCTTGCTCCTCGCAGGTAGGAGAAATTGTGTAAAACTCCTTTGAATAATCGTGTCCGAGAGCCGCCGTGTGATCGGATACGTAAGAATGGCCGCATTCGCACGTGTATGTGGTAAATCCTTCATCCTCACAGGTAGGCTCGGTTACTACAGCTTCATATACATGTCCTTGAGGCTCAATGATGCTATCGACATAGGTATAACCGCAATCGGGACAAGTGTGAGTTGTTTTTCCTGCAGTAGTGCAGGTCGGGGGAGTAATCGATTCCTCAATGTTAAAGTGCAGGCATAGATTGCAGGAGCACAGTATAGCTAAAGCGGTAACACACAAAAGCACCAATAAGAGTATTTTTTGCATTGTTCTCATAGTTTTTCCTCATTTATTAAGCTCATTATACAGCGCATCCGAAAGAGAGCAAAGCTCAGCAACGTTAAGGCGCTCTCCGCGCACGTCGGGCCTGTGACCGCAGGATGTGACTATTTCGGTAAGTCTCTCCTTGCTGATTTCGCCAAATCCCGTCATAAGGGAATTGGGGAGCGTTTTTCTCCTTTGCTCAAATGCCGCCTTTACCGTTCTGAAGAACATTGCCTCGTCAATAGGCTTTATGGGCTTATCCTTCCACAAATCAATGTGAACAACGGAGCTTGTAACCTTGGGAGGAGGCATAAATTTGTCGGCACTTACAGTAAAGAGCAGCTCGGCATGTCCGTAATAATCGATAGCGGCAGTAATAGCGCCGCAGTTTTTGTTTCCTGCACCTGCCGCAAGTCTTTGAGCGACCTCGGTTTGCACCATAACGGTTATGCTCTCAAAGGGCAGCTTTGACTCAATAAGCTTCATAAGGATGGGAGTCGTTATATAATAAGGGAGATTTGCACAAACCGCAACGGGACCAAGCTCAAAATAAGGCGCAAGAATAGAGGCAAGATCCGCTTCCATGACATCCTGATTAATTACGGTTGCGTTCTTATAGTCTCCGAGAGTGTATTTGAGCACAGGAATAAGTCCCTCGTCAATCTCAAATGCCACCACACGCGCATATCTTTGGCAAAGCTCGCGTGTCATGCATCCAATACCGGGACCAATTTCCACAACGGTTATGTCTCGGTTTGTGCTACATGCGTCGGCAATGTCCTCAACTGTCATGTTGTCAGTCAAGAAGTTTTGTCCGTATTCCTTTTTAAAATTAAGTCCGAACATATCCATCACCTGACGGATCGTTCTGGGGTCGCAAAGATTAAGCATTGTATATCCTCAAAATTATTTGTGTTTGAATTTGGGTTTATTATTGTTGTATTTTTGCTGACGGTTGTCCTTGAAGCCTATGTCCGAGGGCTTAAAAAACTGATAAAGCGAGCAGGGAAGCATTCCGTTATAAAGCTTCTTGACCTTGTCCGCGCGTCTGCCGTAAAGCTTTTCAAAATACTCGCTCGAGGTAAGAACGTATATGTGCCAAGGCTCAAAATATTTGAAATTTCGGCCCATCTCGCGGTAAAGCTGTTCAACCTCTTGAAGCTCTCCCATGCGCTCACCGTACGGAGGGTTGCAAACGATAGTTCCTCTGCGGTCGGCAGGCTTGCGTATTTTTCTTGCATCGGCGTGGAAAATATTTATTGAGTCTTCAACTCCCGCACGCAATGCGTTTTCATATGTGAGATCGAGTATATCCTCGTCAATGTCGGATGCCCATACCTCAAAGGACGAGTCCTTGACCTCAAGTGACATTGCTTCATCACGCGCATCCAACCAAAGCTCGGATGGAATTTGCCTGAATGATTCAGCGGCAAAGTGACGGTTGAGTCCGGGAGCGATCTTACGAGCTATCATAGCGGCCTCAATGGCAATGGTTCCGGAGCCGCAGAAGGGATCCCAGAATAAAACGTCATCATGAGGTCTCGCAGTCAAGGCTATTGAAGCCGCAAGTGTCTCGCGCAGGGGCGCGGCACCCGCATCGGGACGGTAGCCTCTCTTGTGGAGAGCAACTCCCGAGGTGTCGATCATAAGCATTGCAATATCCTTTAGGATAAAGAACTCAACCTTATATTTAACTCCTGTTTCTTCGAACCAAGATATGCCATAGACACTTGAAAGACGGTTTACTATGGCCTTTTTAACTATGCTTTGACAGTCGGGAATAGACGTAAGCTTACTCTTGATAGAGTGACCGGTAACGGGAAATTCGTCAAGCTTGCCTATCCAATTTTCCCAAGCGATGGCATTTGTACCTTCAAAAAGCTCTGAAAATGTGTTGGCAGGAAAGCGGGATAACACGATAAAGACTCGTTCCGCGAGTCTGAGGTTAATATTAGCACGGGCAATGTCGCGTTCTTCACCTTCAAAAAGCACACGACCGTCAATGGTCTCCACGCGCTTGAGGCCGAGAGCATCGATCTCCTCGCCAAGCTGTTTTTCAAGCCCGAAAAGACAAGTAGCGGCAAGAAGCATTATTCGTCGTCCTCCTCAAAGGTAGATATGGATGCAGCCTCCAATTGCAAAACACCGTCCGCCTCCGCGGAGTCAAGTGCCTCAACCGAGCGAAGCTTCTTTTGTATTATACTGTTTCTATGCTGTGCGTCGTCGAGAGACTTTCCTGCTTCGTCGATCTTCTTCTTTGCCTTGGCGAGAACGGTCTCAAAGGTATC
>JBGVJM010000127.1:0-3640 GCA_045129415.1 Eubacteriales bacterium
CAATAGGCTTTTTTTGGCGAATAATTTTCATCATTCTATCCCTCCCTTTGATGTTTTTGGTATCTATATTATACCATATATAGCCGCGTTCGTCAATATTTGTGACAGAACGTCAGGATTTTCGACAAAATTTCGTTAATATTGCACAAATATCGCAATTCGTATTACCCTCAAACAACCTACGTTTTGTTATTTCTCATATATCAAGCATATAATTTTGTAATAACGCTTGGGGTGTGAAATGAAAAAAAGATACAGATATTTAGCATTTTTCTTGATTTTAGTATTTGGGGCTTTGCCGTCGTGCGCAAAAAAGCAAGCTCCGTCCTGCCGCGAGGTGCTTGGCGCTATGATGCAAGCCGAGGGGCAGGCTCTTCCTGCGGGCAGGATATACGACATGCGCGCGGACGAGGACAGCTCCGAGCGATTGCCCGATTCCTTGCTCCCGGCTCTCTTGGGCGAGGGCAAGATGCCCGCCGTGTCGGACGCGTGGCTGGACTGCGCCATGTTTTTGTCGGTCACCGAGCATCCCTGCGAGCTGATAATTTTTCTTTGCGCATCAAGTGAAGCGGCAACTGACACCGCAAGGCTTTTATGCTCACATCTCGATGCCGTGCGAGTATCAAAAACGAGCCCCACATATGCCGATATGATCTCCGCCGCGCGCGTCGGCATTTACAAAAATTATGCATTTCTTATCATATCCCGCGACGTTGCCGCAAGTGAAAGGGCTCTCAAAAAAATGTTGCGATAATCGTTGACCGCACTCGGTTTTTGTGATACAATGTATTTATCAACTCACGCGGAGGACGCTTATATGGCAATGGAATGGACCAAAACAAAAAAGAAGGCTATAACCTTCAGCTTTGACGACGGCGTTATTCAGGATATAAATCTTATCAATTTGCTTGACAAATACGGACTCAAGGCTACATTTAACCTCAACTCCGAGCTGCTCGGACAGCGCGGTATGCTCTCTTGCGGTGACAATCCCATTTGTCACTACAAAATGCACCCCGAGGACGTAAAGCGTATATATCAAAATCATGAGGTTGCCGTTCACACGCTGACACACCCCAAGCTCACGACCATAGAGGACGACGCAGAGGTAATACGTCAGGTGGAGCAAGACCGAATTAATCTTTCCGAGCTTGTTGGCTATGAGGTGGTCGGCATGGCTTATCCCTGCGGCGGAGTCAACAACGACGAGCGAGTTGCAAGGCTTATCCGCGAAAACACGGGCGTTAAATACTGCCGCACCGTTGTAAGCACCAAAGGATTTGACGTGCAGGAAAATCTCTACCAATTCAATCCGTCCGCCTACACAAACCGAATGGACGAGACCATGGAGGTTGCGCGCAAATTTTTAGAGCTTGAAGCCGACCAGCCTCAGATCCTCTATATTTGGGGACACGCATACGAATTTGACTACCGTCCCGAATGTTGGGTGCGTCTTGAGGAGCTTTTCAAGCTTGTAAGCCACCGCGACGACATATTCTACGGCACAAACAAAGAGGTTCTTTTATAAACGCATGGCGCAGGGTATTCCCTGCGCCTTTTCTTATCTAAAGAATCCCAAAACGAAATAAATTATTCCCCAGACCGCGCCCGCAAGCGTGCCGTAAAGCAGCACGGGGCCCGCAACGGTGAATATCTTTGCGCCAACGCCGAGTATCAGTCCCTCCGCCTTGGAGTCTATCGCGGGCGAAACCACGCTGTTTGCAAAGCCCGTTATAGGCACAAGCGTTCCGCCGCCCGCCCTCTTTGCGATGCGCTCAAACAGTCCGAGTCCGCTGAGCAGCACCGCAACGAATATAATGGTTATGGAGCAAAGCGTTCCCGCGTCCTTTTTATCCATTCCCAATACGTCCGAGTAAAGCATCAGCAAAAGCTGACCTATAACGCATATCACTCCGCCGATAGAAAATGCCCAAATGCAGTTTTTGAGCGTTTTTGAGGACGGCGCGTGCGCGTCCGCATATTTTTTAAAGCTCTCGTTGCTAATGTTCATATAGTCCTCCATTCAAAACGAATTTACTTATATTTTTGTCATTTTTGCGCGTAAAATGCGCCAAAAGTGTGTCCATTTTTTGTCTTTCGGCGGCTTACTATTGACATTTGGACAAAAAACGGTTACAATATAAATGTAGAGTGAGTAAAAGCTCAAAAAACGAGCATACTAATAAAACGGAAAGGTTATATATTATGGCAAATTGGGAAGAAATCAAAAAAAGCATTGAAAATATAGCGGATAAGACCGTCACCAAAACGCGCGAGCTTGCCGACGTGGCATCTCTCAAAATAAAGATCGCAAACAAGGAATCCGAGCGCGACCTGCAATATAGGGCACTTGGAAAGCTTGCATACGTAAAGCTTCGCGGCATTGAGGTCAAGGATCCCGACGCGCTGACCGAGAATATCTCCACAACTCTTGAAAAGCTTGACAAGATAATTGCCGAGATCCGTCAGCTCAAGGCCGAGGAGGAGGCGCGCCGCGCCGCAAGGGAAGCCGAAAAGGCGGCACGCGAGCAGGAAAAGCGCGATGAAGAGGCGCGCGAGCAAGCCGAGCAGGAGGAGCTTAACCGCAAGGTAATGGAAGACTTTAACAACGCTCGCACCGAGGCGGATGCCGAATACGACAAGGCAAAAAACGAGGCGGAAAGGCTCAAGTAAAAACAAAAGCTTTTGGGGAAGAGACAAAACACAGTTTCTTCCCCTTTTTAGACCTTTTGTGTAAACTTTGCTTGTCCTCTTTGATGAAAAATTTCGGTTGAAAGGATACAATTTTATTTTTTTGCATTATTTTTTAAAAAATCGCAACCTACGGTTGCATAAAAAATCAATGTTTGGTTGGTTGCAAATCAAGGCTTATCTTGATATAATTTGCTTGTCCGACAAGATCTCGGGCAAGTCATAAATTTGTTTTAAGGAGAAAAATTATGACCATTGGCGAAAAGATAACAAAGCTCAGAGCATCAAAAAATATTTCTCAGGAGCAGCTCGCGGAGGAGCTTGGTGTTTCAAGACAGTCAATTTCAAAATGGGAAATGGATCAGGCAATGCCGCAAATAGACAAGGTCTTACAGCTTGCCGCGCTCTTTGACGTATCCACCGACGAGCTTTTACGCGACAAAATAAACGTATCAAAGCTGCAAGCCCCGCAAAAAAACAAATATTTCGGCACGGACGGCTTTCGCGGCGAGGCAGGCGTTACGCTGACCTCTATGCAGGCATACAAGGTCGGTCGATTTTTGGGTTGGTATTACGGCTCTTCTCTTTCGGGCTGCTCAAAGCCCTATTACCGCCCCCGTATCGTTATAGGAAAGGATACAAGGCGCTCAAGCTATATGCTTGAATATTCCATTGCCGCGGGAATCACCGCATCGGGCGCGGATGCCTATATGCTTCACGTAACCACAACTCCGAGCGTTTCTTACGTAACGAGAATGGACGAATTTGACTGCGGAATTATGATAACCGCCTCGCACAATCCCTTCCACGACAACGGAATAAAGGTGATAAACTCGCGCGGCGAAAAGCTGGACGACCAAACCACCGCGCTCATTGAAGCCTACATTGACGGCGACCTTACCGCATTGGGCGTTGACGGAGACGATCTTCCCCTCGCCGTTGGCGCAAA
>JBGVJM010000128.1:0-4716 GCA_045129415.1 Eubacteriales bacterium
ACCAGCTCCAAAAACAAAAGAGAGGGTTTACCCCTCTCTTTTGTTTTTAGAAATTGTTATAGACGAAGAACACCGAAAAGGCAATAGCCTTTTCTCGCTTTGCGCACCATTGTTCTTTGCCCTGAATTCCGTCAGGCGCAAAGCAATGTTCAGAGTCACATCACTCATAAAAAAGAGAGAGCATTTCGCCCTCTCTTTTTCTTTTAAATTATTAAATTTCTTCAAGCTTTGTCATCTCGTCGGGATAGCGGATATCTATAAACTTAGTATATCCCTCGGCCTCGAGCTTTTGCTTTTGGAAGCCGACGTTCTTATTCATCTTTTGAACAAGCACGATCTTTCCGTCGGCACGTGCCGCCATAGCCGCCTTTTGCATAAGTGCGAGATCGGACGTGGTCATTCTCTTATCGTAAAGAATAGCCGTCTTATTTGCGCCCTCGGGCTTGAAATTCTTGTCAACGAGAGCCGCAACTATGCGCTCAAAACCGATAGAAAATCCGCATGCCGCGGTCTTTTGTCCCGTAAAGTTTCCTATCATGTTGTCGTAGCGTCCGCCGCCACCGATGCTTGAGCCCTTGAAGTCCTCGCTCTTTATCTCAAAGATAACGCCCGTATAATATCCCATTCCGCGCACAAGCGTGGGATCAAAGCGGAGGTTGAAGCGATCGTCCGATATAACGTCCACTGCCTTGACAATCTCCAAAAGGTTGTCAACAACACCTTCCTCAATGCTCTCGCCAAGAGCTTCCTTCAAGAAAGCAAATCTATCCTCTGCCGCCATTGCGCCGCGGAATATTTCCATATATCTTGCAACGCACTGTGCGTCATAGCCCGATTCAAGCAGCTCCTTTTCAATTCCCGCCTCGCCGATCTTGTCATACTTATCAAGAATAATAAATACCTGCGAGAAGCTCTCCTCCGAGAAGCCCGATGCTCTTGCCATTGCCGCAAGGATTCTACGGTCGTTTATAACGATGGTCACGCCGCCGATACCTATGCTTTCAAGATATGTGGACGTTGCGGTTATAAGCTCGATCTCAGCGGAATTGGAAGGATCGCCGAGAATGTCAATGTCGCACTGCACAAACTGACGAAATCTTCCCTTCTGGGGACGGTCAGCGCGCCAAACGGGACCAATCTGCATTGCCTTGAAGGGCAAGGTGAGATTAGATGCGTTGTTGGAATAATATCTTGACAGCGGAACAGTCAAGTCATAGCGCAAGCCCGAATCAACGAGATCGTCAACGTTAAGATTTTCCGCGGTAACGTTGAGCTTTTCGCCTCTTTTAAGTACCTTGAATATAAGCTTTTCGTTGTCGCCGCCCTGCTTGCTCGTCAAATTCTCGATGTGCTCAACACAAGGAGTTTCAATTTGCGAAAAGCCGAATGCCGCGTAAGTCTTTTTCATTTTTGCGAGAAGATACTCTCTTATCTCCGCCTCGCGAGGAAGAATATCTCTCATTCCCTTTGTTGTCTCTTTTACAAACATTTCAGTATCTCCTAAATTATCTATAGTAAACGTAGTGAACTATAACAGTTCTCATTTTTCCACCGTGCTCCAAATCCGGAGCTGTAATCACCACTCCGTCCTTGCTCAGCAGCTCCCAAGCCTGCATCTCCTCGATCTTACAGCGCATAAGCACGTCCGCCGATGCGAAAACGAGAAGCTCGTCATCCTTGATATTAAGTCCGCCCGAACGACCTATGACCTCATGCGTGCCATCTATCTCCTCAGTTACGTACTTTACGTGGTGACCGCAAATCTTCCTTGCCATATCCCACCGAAATCGCTTGGAATTGGGATTTTTGCCGGCGGTCTTATCCATAAGCTTTTTTAAAAATCCCATATCTTACCGCATTTCTCTGCCCACCAAAAACTCGTAGGACAGCTTGTATTTTTCATAAAGCCTTTTTGCCGCATCGGAATTTTTGTCAAAGCCCTTTTGGCGAACACCGCGAAGCATAACGTTTTTAGGCGTTTCCTCGGGGTCTATAAGCTCAAATGCCGCCACCTCGTAGCCGTTTGCTTCAAGGAGTGCCAAGCGCAGAGCGTCAGTTGCCGCATCGCAAAGCTTTTGGCGGAGCATTGAATGCTTGGCGATAAAATCAAGCGCCTCGCAATCAAGCTTTTTATTTAAATCGTGGTGACAGCACGGTGTTGACAAAATAACGTCCACGTTCCATTCTATCGCCTTGTTTATAACGATATCGGTTGCAATATCGCAGGCATGCAGAGATATTACCATGTCCACGCGGTCGCTCGTGTCGTAAAGATTAACGTCGCCGCACAAAAATTCAAGTCCGTCAAATGAAAGCCTTTGCGCTACGTCATTACAGTATTCAATAACGTCGGCTTTAAGATCGACACCCGTCATTTTAACACGTCTTTGCTTGATCACCGCAAAATAGTGATAAACGGCAAAGGAAAGATAGCTCTTTCCACAGCAAAGATCACAAATACGGAGATCGCCTTCGGGAAGCTTGCTCTCTACGTCGCGCACAAACTCCAAAAACTTGTTTATCTGTCTGAATTTTGCCTGCTTTTTATCAAAAACTCTTCCCTTTTCATCGCTGACACCGAGCAATTTCAAAAACGGCTCGTCACCGCGCAAAATGTAATTTTTAGACTTATTATGCGAGGTGGGCTCAATTTTTTTAAAGGTACTAACGCCAACGCCCTGCTCTCGCGCCGCATCAAGCGCTCTACTTAGCTTATCTCCGCCAAGAAGCACGGATTTGCCCGAGCCAGACACCTTGTATTCACAGTCGCCCGCGCTTGTGATAAGATTTATTTGCGCAAAGCCCGAGATCATCTTTGCGAGCGTGTCGTTATCGTCAAGCTCAAAATTCTTGTGCTTTGCCTTGTTGTCCTGCGTAAAGCTTTCAAGCTGAAGCATCGCGCGTCCCGATATTTGCTTTACCGTTAACACCGCGCGCTTTATTTCCTTGTCGTAAGGCTTTGAAAAAACTGCTTTTTTAAGATAGAAAAGCTTTGCCGAGTCCTGTATCAAGCCGAGAAGCCTGATGCTATTCTCATTGCTCACTGTTGTCATTTTTCTCCTCAATTTCGGCGGGCTCTGCCGCTTTTTTCTTTGATCCTAATGATATTTTGGATTCCGTTCCGTTCATAAGACGCTTTATGTTGGACCTGTGCATAAATACAACTATTCCCATTATAAATATGCTGGCAAGCAACGTCCATCCCTCGTCGGGATGCGCGTCGTTAACGTGGAATGCCCTATGCACAACGGGAAACAGCATGGATACCATTATTGATCCAAGCGACACGTAGCGCGACAGCAAAACTATCAATATAAAGGTCGGGAACAAAATTATGAAGGACCAAGGCGAGATGGCAAGCGCAACACCCGCAAGGCAGGCTGCTCCCTTTCCGCCCTTGAACTTATAGAATATGGGTGCGGTGTGTCCAACGATAACGAACAAGCCACCGATAGCACCGCCCATGGTTGCAAGCAACAGCTTGCCAATAAGACAGGCAATGACCGCCTTGGAAAGATCAAGTACAAATATCAGTGCCGCCATTTTCTTTCCAAAGGTGCGCAAAACGTTGGTCGAGCCCGCGTTTCCGCTACCGTGGTTGCGAATGTCGTCCTTAAACATTGTATTGGAAATGATAATTGCGGGGTTTATACTGCCAAGTATATACGCAATGATTGCGCAAAGCACAGCGGCGGCAAGCATGAGCCATATTGATGACGTTGTGTTGCCGACACCAAGCGCGTCTACGAGCCACGAATACACGTTCCACGAAACCGCGGGAACTTCGGGTGCCGTTACGTCACTTGACATAGCTATAAAAGTATTAGTAAACATTTTAAACCTCTCAAAACCAAGAATTAATACTTATTTCCTGTTTCTTCTTGCAAGGTCGTGCAACCTTTTTTTGTTGCGCTCCAATCGTCTGTCTCGCTCCTCGGGCATGGGCACCACGTCGCTTAATTTATCACCGTCAAGCGTTGCCTCAAAAACGTCGCGAACCGTCATGCCGTAAAGCTCACTTACGGGTACGTCGATCTTGTCGTCGTCATCAGAGATGCAAACGGCAAGCTCGCCCTCAATTCTGTCTACCGAAAATATCTTTTTCATATCAGAAAAGCTCAATAAGGTCTTTTTTACTGTGAGTGAAGTTGTACACGCCACCGTCGGGCATGATTCCAACCATATCCTCAATTCTGCAGCCGTAAAGTCCTTCAATATATATGCCCGGCTCAACGGTTACAATATGTCCTCTTTGGAGCTTATAATCGGGAGCCACGCCCTGCGAAAGACGGGGATTCTCATGGATATACATTCCGACTCCGTGACCGAGCGAGTGACCGAATCTTCCCTTATAGCCCGCGTTATCTATGATGTCGCGCGCGACGGTGTCGGCATCCTTACAGTTTACGCCCTCTTTAATGAAGTCAAGCGCAGCAAGCTGTGCGGAAAGCACCGTGTTATAAAGCTTTTTCATATCCTCGTCAGCCTTTCCGATAACAACGGTTCTCGTCATATCGGAGCAATAGCCCTCGAACTTAGCGCCGAAGTCCATAGTAAAGAAGCCGCGTTCAAGCTTCACGTTTCTCGGAACTCCGTGAGGCAGGGACGATGCGCTTCCCGACACTGCGATGGTGTCAAACGCCGTTCCCTCGCTACCCATTCTTCTCATGAAGAATTCAAGCTCAAGCGCCGCATCTATCTCGGTCATATCGGGCG
>JBGVJM010000129.1:0-13326 GCA_045129415.1 Eubacteriales bacterium
CTCAGGCGCAAAAGCAAATAGCACAGCTTACGGCTTTGGGATACGGAAATTGCCCCGTTTGTATGGCGAAGACGCAGTATAGCTTTTCCGACGATCCCGCAAAGCTGGGCGCGCCCGAGGGCTTTAAGGTAACGGTCAGAAACGTTAAGGTCAGCGCAGGCGCGGGCTTTATCGTCGTGCTTACGGGTGATATTATGACTATGCCCGGTCTTCCCAAGGTGCCCGCGGCGGAAAAGATAGACGTTGATGATAACGGACGCATAAGCGGACTTTTCTGATACCCAAAACAGAGAATGCGGAGAGCATTATGAAAACAGTTGCTAAATTATTGATAATTATTTTGATCTTCGGTGCCGTCTGCGCCTTTTCGGGCTGTACGGGAAACGCTGAGGACGGAAATCTTTTGGAATTTGAGATAAACGCAAACGGTGAGAGCTATTGCGTTATGGGAATAGGAGAATTCAGCGGATCCGTGCTTGAAATCCCTTCCGAGCATGAGGGCTTGCCCGTTACTTCTATCTATCATGCAGCGTTTGAAAATTGCAGTGACCTTACAAGAATAAAAATTCCCGAAACCGTTACGGATATTGGAATGGGCGCATTTTCGGGTTGCACGTCGCTTGTGGAAATAACCGTTCCCGAAGGCGTTGACACCTTGGCGCACGGCTTGTTTTCAGGCTGCACCTCACTTATAAGAGTGACCTTGCCTCAAAGCATCGAGCTTGTGGAGCAAAGCGTTTTTTCGGGCTGCACCTCGTTGCGCAACGTCGTTTTACCCGAGGGAATGAGCGCGATACCTGCGCAGATGTTTAAGGATTGCACCTCGCTCCAAAGCCTTGTTATACCCGATGGAGTAGAGAAGATACAGGTCTTTTCTCTCTTGGGATGCACGTCGCTTAGAGAGATAGTCATACCCGACTCGGTAACGCTTATCGAGCATCAGGCAATGGCTCGTTGCTCGTCACTTGTATCTATCGAATACAAGGGCACGGCAGACGAGTGGAGCAGTATGCAAAAAAGACAAAGCTGGAATTTGGGTACGGGCGAATATACCGTTCACTGTGCCGATCGGGACGTTGAAGAATAAGAAAAGGAAAAGGTCGCTTGCATGATGCAGGCGGCTTTTCTTTTGCTATATGCTTTTTGCCAAAATATCCAATTTGGTAAAGTTGAGCTTAATTTATATGTAAATTGTGCCGTTTTTGCTTAATTTGAATTTATCTTATTGACAGCATCTTAATATTATGATATAATATTAAAAATGTGATTAAATAGCATAGGAGAATCAAGATGTCAGAGATCAAGGCTTTGGTATACGCTAAAACAAAGGACGTTGAGTCATTGGGCAAGGCATTTCTTTCCAATGATGCTGTTTCTATCTTTAACTCCCCCGAATATTGTATTTTTCCCGGTTTTTGCGATGTGCATGTGCATTTTCGTGAGCCGGGTTTTTCTTATAAAGAGACCATAGCATCGGGCTCTCTTGCGGCGGCGGTGGGCGGATATACCGACGTTTGCACTATGCCGAATCTCAGTCCCGTGCCCGACAGTGCCGAGCATTTGCGCGAGCAGACTGACATAATTAGGCGAGACGCGATAATCGGTGTCCATCCTTACGGCGCGATAACCGTAGGACAAAAGGGACAAGAGTTGGCCGATCTTGAGGCTATGGCAAAGAACGTTATCGCATTTTCGGATGACGGAAGAGGTGTGCAGGACGAGGGAATGATGCGCGAGGCAATGCAAAGGGCAAAGGCGCTTGGCAAAATGATCGTGGCGCATTGCGAGGTCAACGAGCTTTTGCGCGGCGGCTATATTCACGACGGAGAGTATGCGCGCCGTCACGGTCATCGCGGAATATGCTCGGAGAGCGAATGGCGACAGATAGAGCGCGACCTGAAGCTTGCGGACGAGGCCCATTGCGCATATCACGTGTGCCACGTCTCAACTAAGGAGAGCGTTGAGCTTATACGCGACGCCAAGAAAAGCGGCGTGAACGTTACCTGCGAGACCGCGCCCCATTATCTTATACTCAACGATATGGACCTGCGCGAATGCGGACGCTTTAAAATGAATCCTCCGTTGCGCTCGGAAAAGGACAGAATGGCACTGCTTGAGGGTGTTCTTGACGGAACGGTGGACATGATCGCAACCGACCACGCGCCTCATTCGGCGGAGGAAAAGAGCCGCGGTCTTGAAAACAGCGCGTTCGGAATCGTGGGACTTGAGATCGCATTCCCATTGATGTATTCAAAGTTTGTAAAGCACAGTACAATGACGGTAGAAAAGCTTTTGGAGCTTATGGTGTACAATCCGCGCGAGCGCTTCGGTCTTACGGATAATAAGGGCTTTAGCGTATGGCAGCTTGACGATGTGTACAATATAGACCCTGATGAGTTCAAGTCGCAGGGAAGAGCAACGCCCTTTGAGGGTGAGCGCGTATTCGGTCGCTGTGTGGCTACCGTATACGGAGATAAGAGAGTATTTTAAAGGATCATGTAGGAGAAGGTCATGGCAAAGAGAACTGATTTGAAGAAGATTTTGATAATAGGCTCGGGTCCTATCGTTATCGGTCAGGCGGCAGAGTTTGACTACGCGGGAACGCAGGCTTGTCTTGCGCTCAAGGAGGAGGGATACGAGGTAGTGCTCGTCAACTCCAACCCCGCAACCATAATGACGGACACCACAATAGCGGACAAGGTCTATATGGAGCCCTTGACGCTTGAATATATTGCAAAGATATTGAGATACGAGCGTCCCGACGCGATACTTCCCGGTATCGGCGGACAAACGGGACTTAATCTCGCTATGCAGCTGGAGAAAAAGGGAATACTCCGCGAGTGTCACACCGAGCTTCTCGGAACGTCCGGCGAGAGCATTGAGCGCGCTGAGGACAGAGAGCTTTTCAAGGAGCTTTGTCAATCCATCGGTGAGCCCACTATTCCCTCCGAGATAACCTATAATCTCCAAGAGGCTAAAGAGGCGGCGGAGAGGATCGGATATCCCGTTGTTCTTCGTCCCGCGTTTACGCTTGGCGGTACGGGTGGCGGATTTGCCAACAATGAGGCAGAGCTTTATGAGATAGGTATCAATGCCTTCAAGCTTTCTCCCGTTCATCAGGTGCTTATTGAAAAGAGCGTTAAGGGCTATAAGGAGATAGAATTTGAGGTAATGCGCGACTCAAGCGACCACGCTATCACCATTTGCGGCATGGAAAATATCGATCCCGTTGGCGTACACACGGGCGACTCCTTGGTCGTCGCTCCCATTATGACGCTTTCACCCGAGCACGAGAAGATGCTCAATGATTCGGCTATAAAGATCATCCGCGAGCTTAAGATAGAGGGTGGATGTAACGTTCAGTTTGCGCTTGATCCTCATTCAAGTCAGTATTATCTCATCGAGGTAAATCCCCGCGTTTCGCGTTCATCCGCGCTTGCATCCAAGGCATCGGGTTATCCCATCGCCCGCGTGACCGCAAAGATAGCGGTCGGTATGGCGCTTGAGGACATCAAGATAGCAAATACCAACGCGGCATTTGAGCCCAAGCTTGATTACGTTATCGCAAAGCTGCCCCGTTTCCCCTTTGACAAGTTTACCAACGCATCCAATCTTCTCGGAACGCAAATGAAGGCAACCGGTGAGGTAATGGGCATCGGATCAAACCTTGAGGAGTGTTTGTTAAAGGGCATACGTTCGCTTGAAACCGGTGTTATTCACGTTTACCGAGCAAAGTTTGACTCTATGACGGACGGCGAGCTTAAAGAATATATTACCGCCTTCCGTGATGACAATATTTTCGCCATTGCCGAGCTTATCCGCCGCGGAACTACCGTTGACGAGATACACGGCATAACCAAGATAACCGCCTTCTTCCTTGAGGCTATTAAGAACATAGTTGATATGGAAAAGGAACTTTCCGAGCATGCGTTTGACCTTGAAATACTGCGGGCGGCAAAGAAGATGGGCTTTGCAGACAAATTTGTTGCAAGGCTTTGGGGCTGCTCCGAGCTTGACGTTTTCAAATTCAGAAGAGAGCATAATTTGTTCCCCGTGTTCAAGATGGTAGACACCTGCCACACGGGCGCATACATTCCTTATTTCTATTCGTCATACACGGGCGAGAATGCCTCCGTGCTGACCGATAAAAAGAAGATAATCGTGCTTGGTGCAGGTCCTATCCGTATAGGTCAGGGCGTTGAGTTTGACTACTCAACCGTGCATGCGGTAAGCACAATAAAGAAATCGGGCTACGAGGCTATAATCATCAACAACAATCCCGAGACCGTTTCCACCGACTATACCACGGCGGACAAGCTCTATTTTGAGCCTCTTACTCCCGAGGACGTTATGAATATCATTGAGTTTGAAAAGCCCGAGGGCGTTGTTGCCTCTTTGGGTGGACAAACTGCTATAAACCTTGCTCAGCCTCTGCACGATCTCGGCGTTAAGATCATCGGTACAGATTGCGCCGCTATTGACAGAGCCGAGAACAGAGATGCCTTTGAGAAGCTTTTGCAGGAGCTTGATATTCCTCAGCCCGAGGGACGCGCCGTTACCAAGATCGAGGACGGTGTTGCAGCCGCGGCAAAAGTCGGATATCCCGTGCTTGTCCGTCCCTCCTTCGTGCTTGGCGGACGCGCAATGCAGATCGTTTCCAACGAGGAGCAGCTGCGCCATTATCTTAAGACCGCCGTTGAGATAGACGAGGACAAGCCCGTGCTTGTTGACAAGTATATCATCGGTAAAGAGGTCGAGGTTGATGCGATTTGTGATGGACACGACGTTTTCGTGCCCGGAATCATGGAGCTTGTTGAGAGAACGGGTATTCACTCGGGCGACTCGATAAGCGTTTATCCCGCGTTCTCCATTTCCGACAAGGTAAAGGGAACCATACTTCAGTATGCAAAGAAGCTGGGACGCGGAATAGGTATCGTTGGTCTTTACAACATTCAGTTTATCGTTGACAAGGATGAAAAGGTATATATCATAGAGGTAAATCCCCGTTCCTCAAGAACGGTTCCGTTCCTCTCCAAGGCAACGGGATATTCCTTGGCTGATATCGCAACCGAATGCATTTTGGGTAAGTCGCTAAAGGAGCAGGGAATATTCGGTATATATCCCGAGGAGAAGAAGAGATGGTACGTAAAGGTGCCGGTATTCTCATTTAACAAGCTTCGCGGACTTGACGCATATCTCTCTCCCGAGATGAAGTCAACGGGTGAGGCGATAGGCTACGACGACAAGTATTACAGAGCGCTTTACAAAGCGCTTCAGGCATCGGGAATGCACCTTCAGAATTACGGAACGGTATTTGCAACCATTGCCGAGTGTGACAAGGCTGAGGCACTTCCTCTTATCCGCCGCTTCTACAACCTTGGATTTAATATAGAGGCTACGAGCGGAACGGCAAAATTCTTAAAGGAAAACGGCATTAAAACTCACGTTCTCGGCAAGATAAGCGAGGGCTCGGAGGAGATCGCCGAATCGATCCGTCAGGGACATATCGCATACGTTATCAATACCAGCGATCCCTCGTCCTCGGGCGTTGCGCGTGACGGATATGAGATAAGAAAGTATGCGACCGAGAACAACGTGACGATGTTTACCTCGCTTGACACGGTTCGTGTTTTGCTTGACGTTCTCGAGGAAACAACGTTGACTATCTCTACTATTGATGCATAAAGGAAATTAAATGAAACAATCAATTTTTACGGTAAAAGAAAACGTGGCGCTGACAGGCAACGTATATAAAATGGTGCTTGTCGGCGACACAAGCGACATAACTAATTGCGGTCAGTTTGTAAACATCAAGCTTGAAGGACTGTTTTTGCGCCGTCCCATTTCGGTGTGCGACTGCGAGGGCGATGAGCTTACGCTTATTTATAAGGCGGTCGGTCGCGGAACCGAGCAAATGAGCCGAATGGGCGAGGGCGACAAGCTTGACGTGCTTACGGGACTCGGAAACGGATACGATACAAGCGCATCGGGACAAAATCCTTTGCTGCTTGGCGGCGGAGTCGGTGTTCCTCCCATGTATATGCTTTGCAAAAGGCTTATCGGTGAGGGAAAGAAGGTGTCTGTTATTCTCGGCTTCAATAAGGCGGACGAGGTGTTTTACGAGAACGAGTTTAAGGCGCTTGGTGCTGACGTAACGGTTACGACCGTTGACGGCTCGTACGGTGTGCGCGGCTTTGTAACCGACGTTATGAAGGATGCGGATTACTCCTATTTCTACACCTGCGGTCCCGAGCCTATGCTCCGTGCGGTTTATAGGACAAGCGTGACCGAGGGACAGTTCAGCTTTGAGGAGCGCATGGGCTGTGGCTTTGGCGCGTGCATGGGCTGCTCTTGCAAAACGGTTACGGGATATAAGAGAATTTGTAAGGAAGGTCCCGTGCTTAAAAAGGAGGAGATATTATGGGAGAGATGAAGGTAAGCCTTTGCGGTATAGAGCTTGAAAATCCCGTAATTCCCGCAAGCGGCACGTTTGGATTCGGTTACGAATTTGCCGAGCTTTACGATATAAATATGCTGGGCACGTTCTCCTTCAAGGGAACGACAAAGGAGCCTCGCTTCGGAAATCCCACTCCGAGAATTGCCGAGACGCCAAACGGAATGATAAACGCGGTGGGACTTCAGAATCCCGGTGTTGAAAAGGTCATTTCCGAGGAGCTTCCCAAGCTCAAAAAATGCTTTAACAAGCCCGTTATGGCAAACGTTTCGGGATTTTCGGTTGAAGAATACGTATATACCTGCGAAAAAATAGATAAATGCGAGCAGGTCGGTTGGATAGAGGTAAACGTAAGCTGTCCTAACGTTCACGGCGGCGGAATGGCATTCGGTACGAGTGCGGAGGGCGCGGCTGAGGTGGTAAGAGCCGTTAAGACGGTAACAACCAAGCCTATTATCGTTAAGCTTTCGCCCAACGTTACCGATATTGTGTCAATCGCTAAGGCTTGTGAGGCGGCAGGTGCGGACGGCATCAGTCTTATCAATACGCTTCTCGGTATGAGAATAGACCTGCGTACCAAAAAGCCCGTTATCGCCAACAAAATGGGCGGATTTTCGGGTCCCGCGATATTCCCCGTGGCTTTGCGCATGGTCTATCAGGTGGCGCATGCCGTGAATATCCCCGTTGTGGGAATGGGCGGTGTGTCAAGTGCCGAGGACGTTATCGAGATGATGCTTGCGGGTGCCAGCGCGGTTGAAATCGGTGCGGCAAATCTTGTTGATCCTTACGCTTGCAAAAAAATAATCGAAGAGCTTCCTGCGGCTATGGAAAAGTATGGCATATCGTCACTTTCCGAAATCATTGGAAAAGCATAATAAAGGACAATTGATATGGAAATTAAGAAAATACCTCTTGTAGATGGAGTGGAAGACACTTACATAGAAGCATATCTTCCAAAGTATCCCGGACGTGCAAGAAGAAAGGCAATTTTAGTGATACCCGGCGGCGGATATATCAGAGTTTGCTCCGACCGCGAGGGTGAGCCTATTGCATTGGCTTTTTTGGAGCGCGGATTTACCGCCTTCGTGCTTGAATATACTACGGGTAGAAGGGATAAGTTCCCATGCCAGCTCATAGAGGTAGCCAGAGCCATAAAGCACATTAAGGACAATGCGGACGCATATCACATTGATCCCGATGAGCTTTACGTTATCGGTTTTTCCGCAGGAGGTCATCTTGCGGGCGCAGCGGGAACGATGTGGAAGCATAGCGCAATTTACGAGGCAATAAACGATATGCCATACGGCTACAACAAGCCTCGCGGAGTTATGCTTATATACCCCGTGGTTTCGCCAAGGCTTGAGCATCATTTCGGTTCGTTCCAAAACCTTGTTTGTAATGACGAGCCTACAGAGGAGCAAAAGGCGGCAACGGCGGTAGATGAGCACGTGGATGGCGACAGTGCGCCCGCATTCATTATGCACACCGCCGATGACACAATAGTGGACGTTAACAACTCTTTGCGCTTGGCGGCAGCCTATTCAAAGGCGGGAGTGCCCTTTGAGCTGCACGTTTATCCTCACGGGGCGCACGGCATGGCGCTTGCCAATTCCATAACGTCGTACGGACGCGCGGATTGGGAGGACAGTCGCATTGCCGAGTGGGTAAGACTCGCGGCGGAATGGACAAATATTCAGTAAAAAATTAAGGTTAAATATAAAGGAGTTAGAAAAATGGGAAAGGACGTAATCATCGCGTGTGACTTTGACAGCGCGGAAAAGACGTTTGCATTTCTTGATAAGTTTACGGGTGCAAAGCCCTTTGTCAAGATAGGAATGGAGCTTTACTATGCGGAGGGTCCCTCCATAGTAAAGGAGATAAAAAAGAGAGGACACAAGATTTTTCTTGATCTGAAGCTGCACGATATTCCCAACACGGTTAAAAAGTCTATGGCAGTTTTGTCAAGACTTGACGTTGATATGACAAATCTTCACGCCGCAGGTACAAAGAGAATGATGCAGGCGGCTATCGAGGGCTTGACCAGAGAGGACGGAAGCCGTCCTATGCTCATTGCGGTAACGCAGCTTACGAGCACCGATCAGGAGAGCATGGAGAATGATCTGCTTATAAAGGAGCCTATGGACAAGGTGGTTATGCACTATGCGCATAACGCTATGGAGGCAGGACTTGACGGTGTTGTTTGCTCGCCTCTTGAGGCGGGCAAGGTGCATGACACCTGTGGCAAGAGCTTTATCACCGTAACTCCCGGAGTGCGCTTTGCGGACGGAGATATCGGCGACCAGAAGAGAGTTATGACTCCTGCTGAGGCAAAGAAGATCGGCTCTGATTACATAGTTGTAGGCAGACCTATCACGGCCGCTCCCGATCCGGTTGCGGCGTACGAGCGTTGCGTTGCGGATTTTGTAGACTGAGAGGTGTATCATGGAAAGCTATAAGAGAGAATTTATACAGTTTTTGGAGCGCGCGGGCGTGCTCAAATTCGGTGATTTTACCGCTAAAAGCGGACGCAAGATCCCTTACTTTATAAACGCGGGAATGATCAAGACGGGTAACGATATCGCAACACTTGGAGAGTTCTATGCAAAGGCTTATTTTGAAAAGCTTGGAGCTAAAAAGGCGGTGCTTTACGGTCCTGCTTACAAGGGAATTTCGCTCTCCGTTTCCGCGGCAGTTGCGCTTTCCAAGAACGGTCTTAACGTACCCTTCTTCTTTAACCGTAAGGAAGTCAAGGATCACGGTGAGGGCGGTGTTTTCGTTGGCTACGTTCCCACAGAGGGCGAGGAGATCGTTATTATAGAGGACGTTATCACGGCGGGAACTGCGATACGCGAGAGCATGGAGATACTCTCTCATCTTGAGGGCACCAAGGTTGCTGCAACCTTTATTATGGTAGACCGCAAGGAAAAGGGTCAGGGCGAAAAGGGTGCTATGCAGGAGATAGAGGAGCAGTTTGGCTTCCCCGTATACTCCATCGTGGACGTTTACGACATCATCGAGTATCTCGAGGAGGACGAGGCAAACCGCGAAAACGTTGAGAGAATAAAGAATTATCTTGCCGTAAACGGCGCGCGTGCATAATCAAAAAAGACTGAAAGGACTAAATAATGAGAAGTCTTATAGATATCGTTGATATGTCGGAAGCCGAGCTTGCCGAGCTTATTTCGGTTGCCGAGGATATCATTGAAGATCCCCAAAAATATGCGGAAATTTGCCGCCATAAAAAGCTGGCAACGCTGTTTTTTGAGCCTTCCACAAGAACAAGACTTTCCTTTGAGGCGGCAATGTACGAGCTTGGCGGAAACGTATTAAGCGTTTCAAGCGCGGGCTCATCGTCGGCGGCAAAGGGAGAGAGCGTTGCGGACACGGCAAAGACCGTTTCCTGCTACGCCGATATAATCGCTATGCGTCATCCTGAGGAGGGCGCTCCTTTGGTTGCGGCTATGAACGCGACTATTCCCGTTATCAATGCGGGAGACGGCGGTCACAATCATCCCACGCAAACGCTTGCCGACCTGCTTACCATCTGGAGAGAAAAGGGAAGATTTGAAAATCTTACGGTCGGACTTTGCGGAGATTTGAAGTTTGGGCGCACCGTTCATTCGCTCATCAACGCTATGTCAAGATATGCGGGACTTAAGGTCGTGCTTATTTCTCCCAAGGAGCTTAAGGTGCCCGATTACGTAAGAGAGGACGTGCTTGAGGCTTGCGGCATTGAGTACGTGGAAACGGAAGACCTTGTCGGCGCTATGCCCGAGCTTGACATCTTGTATATGACAAGAGTTCAAAGAGAGCGCTTTGACAGTCAAGAGGAATATATGCGCTTAAAGGACAGCTACATTCTGACTCCCGATAAGCTTGAGGGCGCCAAGAGTGACCTTGCGATCCTTCATCCGTTGCCTCGTGTAAACGAGATCTCGGTTTCCATCGATAATGATCCGAGAGCATGCTATTTTAAGCAGGTGCTGAACGGAAAATATATGCGCATGGCTCTTATTCTGAAGCTTTTGGGACTTGCCGGCAATAAGCTTGAAGACAAGGCACAAGAGCAAGAAGCGGTAACACTTGACGGTGTAAAGTGCAAAAATGCCCGTTGCATTTCGCAAACGGAGCAGGAGCTGCCGCAAAGATTTATCAAGGGCGAGGGCGGAGTTTGCCGCTGCTTCTACTGTGAAGCCAAGGTGTGAAAAAAGGGTAGGTAAAACCTACCCTTTATTTTTTTGTTTTATCTGCAAATAAACGCTTGTACGCATTGGAATTTTGCGCCATTCTATTGACATCGGGCTGCTATAGGTATATAATATATTTTATATAATAATAAAATAGGGATATTATTTGAAAACTCACCGCAACGGAGGATAAATAAATATGATCGCATGGATTTTTTTGCTTATAGGAAGTGTATTGGCGTTTCTCGCGCTTGAAACGCTTATTTTCCCCAAGCTTTTCCTCAAAACCGAATATTCTGTCGGAAAAACGGCGGACAGAGGCATAAAAAAGTATAAGACCTCCGCGGACGGCTTGTATATGATCTATGAGCCCGACTGGATGGTGAGAAGATTTATAAAGCAATACATTGTTGCTCAAGAGCAAGACAAAAAGTTCTTAAAGTGCATGGTTGACTTCGGCGTTGACTACGTTGAATACGACGCGGTGCTTTTTAATACCTCGGACAAGGTATTTCGCGTTTTGAATATTCGTCAGATAGTTGAAAACGGAGTTTATACCGACGAGATCGAGCTTCCCGAGGGAACCGCTTACGTAACGCTGATGCTTCGCCGCGTCAACAACCGCGTATTTCCGCAAACGGCGCGCATAAAGATATCGCCAAAGCGTCTGGTCAAATACGGAATCTTTACCTGCCTTGCGGCGATGGTCGCTTCGGTTGGTATAAACGTAAGTATTTCTCAGCTGTTTGGCGGTGTGTTCCGCGAGAGCTATATTGCGAATATTGGCTCGTGGATCGCGGTTATCGGTGTGGCGCTTGTCGCGGCGGTGGTAGGTAGTTTGCTGATTTCCTTATTGATCGCCTCCCGTAAGTTTAAGAATAAGAAAAAGTGAGATTGAAATATGCGTAGAGAAGAAATTATAGCGAAGGGTGCATATACGGCTCCGCAATTCGCTGAGCTTATATCGGTCAAGCAGTTTATCATGCTTCGCCAAAGAGGAGAGAAGTATCTTTTGTTAAGACTGTGCAACGACCGTGCCGAGAAGGCTGACTCGTACTGCTTCAGACTGAAGCAGTACGACGTTAAGGGCAATCTTATTTGCTCCGAGACCGTAACCGAGAGAGGTATTTCGGTTGAGGGCGGCGCGGATTTTGCGCTTGACCGCAAGATAAAGCTGAATAAGGCTTGCATTGATTTCAGAATCGAGATGGTGAGCGCAACGTACGGCGACTATACGTACAATCTCCATGGAACGAGGCTTACTTCGGTTTACGAAAACAAGTCGGATGAGGTTCCCGTTAACAAGCAGGCACTCTCAAAGCAAATGGAGGGCAAGAACAGCAAGGTGTACTCAAACACCTTGAAGGCTCCCAAGCTTTTGCTTGCCTCGTTAGCATTGATATTGGTGGCAGTTGGTATATTCTCGGGCATTCAGCTTTACAATTTCATGTCGACCGAGGAGCTTTTCACTCTTGACAACGTTGAATACCGTTTTGTGACCGACGATCACTTTGACGGTCCCATTGAGATAGTGAGCTACAAGGGACATGCAGGAAACGTCATTATCCCCAAAGAGATAGAAGGATATGAGGTCGTCTCCATAGCCGACAATGCGTTTGAGGGTAAAATGCTTAAGTCCATAACCGTCAAGGGCGCATTGACCGTTGGAGATATGGCGTTTGCAAATTGTATATACATGGACACGGTGTCTATGCCTAACGTTACCGATATCGGACACAGTGCATTTTTGGGTTGCTACGAGCTTGAGGACGTTACTCTCGGAGATAGCATCGAGGAAATCCCTCCGTATGCTTTTTCGGGATGTGTCAAGCTTTCAAGCATTGAGCTTTCTGCGGCTCTTACGTCCATCGGTGATGAGGCTTTTAAGAATTGTGAAAAGCTTAGTGAGATCGTGATCCCCGATACGGTGACCGAATTGGGAAGATCCGTTTTTGCAGGCTGTTCGTCACTTGAGTCGCTGACTGCTCCTTACGTAGGAACAAGAGTCAAAGGGTTGGATACGATCAATTATTTCTTTGGCGAAAATTCCAAGGTGCCCTCGTCGCTTCGTAACATAGTAATTACCAAGGCAACCGATATTGCGGATGACGCATTTTTGAGCTGTGAGGGAGTGGTTTCCGTTACGCTTCCCGAGGGCTTGACGTCTATCGGGGAAAATGCGTTTGCATATTGTGCTAAGCTGAAAACGGTGAATATTCCCGAAACCGTAACAAATATTGGAATTGGCGCGTTCTGCGGCTGTGCTTCTTTGGAAAAGGTAAGCATTCCGGATGGAATTGGCGTGATACGCGAGAAAACGTTCAGCGGATGCGTTGCGTTAACTGAGATTAACGTTCCCGCAAGCGTTAAGATGCTGGGGAATGAGGCGTTTTTGGGTTGTAAGCTCATTGAGGACGTGCCGTGGCTTGAAAACGTGACCTCAATTGGCGACAGGGTATTCAGTGATTGCACGTCTCTCAGATCGGCAACCTTCTCTCTTGCCGTTACCGAAATCCCCACGGGTACGTTTAACGGTTGTATATCGCTGACCTCGGTCACTCTTTCTCCCGAGACGTTGGTGATAGACGAGAAAGCCTTTTACGGTTGTGACAAGCTGTCGACGATAGCTATGCCCCTGTCACTCAATACTATAGGAAAGGATGCCTTTAACGGTTGCTCGTCATT
>JBGVJM010000130.1:0-7269 GCA_045129415.1 Eubacteriales bacterium
CTTAAAGGCTCGGAGCAGTCCTTCTCTACTCCTACGCTCTTAAAGATCAATCATATAGAAAACGCGTTTGACGCGCGCGGAAGAATTCACTAAACAAAAATCAGCATTTACGAGGTCGGCTATGAAATATCAAAGCACACGCCAAATAAGCTCCGAGAGTCTCACGTCCGCATACGTTATCAAGCAGGGCTTGGCTCTTGACGGAGGATTGTTTATCCCCGAGAGCATACCTGCGCTCACACTTGATGAAATAAACGCTATGCGCTCCCTTTCCTATCCCGAAAGGGCGGCAACCGTGCTTTCAAAATATTTGACGGACTACACCTACGAGGAGCTGCTTTGCGACTGCAAAAAGGCTTACAATGAAATATCCTTCCCCGGTGGCGCCGCGCCCGTAGTCAAGATAAAGGACGGCATTTATTCACTTGAGCTTTGGCACGGTCCCACTGCCGCCTTCAAGGATATGGCGCTCCAAATAATGCCCAGGCTTCTCTCTCGCGCGCTCGCCAAAACAGGTGAGGACCGTACCGCGCTTATTTTGGTTGCCACCTCAGGCGACACGGGAAAAGCCGCGCTTGAGGGCTACCGCGACGTTGACAAAATCAAGATAATGGTCTTCTATCCCGTAGACGGTGTCAGCCGCGTGCAAAAGCTTCAAATGGCTACACAAGAGGGACAAAACGTAAACGTTACCGCCATTCGTGGCAATTTTGATGACGCGCAAACGGGTGTTAAGCTCATTTTTGCAAACGAGGACGCCAAGGCTTATCTTAACAAAAACGGATATTTCTTCTCCAGCGCGAACTCTATAAACTGGGGCAGACTTGCTCCTCAGATAGCTTACTACGTATCGGCATACTGCGACCTTGTCGCAAGCGGTGAAATTTCGCTTGGCGACAGTATCAACGTATGCGTACCCACGGGTAACTTTGGCAACATATTTGCCGCTTATCTTGCAAAGCTTGGGGGACTTCCCATAAACAAGCTGATATGCGCTTCCAATAAAAACAATATTCTCACGGACTTTTTGGAAACGGGAAGATACGACCGCAACCGAGACTTCTATATGACGATGTCTCCCTCTATGGACATTCTTATATCGTCCAATCTTGAGCGTTTGTTAGCTCTCACCGCAGGAAAGGACAAAACGGCTAAGTATATGTCCTCTCTTGCCGAGAATGGATATTATGAAATAGATGCCGAGACCAAGGCAAGGATAGACCAAAGCTTTTGCGGTTACTTTGCCGACGAAGATGCCTGCGCCAAGACTATAAACAACTATTTCACAAGACACGGCTATCTTGCCGATACTCATACGGCGGTTGGCTTGTGCTCCGCCGAGCAATACATTGAACAAAGCGGCGACCGTACTCCTACGGTAGTTGCCAGCACGGCAAGTCCCTACAAATTTGCCGCGGACGTTTGCGCATCCTTAGGACTCGAGCGCCCCGAAAATGACCTTGACGCGCTTGACATGCTTCGCGTTCACACAAATACCGAAATTCCCTACCCGCTTCGCGATATAGCAAAACGTGATGTTCGCTTCACCGAAACAGTGAACGCCTCGGACATGCTTGATGCAGTAAAGAGATATATTGAAGCTTAACTCTGCACTCCGCACTCTGAACTCTGCACTCTGCACTCTGCACTCTGCACTCTACACTCTGCACTCCGCACTCCGCACTCTGCACTTTTCACTAAAAAAAGAACCCCTGCGACGATCGCAGGGGAAAAGAATGTGACACATCTCCGTCGAGCCTGTCATTTTCTTTGTCGGTCAGAATTTAGCGGCAGCTCTCGGGCTTAAAGGTTGCACAAAGTGTTTCACCCGAATTCTTTGCATTTGCGGGTGCAACGTTGATATGATCGGCGGTGCAATAGCAATCACCGTCATGAAACGTGCAGTTCTTAACCGAGCAGCTGATTCCCTTGATGTGCTTATCGGCACATCCGCGTTTTCCACAATCGTTCATTATTCCAAACCTCTCTTTATATATGCAAAGGGTGCGTTTGCGCTCACTTAAATCATTGATAAATGAGGACAAGCATACCATTTGCTCAACTTTCGGCTCTCGCCGACAAAGTTATTTTACCCCACAAACAACACAATTATTACGATAAAACGAGGTAATTAATGGCAATTTACGTGCTTTCAGACCTGCACCTCTCAATAGATGCCAAGACCAACAAGTCCATGGAGGTCTTTGGTAATCGCTGGCAGGATTACGTATCAAAAATTGAAAAAAACTGGAATGCCGTAGTCGCGCCGCATGACACGGTCATAGTTCCCGGCGATATTTCTTGGGCTATGAAGCTTGAGGATTCCTATGCCGATCTGCACTTTCTCAACGCGCTTAACGGAAAAAAGCTGCTTGGCAAGGGCAACCACGACTTCTGGTGGGCAACGGCGACAAAGATGAAAAGCTACTTTGCCGAGTGCGGCTTTGACACGCTTGATATTCTTTACAATAACGCATTTATCGTTGAAGACCGCATAGTTTGCGGCACACGCGGATGGTTCCCCGACGAGTCAAAGCAGATAACGGTTGGTGAGGTTGATTTTGATAAGATCATAAACCGCGAGCTTGGAAGACTCAGGCTAAGTCTTCAAGCCGCGACCAAGCTTCGCGAGCAAAGACTGAATGAGGTGGGTGATGAGCTTCCGATCGAGGTCTTTCTTCACTTCCCACCCGTGTGGGCTGACACCGAGATGACACCGTTTGTGGACGTGCTTGCGGAATACGGTATCAAAAACGTGTATTTCGGTCACATCCACTCATCTTATTCCTATCCCGCATCTTTTATGCATAAAAACATCAAATTTACGCTTACATCGTCGGATTTTTTGAGTTTTTACCCTTTAAAAATATAAAAAACTATTGACAAAATCATAAATAAGTTATAAAATATAATAGTATGTGCTAAAAGGCATCGGAAGTCGGTTTTTACCGTTTCCGACTGAATTTTAAGTAAAATTAAGACAATATATTTTGGAGGAATCTTAAAATGACACTCTTAAAGAATGAAAAAGCGGAAAACAGCACGGTAAAGCTTGAATTTTCCGTTGACAAGGCAACCTTTGAGGCAGCTATCGAAAAGGTTTATCGCAGACAGGTAAAGAAGATCAACGTTCCCGGATTCAGAGCAGGTAAGGCTCCCCGCGCTATCGTTGAAAAGATGTATGGCAAGGGCGTATTCTACGAGGATGCTATCAACGATCTCATTCCCGAGAACTACAACGCAGCTCTTAACGAGTCCGGTATCGAGGCAGTTGGTCAGCCCGAGATAGATATCGTTTCCATCGACGAGAACGGTCTCGTTCTCTCCGCAATCGTTCCCGTTAAGCCCGAGCTCAAGATTGAGGGCTACAAGGGCCTTCCCATCGGCAAGACCGTTGCAAAGGTAAAGGCTGAGGAGATCGAGAATGAGCTTAAGATGGTTCAGGAGAGAAACTCCCGCGAGATCGACGTTACCGACGCTCCCTGCGCTATGGGTGACGTTGCAAAGATCGATTTTGAAGGCTTTATCGACGGCGTGGCTTTCGAGGGCGGCAAGGGCGAGAACTACTCTTTGAAGCTCGGCTCCGGCTCCTTCATCCCCGGCTTTGAGGAGCAGGTTGCAGGTCACAGCGTTGGCGATGAGTTCGACGTTAACGTTCCTTTCCCTGCTGACTATCATGCAGAGGAGCTCGCAGGAAAAGAGGCTTGCTTCAAGTGCCGCGTAAACGCTATCACCAAGGTTGAGCTTCCCGCACTTGACGATGATTTCGCTAAGGACGTTTCCGAATTCGATACCCTTGATGAATACAAGGCTGATCTCAAGGCAAAGATACAGAAGAGACACGAGAACGCAGCTGAGGCTGAGTTTGAGGAAAAGATCATTGACGCGCTCATCGAAAAGCTTGAGGCTGACATTCCCGAGGCTATGTTCGTAAACGAGACCGAGAACTTCGTTCGCGACTACGACAACCGTCTCCGCCAGAGCGGTCTTGATCTCAAGACCTACCTTCAGTACACCGGTATGGACCTCGACGGTCTTCGCGCTCAGATGCGTCCCCAGGCTGAAAAGCAGGTAAAGGCACGTCTCGCTCTTGAGGCTGTTGCTAAGGCTGAGGCTATTGAGGTTACCGAGGAGGAGCTCACCGCTGAGTACACCCTCATCGCTGATACCTACAAGCTTGACGCTGACAAGGTTCGCGAGATGGTTGACGAGGCTATGGTTAAGGCTGACGTTAGCGTTAGAAAGGCAATGAACCTTGTTAAGGAAAACGCTAAGAAGCCCACAAAGCCCAGAGCAAAGAAGGCAAAGACCGAGGAGACTCCCGCAGAGGAAACTCCCGCAGCTGACGCCGAGTAATCAATAAAAAAGAGGATAATTTCTATCCTATAAAACAAGCGCCGTGGACAATTTTGATCAGCAGTTATCTGCTATATCTATCCACGGCGCGTGTTAGCTTTATTTACAATAAAATGGAGGTTTTTACTATGGACAATTCCATTATCAAGAACGCTCTCGTTCCCATGGTCATTGAACAAACAGGACGCGGAGAGCGCTCATACGACATTTTCTCAAGACTGCTTAACGACAGAATAATATTCCTCTCCGACGAGGTCAACGATGCAACCGCTTCCTTGGTCGTTGCTCAGATGCTCTTCCTTGAGGCGCAGGATCCCGAAAAGGATATTTGCTTCTACATCAATAGCCCCGGCGGCTCTGTTACCGCAGGTATGGCTATATACGACACTATGCAGTACATTAAGTGCGACGTTTCCACCATTTGTATCGGTATGGCGGCAAGCATGGGCGCATTCCTTCTCGCGGCAGGTACTAAGGGCAAGAGAATCGCTCTTCCCCACAGCGAGATAATGATCCATCAGCCCTTGGGCGGCGCACAGGGTCAGGCTTCCGATATAAAGATCCGCGCTGAGCTTATTCTCCGCACTCGCGATATGCTCAACAAGATACTTTCCGAGAAGACCGGCAAGCCTATTGAGCAGATTGAAAAGGACACCGACCGCGACAACTTTATGACCGCCGAGCAGGCACTCGAATACGGTATAATCGACCGTATAATCACAAAACACGAATAAATCCGAAAGGTATCATATAATGTCATCTACCAGTGGAAAAAACGGTAACGCAGGCTTGCGCTATTGCTCCTTTTGCGGACGAAACGAGAACCAGGTAAACTTTCTCATTCCCTCGCCCTCGGGAGTTTATATTTGCGATTTTTGCGTTGAAAACTGCGTTGACCTCATAGAGGAAACACAGGCTGAGGTCAGAGCCGAGCATGAGACCTCCCTCACCTTTGAATCTCTCCCCAAGCCTATGCAAATAAAGGCTTGTCTTGACGACCACGTTGTCGGTCAGGAGGATGCCAAGGTGGCCTTGTCCGTTGCCGTTTACAATCATTACAAGAGAATACTTTCAAAGAGCGACAGCTCCAAGAAGAGAGGCTTAAGACGTGCCGATCCCACTCCCGCCGAGGACGGCGTTGAGATTCAAAAGAGCAACGTTTTGCTTTTGGGTCCCACAGGTGTCGGCAAGACCTATCTTGCCCAGACGCTTGCAAAAACGCTCAAGGTTCCCTTCGCTATTGCCGACGCTACAACACTCACCGAGGCAGGCTACGTTGGTGAGGACGTTGAGAACATCCTTCTCCGTCTCATTCAGGCTGCCGATTACGACGTTGAGCTTGCGGAGCGCGGAATAATCTATATCGACGAGGTCGACAAGATATCCAGAAAGAGTGAAAATCGCTCTATCACAAGAGACGTTTCGGGCGAGGGTGTTCAGCAGGCGCTCCTCAAAATTCTTGAAGGCACGGTTGCAAACGTTCCTCCTCAGGGCGGACGCAAGCATCCCAATCAGGAATTCATCAAGATAAACACCGAGAATATACTCTTTATTTGCGGCGGCGCATTTGACGGACTCGATAAGATAATCGAAAACCGCAAGGGCAAGCGTCTTATCGGATTCTCCGGCGAAAAGAGCGAGAAGCAAGACAGCTCCAAGAACGGAGTCGGTATCTTTGGTGACGTTACGGCGCACGACATTGTAAAGTTCGGTCTCATTCCCGAGCTTGTTGGTCGTCTCCCCGTTATAGTTTCACTCACCGAGCTTGACAACGACGCGCTTGTTCGCATACTCAAGGAGCCTAAAAACGCAGTCCTCAAGCAGTATATGAAGCTGTTCTCTATTGACGGTGTTAAGCTCTCCTTTACCGACGACTCGCTTTTGGCGATCGCCGAGCTTGCAACCGAGAGAAAGACGGGCGCGCGTGGACTTCGCTCCATAAGCGAGGGCTTTATGACCGAGATAATGTACGAAATTCCCTCTCGCGACGACGTTGAAGAGGTCATAATCACAAAGGAATGTGTGACCGTAGGTGCTAAGCCTACGTTGAAGCTCAAGGCTTCCGCACTTGACGTCCTTCCCGAATCGACGCTCAAGGATGCTCAGTAATAAGTACAAAAAAAGACCGTTGCGATGCAACGGTCTTTTCTATTTACTTAAGCGGAACAAACACAAAGGTATTTCCGTCGGTTTTTAGAACAATGGAGCCGTCCTTGTCGGTTCGGTAAACGGTAACGCCTGCCGCCTCAAGACGGTCAAGCACCTCCTCGGTGGGATGTCCGTACGAATTTCCCTCTCCGCAGGAGATCACCGCTATTCTCGGATTGACCGCGTCAAGAAATTCCTGCGTGGTGGCATTTCTCGCGCCGTGGTGTCCGATTTTGAGAACGTCACATTTAAGGTCTTGCTTACTCCACGCCTTGAGAATATCCGCCTCGGGCTTTTCCTCGGCGTCACCCGTAAGCATAACGGACGTAGAGCCGTATTCCGCCTTGATGACGATGCTCATATCGTTCGGGTCCTTATATTCCTTGGTAGGCGAAAGCACCGTTAACTGAAGCGAGCCCAAACGGAAGGAATAGCCTGCCTTTTCGCAGTCCTCGTCCTCACCAATAAGAATGAGATTGACGTTTCGCTCATCAATAGCGTCCATCATTCTCTCATAGGTCTTGGTGGTTACCGTATAATCCGGCAAAAGGACGTTATCAACGGTATAATTATTTATGACGTAATCGGCACTTCCGATATGGTCTGCATCGGTATGTGTGAACACAACGTACTTAAAGCTTTTAACACCCGCACCGTCGAGATACGCTACGAGCTTGTCGCGTTCGCCCGATTCACTGGTATCAATAAGCATATTTCCCGCCTTTGACGTTATGAGAATAGCATCTCCTTGCCCCACGTCAATAA
>JBGVJM010000131.1:0-4119 GCA_045129415.1 Eubacteriales bacterium
TAAATATAAGGAATACGTGTATAAGATCAGCAACGCGAAGGAGCGCGATCCCTTCTTGGAGGGCAGAGCGTTATACGTTGCCAAGACCATAACCCAAGAGGATGTCGAAAAAATGAATCTCGCGGCGCAGTATTTCGTCGGAGAGCACGATTTTTCCGCGTTTATGGCGCAGGGATCGACAGTGCAATCCACAGTGCGCAACGTAAAATATGTCGAGGTCGCAAAAGAGGGTGACGTTATCACCTTCAAGGTCGCGGCGGACGGATTTCTTTACAATATGGTAAGAATAATGACGGGAACGTTGCTTTCCGTCGCGCAGGGCAAGATAGAGCCTTGTGATATAGAAAAAATAATTTTGAGCCGTGACCGCTCGCTTGCGGGAATGACCGCACCGGCACACGGCTTGTATCTCAACCGTGTAGTTTACGACTGATAATTAAGAAAAATTAAACGAAAGGAGGAAGCAAATGAAAATAAACGGCGATAGTGACATATTCTTTTTGGGTAAAGTAATGCTTTTATTCAAAAGCGCATGGCAAAGACTCAAGAGCATCAAGCTGTTCTCGCGCATAAAGAAAAGACAAATGGAGCTTGCAGGCTACGAGGGCGAGAATAGCTCCGAGAATGCTAAAATGTCCTACGCATTCGGAATGCTGAGAATAATATCCGTAACGTTGCTTTGTGTCCTCCTTTGTCTCACCCTGATATTCGGCGGAGGTATATTTTCTTACGAGAACGTATATTATATGTTCAAGGATATAGAATACGTTCATAGCTTTGGCGAATCCCGCCCCGAGCAGCTCAACTATTCGCGCCCGATTGCGCGTCAGGACGTTACCGAGTTCAAAAACGGCTTGGCGGTGGCATCCGACAGCGAGATCAAGCTCTTCACCTCAACGGGTAGAGTAACGTTGACTCGCGGCTCGGAGTATTCAAATCCCAAGCTCTTGGCAAGTGATTCCTCCATTCTTATATACGATCAGGGTAACAGAAGCTTTGCGATATATAATTCATTTACAGAGCTTCACCGCGAAAAGCTTGATTTTCCAATAGGCTGCGCCGATATGGCAGCTAACGGCTGGTATGCCGTGGTGACGCGGTCGCAAAAGTACAATTCTTCGATAAGGATATACAATAACCGCAATAAGCTTGAAATGGAATATTTCAAAAACGATTACGTGGTAAGCATTTCCTTGTCGTCGGATGCAAAATTTATGGCGGTTACCTCGCTTGACGTGTCGGGAGGTAGCAGTCGCACCACCGTGACTGTAGTGGACATCAAAAAGGGTGAGGTTCGTTCCGAATTGAAGCTTGCGGACACCATGCCTTACGTTTGTGACTTCATTTCGGATAGCAGAATTGCCGTTATTTGCTCGGATCACGCGGCGGTATATGACAAGGACCTTTCCGCAAAGGGAAGATACGATTATGCGTCGCGCCTTGTTAGGTATACAACGGATGCCGGAGGCTTTGCCCTCGTTTTTGAGGACGGCGGAATTGCTTCAAATAATATGATCGCAGTCTTTGACACAAGTGGCGGAGTGACCTTTACGGGTTACGCTCCCGGAGACGTATCAGACGTAAGACTTGTCGGTGAATATGCCTTTGTGCTTACAAAGGATTACGCATTCAGATTTGACACGAGATTCGGAGGAAGAGCTCAAAGCCGATTTGAGAGTGACGGAGCCAGACTTGCCGTGTTTGACGGCGGCGAGGTTGCTATATGCACGGGAGCAGCGGCGTATTACATATCTTTTGAGTAAAACTTTTGTTGAAATTTGAAAGGTGTAATTAATGAGTATTGTAATTGATCTTGCCATTTTGGCCATCGTGGTTCTTTTTGCGGTAAGACATTATAAGCTTGGACTCTTTTGCTCGCTTCTGACATTCGGAAAATTTATTGCCGCAATCATACTTGCGGGTATTTTGCGCACACCACTGGCATTGCTTGGACTTAATCTTATAGTCGGCGGCGGGGAATACACGCCCGTTCAAAACGCATTTGCGGGCATTATCGCCTTTGTGGTGATATTTGCGGCGGTCATTGCCGTATCGAGCTTTTTGATCAAAAAGCTCTCAAAAATTGAGATACCGATAATAACGCGATTTGATAAACTGCTCGGCTTAGCTCTCGGTGTTGTTATAGGTATATTTATCGCATCACTTGCGTCGACAGCGACGTTTACAGTGATGGAATTCATTTCAAACGCGGCAAATAAGCCGCAAATTATGGAAGTTTATAACAGCTCTTACGTTTTTAAATTTATCAAGGAGATAAGCCTTTTTGAATTCGTAAGAAGCATATTTTAATAGAAAGCAGAAGATAAAATGGTAATGTGTTCGGTTTGCCACAAGAGAGTGGCGGCAATTTTCGTAACCAAAATGGAAAACGGCACCAAAAGCTCGCAGGGACTTTGCGTCACCTGTGCCAAGGAGCTTGGCTTGCCCGTTGAAAACATGCTTGGCGACGTATATAAAAAGATGGGAATATCTCCTGAAATGATGGACGATATGGCAGAGGAGCTTGCCGCGGCATTTCCTTCGGAGGACGGCGAGGACGGAGGCGCGCCTGCCATTGACCTTCCTAAGCTTTTTAAGGACAGTGGGCTCATTGATTCGCTCAAGGCAGCCACCGAGGGTATTGCAAAGATGAGCGAGGGCGGTAACGTTGTTCCGGTTGATCCAATGTCGGGAAATGGCAACACCTTCAAAAAAGAAAAGAAGGCCGAGGGCGGTAAAAACTATAAATATCTTTCCACATACTGTAAAAACCTCACCGAGAGTGCTCGCCAGGGTAAGCTTGACCGCATAGTGGGAAGAGAAAAGGAGATGGAAAGAGTTATCCAGACTCTTTGTCGCCGTCAAAAGAACAATCCTTGTCTTATAGGTGAGCCCGGTGTCGGTAAGACCGCGATAGCCGAGGGACTTGCCATAAGAATTGCGGATGGTAACGTACCCTATAAGCTTCGTGACAAGGAGCTGTTTTTGGTTGATCTTACCGCGCTCGTTGCGGGAACTCAGTTCCGCGGACAGTTTGAGTCAAGAATACTCGGACTTTTGGCGGAGGTGAAGGAGCACGGACGAGCTATTCTCGTTATTGACGAGGTGCATAATATAGTCGGTACGGGTGATGCCGAGGGAAGCGTAAATGCGGCTAATATTTTAAAGCCTGCGCTCTCTCGCGGTGAAATACGCATAATCGGAGCTACAACGCTTAACGAATATAGAAAATATATTGAAAAGGATTCGGCGCTTGAGCGTAGATTCCAGCCCGTAACGGTAAACGAGCCGTCTATTGCTGAGACAGTTGAAATGCTTCGCGGCATAAGTCATTATTATGAGGATTTCCATAATATATCCATTCCCGAGCGAATATTGAATCGCGCAGTGGTGTTATCGGAAAGATATATAACAGACAGATACCTTCCCGATAAGGCAATAGACCTTATTGACGAGGCGGCATCCAAGCTCTCGCTTTCCTCAAGAGAGCTTAACGAATCGCTTGAAATACGCGATAAGCTTTTAAAGCTCAAATCCGAGCGTGAGGAGCTTGAAGCGACGATAACCTCGGACGACAAGGAAAGTCAAAAGAAATATGAGAGAATAGCCAAGCTTCAGTCCGAGGAAATGCGCCTCTCCGCAAGACTTGATGAGATAAGCGCAGGTTGTGAGTCCCTGACACTTTCCGAGGAATTTTTGGCTGAGGTCATTGAGCTTTGGACGGGAGTTCCCGCAACGTCAATAACCGAGAATGAATACGTGAAGATTGACACTCTTGAAAGAAGGATCAAGGAGCGTCTTGTTGGGCAGGATACGGCTGTTGACGCAGTGGCTCGCGCTATAAAGCGCAATAGAGCAGGGGTTTCATATAAGAGAAAGCCTGTTTCCTTCATATTTGCCGGCCCTACGGGAGTAGGTAAGACCGAGCTTGTCAAGATTCTTGCGGCGGACCTGTTTGATTCGCCTGAGACGCTTATAAGACTTGATATGTCGGAGTTTATGGAGAAGCATTCGGTGTCGAGAATCATCGGTTCTCCTCCCGGATACGTGGGATATGACGATGCGGGACAGCTTACCGAAAAAATTCGCCGCCGTCCATATTCCGTCGTGCTTTTTGAT
>JBGVJM010000132.1:0-4556 GCA_045129415.1 Eubacteriales bacterium
TAGGAGTCTCACTGTTCCAATCCGTGACCACGAGAACGGCAGGCTTTGCGTCAATACCCCAAGAGGCGCTGACAAACGGCGCATCGGTAGTAACGCTCATTTTGATGTTTATCGGCGGCTCACCCGTAGGAACGGCGGGAGGCATCAAAACTGTAACGGTTGCAGTGCTTATATGCAGTGCCATATCGGCGATAAAGGGCAAGGAGCAAACGACTATGTTCAACCGCACGGTTGCCAAGGAGGCACTGCGCAAAACTCTCGGCGTATTTCTTATGTCGTCCTTTGTATTGCTTGTGTCAACGCTTCTTTTGTCGGCTACGACCGACGCTCCCTTTATAGACCTGATATTTGAAACGGTGAGTGCCACCGCAACGGTCGGTCTTTCGCGTGCACTTACGCCGAAGCTTGATCTTTTCGGCAAGCTTACAATAATATTTACAATGTATTTTGGCAGGATAGGACCTATATCGTTGGCTCTCGCGTTCAACACGAGGCGGCAAAAGCAAAACGCAGTTAAGGATCCCGTAGAGGACATAAGCGTTGGCTGATATTACTTTTGTATGAAAGGACTTTTGTTATGAAGAATAAAAAAACTTATGCGGTGTTTGGACTTGGAAGGTACGGCTTTGCCGTAGCTCGCGAGCTTTGCGATAACGGAATGGACGTTATTGCGGTGGATAATAACGAGGAGGTAGTAGCCAATGCGGCGCTTTATCTTCCCGTTTGCAAATGTGCGGACGTAACAGACCCCGACGTTATTGATCAGCTTGGTATAAAGAACGTTGACGTGGTAATAGTTGCCATGGCGGAAAATCTTGAGGCGGGAGTGCTTGCGGTAACGCTTTGCAAGGAAGCGGGAGTGCCTCGCGTGATAGTCAAGTGCGCAAACGAAATGCATAGAAAGATAATGAAGCGCGTGGGCGCGGACGAGGCGGTAATTCCCGAGCTTGAGGCGGGAGTACGTATGGCGACAAATCTTTTGAGCTCGGGATTTATAGATATGATATCGCTTTCAAAGGACATTTCCGTGGTCGAGCTTGACGTGAGAAGCGAGTGGGCAGGGAAAAGCCTTATAGAGCTTGATCTCCGCAAGAATTACGATATAAACGTAGTTGCGATAAGAAGCGGCGACGACGTTGCGGTAAGAATAGACCCCGGAGCTCCGCTTACCGAGGAGCAAAAGCTCATCGTTATCGCGCATACCGCAAGTCTCAATCAGCTTAATAAATAAAATCAAAGCTCCCCGAAGGCTCGGGGAGCTTTTTTGTTATTTCGTTTTGTTATAGGTGACGTTTTCGGTAAGTATCGCGGCTAAAATGAGTAAAAGAGCGATGAGGTATGTGATCTTAAATATGTCCTCGCTGAGCAAGAGTCCCGAAAATGCGACCGCGAAAAGCGGCTCGGCAAACTTGATGATGGACAGGGTGGAGATATGCGAGGTCTTTAAGAGCTTGTTCCAGATGACGTATGCGACCACGCTTGTGATACACAAAAAGGCGAAAATGGCTATTCCGTAGCCGTCCGCGTAGGTTATTTTGCCGCCCATAACAGCACCCGCAACCGTCAAAACAACGCCGCCCGCAAGCTGAGTGTAAGCCACGTATTTTACGGGTGAGAGCGACTGAGTTACGCGCTTTGCGACCACCGTTCCCGCCGCGGCGCTTGCCGAGGAGAGAATGAGCAATATTTCGGGAAGTCCAAAGGCGAACGCCGAGCCGTCTATACTTGTAACTATTATTCCCGCAAAGCCTAAAAGCCCTGCGATAAGCTTTCGGATAGAGAATTTGTCGCTCTTGTCAAAGAGAAAGGCAAAGCAACCCAAAAACAGAAATCCGACCTGCTTGATAATAGCACTTTTTGAGCTGTCGCCGACAGCCAGCGCGATGTAAATAAAGCTGTATTGCAAAATGACGGTAAACAGCGTGCCTAAGACCACGTGCGGAGCCTCTTTTTTGCTTGGCAGCACTATTTTTTTGTCGCGTATCGCCGAAATTATCGCCAATCCCGCGCCGCAAAGCGCAAAGCGCACTCCCGCAAAGAGAATGATTGTGGGTATGTCGTCCGCCGCTATCCTGAACGCGCCGTAGCTCATTTTCATTACAGGGTAGAGAAGTCCCCATATCGCCATAACGAGCAGCGCGAGCGCGACGGTTTTTATTTTGTTTTTCGTGTTTGTTTTTATCATAAAAGTCCTTTACGTAATAGTTTTTGACGTAATATCAGGTAAATTATATCATTTGGCTGTGTGATTGTCAATAAAAATAACATTTGCTTTAATATAGCATTGATCGTGCGAGAATTTTCCAATATTGTTGAAAATACGCGCAAAATGGTGTATAATGATCCTAATGAATGGCTATGGAGGGCATCTGTATGCAAAATATCACCTATTCAAAGGCTTTGACGGTAAAAAAGCGCTATGACGTTATCGTTTGCGGTGGCGGTGTTGCTGGCGTTGCGGCGGCGGTAAGCGCCGCGCAAAACGGCTTGTCAACGCTCATTCTTGAAAAGAGCAATATTTTGGGCGGACTTGGTACGCTTGGACTTATAAACTTTTTTGTTCCGATGTGTAACGGACGCGGCAAGCAGATTATTTTCGGTCTTGCAGAGAAGTGGTTGCGCAAGAGCGCCGAGCTTGGATTTGACACCATTCCTGCGGAGTGGAAAAACGGCGAGCCGACAGAGCCCACCCGCGTAAGATACGTGCAAAGATATTCTCCCGCGATATTTGCATATCAGCTGACCGAGGAGATAAAAAGCAGCGGAGCGGAAATTCTTTTTGACTGTATGGCGATAGATACCATAATGGACGGAAACGTATGCCGCGGAGTAGTCACCGCAAGTAAGGGCGGCATAGAGCTTTACGAGTGCGGCATGCTGATAGATACAACGGGAGACTGTGATGTTTTGCGCCGCGGCAACGTACCTGTGGTGCGGGGAGAGAACTTCTTTACGTTCATTACTAAAATGGTTGACCTTAGCGGTTGCCGAGAGGCAGTTGAGAGGCAGGATATCCGATACATATACAAGGATTTTACGGGCGGCGGCATAAATCTTTTCGGTGACGGTCAGCCGAGTGACGTTCCTCGCTGGTCGGGACTTTGCGCCGAGGATGTGACGGATTACATAGTAAAAAATCAGCTTTTGATACTCGATAAATTGAAAAATACGGATAGAAAAACGCGCGATATCGTTACTGCGCCGGGCATGCCGCAGTTCAGGACCACCGCGCATATCAAGGGAGATTATTCCTTGAAGGTGTCGGACGCGTATAGGCATTTTGAGGATTCGGTTTGCGCTATCAACGATTTTGAGCATCGAGATCATCTTTTCGAGGTGCCGTTGCGCACGCTTACGAGACGCGACTGTCCCAACATTATAACCGCAGGCAGAAGCGCGGACGGAACGGGTTACGGCTGGGATCTTTTGCGCGTAATTCCGCCTGCAATATTGACAGGTCAAGCCGCAGGAGAGGCGGCGAGCCTTGCCTTGAGAACTGGCAGGGGAGTAGCGGACGTGGATATAAGGACGTTGCAAGAGAAGCTTGAGGGAAAGCAGGTCATGGTGCATTTCCCGGACGAATACGTACCCGAGGATAAGACCGTAATAATTCACGGCAAGAATACCGCCGAAATAGAGGGCGGACATTTTTGAACAAAGAAAAGGCAATACCACAATAGGTATTGCCTTTTGATTTTTCACGCCGCGGGGCTATACATTTGGTTGAGCATATTCTCGATAAATATGCCGTAGCCACAGGTGGGATCGTTGACCATAACGTGAGTCACCGCGCCGATAAGCTTGCCGCCCTGAATGATGGGGGAGCCTGACATGCCTTGGACGATACCGCCCGTTTTCTCAATGAGGCGCGCGTCCTTTATCTTTATCATAAAGCATTTTGAGCCGTCCGCGCGCTTGTTTATAGAGGTTATTTCAATGGTGTAGCTTTGGGGAGTGCCGCCGTCCAGCGTGCAGACTACCGTGGCTTCGCCCTCGCGTATCTCGTCGCGCATTGCGACACCGATGGTCTTACCAACGTTTTGCGGCAGGGAGACGAATTGTCCGAAAACGCCGCAGTCGGTGTTTTTCATCATTTTTCCCAGCTTATTTGTGCCGAAATAGCCCTTTATCTCGCCGGGAGTACCCGAAACGCCCTTTTTGATGGCGCTGATGCCCACGTCCATGACCACTCCGCTACGAATGGCTATAAGCTCACCCGTATCGTTGTCGCAAATTCCGTGTCCCAAGCCACCGAACTCTAAGGTTTCGGGAATGATATACGTCACAGTTCCGATACCTGCGCCGCTATCCTTCACCCACACGCCCGTTTTGTACCGAGCCTCGCTCTCGCAATATGCGGGCGTTATATTTACGGTTTTTTCAACGCCGGCTCGCTTGTAGGTCAAGGCTATGGGATTTCCCCCCGAGCCCTCGACCTCGCCCGTGAGTTGTGCCGCGTCGGTCACAGTTTTACCGTTAATTTTGGTGATGACGTCCTTTGCCCGAAGCCCCGCGAGATAGGCGGGCGTTTGCGATTTTGGCGTTGAGTCTATGTC